>JBDHSQ010000024.1:0-35033 GCA_039808285.1 Paracoccaceae bacterium
GCCGCGGCGCTGCGCGCGCGGGCGTCGGCACTCCGGTCGGCGGGCCCCTCCGGCTGAGCCGCCCCCCCCTTCTCCCGCGCGCGTCCCCCAAGCGCGTTGCATGCCGCCGCGTCTCGGGCTAACACCCGTGACGCCCCGCCGGGCCATCGCAATCACGGAGTTCCCCATGTCCAAGCCCCTGCGTCTCGGCATCGCCGGTCTCGGCACGGTGGGGATCGGCACGGTGAAGATCGTCCAGCGCCATGCGGAGCTTCTGGCGCGGCGCACCGGACGCGCGGTCACGATCAGCGCCGTCGCCGCCCGCGACCGGATGAAGAACCGCGATGCGGACCTTTCCGCCTATGGCTGGGAGGAAGACCCCGTCCGGCTCGCCGCGCGCGAGGACATCGACGTCTTCGTCGAGCTGATGGGCGGGTCCGAGGGCGCGGCGCTGGACGCGACCCGCGCCGCCATCGCGGCCGGCAAGGACGTGGTGACGGCGAACAAGGCGATGCTGGCCCATCACGGCCATGCGCTCGCCGCCGAGGCCGAGGCGAAGGGCCGGGTGATCCGGTTCGAAGCCGCCGTCGCGGGCGGCATCCCGGTCGTCAAGGCACTGACCGAGGGGCTTGCCGGCAACGAGATCCGCCGCGTCATGGGGGTGATGAACGGCACCTGCAACTACATCCTGACGCGGATGGAAAGCGCGGGCCTGCCCTATGCCGAGGTCTTCGAGGAGGCGCGGCAGCTTGGCTACCTGGAGGCCGACCCCAGCCTCGACGTCGGCGGCATCGACGCCGGCCACAAGCTCAGCCTGCTGGCGGCGATCGCCTTCGGCACCAGGGTGGCGTTCGAGGCGGTGGAGCTGGAGGGGATCGGCCGCATCTCGATCGACGACATCCGCCGCGCCGCCGACATGGGCTTCCGCATCAAGCTTCTGGGCGTCGCACAGATGACAGGGCGGGGGCTGGAACAGCGCATGTCGCCCTGCCTGGTGCCGGCCGACAGCCCGCTCGGCCAGTTGCAGGGCGGCACCAACATGGTCGTGCTGGAAGGCGACAGCGTCGGCCAGATCGTGCTGCGCGGACCCGGCGCCGGTGAAGGACCCACCGCCTCGGCGGTGATGTCCGACGTGGTCGAGATCGCGCGCGGCTGCCGCATCTCGACCTTCGGCCAGCCGGCGGCGACGCTCGCCGATGCGGTGCCGGCGAAAGCCACCGCACCGGCGCCGCACTACCTGAGAATGGAACTGACCGACAAGCCGGGCGCGCTTGCCAAGGTGGCGACGGTGCTGGGCGAGGAAGGCATCTCGATCGACCGGATGCGGCAATACGGCCATGCCGACACCTCGGCGCCGGTGCTGATCGTCACCCACAAGACCACGCGCGAGGCGGTGGACCATGCCGTGCGCCGCCTGCCCGCCACCGGCGTCGTCGTCGGCGAGCCGGTGGCGATCCGCATCGAATCGGTCTGAGGCACGCGCGGGGCTTGCCCCGCGGCCGCCTGCGCGGCTAGATGCGGCGCAAGCCGCACCAGCAGGGACAGATCATGGCCGACGCCCAGGAATTCCACGACCGCATGCTTTCGCTGGGCCTCGCCCGCGTTTCCGAGGCCGCCGCCCATGCCTCGGCCCGCCTCATCGGGCGCGGCGACGAGAAGGCCGCCGACCAGGCCGCGGTCAACGCGATGCGCAACCAGCTCAACCTGCTCGACATCCGCGGCACCGTGGTGATCGGCGAGGGTGAGCGCGACGAGGCGCCGATGCTCTACATCGGCGAGAAGGTCGGCACCGGCGAGGGGCCGGAGGTCGACATCGCGCTCGACCCGCTCGAAGGCACGACGCTGACCGCCAAGGACATGCCGAACGCGCTGACCGTGATCGCGATGGCGCCGCGCGGCACGCTCCTGCACGCGCCGGACGTCTACATGGACAAGCTCGCCGTCGGTCCCGGCCTGCCGAAGGACGTGGTCAGCCTCGCCATGAGCCCGACCGAGCGCGTCGTCGAACTCGCCCGGGCGAAGACGTGCAAGCCGACCGACATCACCGTCTGCATCCTCGAACGCCCCCGCCACGAGGAGATGATCCGCGAGGTGCGCGCGACCGGCGCGGCGATCCGGCTGATCACCGACGGCGACGTGGCCGGGGTGATCCACTGCGCCGAATCCGAGATCACCGGCATCGACATGTACATGGGCTCGGGCGGCGCACCCGAGGGGGTGCTGGCGGCCTCGGCGCTGAAATGCATGGGCGGGCAGATCTGGGGCCGGCTCCTCTTCCGCAACGACGACGAGCGCGGCCGCGCCGCCAAGGCCGGGATCCGCGACCTCAACCGCATCTATTCCCGCGACGAGATGGTGACGCGCGACGTGATCTTCGCGGCGACCGGCGTGACCAACGGCTCGATCCTGCGCGGGGTGCGGCGCGAGCCGACCTTCATCGAGACCGAGACGATCCTGATGCGGTCGAAGACCGGCTCGGTCCGCCGGATGATCTACCGCAACCCGATCCGCTGACCCGGCCGCGGCGGGGGCGCCGCCCCCGCACCCCCGGGGTATTTCGGCAACGAAGAAGGGGAAATCGCGCCCTGTGGCAGGGGCGCGGCAACGGAGCTGGAATGAGCGCATTTCTCGGCGTCGAACGATCCGCCACCGGCCGCCGCTGGACCGGCCCCTCGGCCGAGGCCGACCGCCAAGCCGAGGCGATCGCGCAGGCGACCGGCCTCGCGCTGCCGCTCGCCCGCGTGCTTGCCGCGCGCGGGGTGGCCGCGGAGGAGGCGGTGCGCTTCCTCGAGCCGCAGTTGCGCGAGTTGCTGCCCGATCCGCGGTCGCTGAAGGACATGGGGCCGGCCGCCGGCCGCTTCGTGCGCGCGCTGAAGGAGCGCGAGCGGATCGCGATCTTCGCCGACTATGACGTCGACGGCGGCGCCTCGGCGGCGCTCATCGTCTGGTGGCTGAGGCATTTCGGACGCGAGGCCACGCTCTATGTCCCGGACCGGATCGACGAGGGCTACGGGCCGAACGAGCCGGCGATGGCGGCACTCGCCGCCGCCCACGACCTGATCCTCTGCGTCGACTGCGGGACGCTGAGCCACGGGCCGGTGGCCGCCGCGCGGGGCGCCGACGTGGTGATCCTCGACCATCACCTCGGCGCCGAGACGCTGCCGCCGGCGCTGGCCGTGGTCAACCCCAACCGGCAGGACGAGACCGGCGCGCTTTCCCATCTCTGCGCCGCCTCGGTGGTCTTCCTGATGCTGGTCGAGGCCAACCGGCTTTTGCGCGCCGACGGGCTCGGCGGGCCGGACCTGATGGCGCTCCTCGACCTCGTGGCGCTGGCCACGGTGGCCGACGTGGCACCGCTCACCGGCGTCAACCGGGCGCTGGTGCGCCAGGGGCTGAAGGTGATGGCGCGGCGCGAGCGGGCGGGGCTCACCGCGCTCGCCGACATCGCCCGTCTCGACCGGGCGCCGACGCCCTATCACCTCGGCTTCCTGCTCGGCCCCCGGGTCAATGCCGGCGGACGGATCGGCGCGGCCGATCTCGGCGCCCGGCTCCTCGCCACGGCGGACGCCTACGAGGCCGCGGCACTGGCCGGGCGGCTTGACGCGCTGAACACCGAACGGCGCGAGATCGAGGCCCGGGTGCGCGACGCGGCGCTCGCGCAGGCCGAGGCGCGGGGCCTCGATGCGCCGCTCGTCTGGGCCGCCGGCGAGGGCTGGCACCCCGGCGTCGTCGGCATCGTCGCCGCGCGGCTGAAGGAGGCGACCGGCCGGCCGGCGGTGGTGATCGGCCTCGACGGCGCCGAGGGCAAGGGCTCCGGCCGCTCGGTCGAGGGGATCGACCTCGGCGCGGCGGTGCAGCGGGTGGCGGCCGAGGGGCTCCTGCTGAAGGGTGGCGGGCACCGGATGGCGGCGGGCCTGACGGTTGCCCGCGACCGGCTGGAGGAGGCGATGGAACGGCTTTCCGACCTCCTCGCCCGCCAGGGCGCGGCGGCATCCGGCCCGCGCGACCTGCGCCTCGACGGGCTCCTGATGCCCGGCGCGGTGACCGCTGCCCTCATCGAGGAGATCGAGCGGGCGGGGCCCTTTGGCCAGGGCGCCCCTTCCCCTCGCTTCGCTTTCGCCGGCATGGTGGTGACACACAGCCGCCGGGTCGGCGAAAGCCACCTGCGCTTCGGCTTTTCCGACGGTCTTGGCCAGAGCCTGGAGGCAGTGGCCTTCGGCGCCTTCGACGGGCCGCTCGGGTCGGTGATCGAAGGACACGGGGGGATGCGCCTTCACCTCGCGGGGCGGCTCGAACTCAACCACTGGCAGGGGCGCTCAAGGCCCCAGTTCCGGCTCGAGGACGCGGCCCCCGCCTGAGGGGAAAGCCGTGAAAACGACGAAAAATCCTCTTGCGAGTCACGGGCCTCTGGCCTAAACACCGCCCACGCCAAGCGCGGCCCGTTCGTCTATCGGTTAGGACACCAGGTTTTCAACCTGGGAAGAGGGGTTCGACTCCCCTACGGGCTGCCACTCACCCCGCCGTATCAGAGACACTCCTCCCGACCGCGGTATCATGGCGCATTTTCCGTGGCTTGCGCGTTGATCCGAAGACGAGAGACCGCAAAACGGGCGCCTGACGCGCGGATATTCCCGATGCGTCTCTCGTCGCGGATTTCGCCTTTCCAGTTTGGGATTTGACCGGATCAGGCCGCGCGGAAGAGCGTCGCCTGCTGCGACCAGTCGGCCGGGATCTCGTTCTTCAGGCACCGGTCCGCCGTCAGGTACGAGGGCTGGCGCCCTTCGTGTCCCGGAAGGGTAGCCGCCTGACAGTCGGCCCGCCCGAAGGGTCTGGCAGCGCCGCTTCGTGATCGGCTTGAGGGGGCTGCCGGATGCATCGGCCGGGGACAAGGGGCGAGGCCACGAAGGACAGGATCGCACGTCGCGATCTGTCGTTTCCGGTACCTGCGCGGGAACTCTCGAATCTCAGGCCTGCCGCGACAGAAAGCAGGAAATCAACCGCTCGAACTCCCGGGCAGCATCGATCATGTCGAAATCGTCGAGAAGCAGGGATCGGGTAAGAATCCCGTCAAGGCTTGTGGATATCAAAGTCGCCAGTGTCGTCTGCTCGATGTTGGACAGGTTCTTCGTATCATCGTGCCTTGCGAATATATCCAGCAATATCCGTCGTTCCTCCACGTAAAAATTCCTGATCGGGTCCATTATATTCGGGAGGGTGTCTTTGAAGCAGTTGCAGTCGATGCCGATCTTGATGACGTTGCGCAATTTCCTGTGCAAGATCATATGCACGTCGAACCAGGCGCGAATGGCATCCGAAGCATCGGAATATGCGCCCATCTCTCTGTGCTTGGCGAAAAGAAGAAATGCCTCCTGGATCGCGTTCTCGATCGCCGCGCGGAAGAGTTCATTCTTGTCCTCGAAATAGTAGTAGATCATGGCGCTGTTCACGCCGGCCGCGCGTCCTATATCCCGAATCGTGACGACCGAGAAATGGCGTTCGGCGAAGAGGTCAAGCGCGACCTTTGCGATTTCCTCCGCGTCGGGGCGTCGGTCGCCGGAGGAGCGGCGTCCGGCTCTTGATCTTGTCGATCTGGGATCGCTCGCATGTTTTGCCGTCATACCAGATCAACTCCGCCCGAGCCGGCGCGTCCCGCACGCTTGCTGTCCTCGCCGATCCTTATACGGTCGGGAACGAGGCATACAACCGGGAACAGGTCCATCCTGCCTCGATTATGGTCCGGCTGGCGGCCGTGCCGGATCGCACATGCACACCGGCACAGGACGTTGCCCGAGGCCGCCACCGCCGGCGGTCCGGGGCAGTTCCGCAGCCTGAAGGGCCGGTTGAGTAAACGAAGCCGGGACACCGCGGCCATTGTCCACGAAGCCGGCCAGGTAGATCGGCCAAACGCGCAGTCCGGGCCGGGAAGCCGCCGCAGGCAATGGCATCGGCGCAGCCTGCTTTTCGGCCCGGCTTCCGGCAATCGTGCCGGGCAGCTTGCCGCGCGCCCCCCACGCTTTCGGGACATGCCGCTCCGGAAAGCGATTCACCGCGGCAAGGCGAGCGCAACCGGCGCAGCGTCAGAGGCGAGGCGCGGAAACCGGATGTCCGATCCTTGCGCCCCGCCGTGCTGCAATCGCCGCACGAGAAAACAAACTCTTATATCATCCGAGCTTTCCG
Source organism: Paracoccaceae bacterium (assembly GCA_039808285.1). Taxonomy (GTDB): domain Bacteria; phylum Pseudomonadota; class Alphaproteobacteria; order Rhodobacterales; family Rhodobacteraceae; genus Albidovulum. The sequence goes on from JBDHSQ010000024.1 coordinate 6,157, forward strand.
GCGACATAAGCATTGACCGCATTCGCCGCCGCCTTGCCCGCAGCGAGCAGCGATGCCGTTTCCGCCTTCGTTTCGACGATGAACCCGGCATCCTTGATCGACGGGAGGTTGATGTTCACGTTCATGATCGCGCCTTCGAGCCCGGCATAGGCCTGCTGGGCCGACACGCCGAGGTCGCTAAGCGCATTGGTGTTCGACCTGCCCAACAGCGATTCCGCCAGTTGCAGCGTCTCGACGCATTCCCGCGCGATGCCGAGGGGCGACTGGATCGCCTCCTGATAGCCCTTCTGGATCGCTTCGGACCGCGCTTTCTTCTCATCATCGGTGGCCTTGGGAAGCCGGAAGGCCGCCATGACACCGTTGAAGGCCCGGGTGTCGAGATCCACCCGCTGCAACAGGCTTCCCGACAGGGAGCGGGCCCGGGTCGCGGACGCGCTGAGCTGGTCGCGGTAGTCCTCGAGTCCCTCCTTTCCGATGCTCAGCGCACAGACCATGACGATCAGGTCCGCCCCGAGCGCACCCGACAGGGCGGCCACGCTACCCCCGCCGGGGGCCGGTGCGTCGGAGGCCAGGACCGCGCTGAATTCCTCGATCGTTTTCTTGATCAGCATTCTTTTCTCCATCTTCAATGCCGCGAAAGCATTCGCGATCAGGAACCCCAGAAGATATGATATCCCGCCCATATCGTGAGCATATTGCCGGCAATCACGAGGTAGGGGATGATACCTGCCCGGGTCGGAGTCAGCTCTGTCTCGCCCGGCGGGATCAGATCGGACAGCATATGATCAGGGAACTTGCCGCCGTCGGTTACATAGTGCCTGTAGAGAAACACCGGAACGGAGGCAAAAGCGACAGCGAAACCGAGAAGGATCACACCGTCGCCCCACAAGTTGGCACCGGCGCCGATCAGGAACGCGTTTACGAACGACAGACAGCCCACGATGACAAGTATGAGCATCGGCGCGCGGTAGGGCCGCTTCGAACGCGGATTGTCGATGCGGTGAATCCATGCCGAACTCATGTTGAGCATGTGGAATATCACGTAGTTGACGGCGGAAACGGCAAGCACGAACAGGTAGTCCGACATGAGCAGAAGAAACGCGTTGAACGCGAGATCGACCCACATTGCGCGAGTAGGGACTCCGTGCTCGTTGAGATGGTCGAGGAATTTCGGAAACCAGCCGTCGTGGGCCCCCTGATAGAGGGTTCTGGCCGAGTCAGCCATTGCCGTCATTACTCCCAGGAGAAGGCTGAAGGTCAGCATCACGACCAGCAGCTTGGTGAAGAACGGGCCAGCGCCTATCAGGCCGGCAAATGCGCCCCCCACAGCCTCTCCGCTCTCGATTCCCGGAGCCAGCATGCCTTCGGTCCCCAGGCCGCCCTGGAACACGAACGGCACGATGGCGTATACCACCAGGCAGATCACACCGGTCCAGATGAGCGCCTTTGGCCCGCCATCTTCGGGATCTTTCATCTCGCTCATGTAGCAGACTGCATTCTCGGCAGCGTATGCCGACCAAGCGGCTACAAACAGACCCCCGAGGAACAGCTTCCAGCCCTCGAAATCCCATGCCCCGTTCAGCGGCACGAACGGCGAGAAATTCTCGATTGCCACCTTGCCGCCAACGAGAGGCAGGAAGCAGGCGAGCACCAGGGGAAGCAACCCTCCGACTGCCAGCGCAATCTGGACATATGCCGTTCTCAGGATTCCCGCATGTTGAATGGTCCAGATCACCAGCATGATGATGGTTCCGACAACGAATTGCGAGTTGGCGCGAAGAGTCAGCCCCGGCTTCAACATGCCGAGGTCGACGAGCGTCAGTTCCCAGGTGTTCAGGTAGTGATCCGGCGGAATGAAGATCGAAAGCAGGTAGCCGGCCCCCAGCCCCGCACCGATCGCGAGGATCGGACTGTAGGCGATCCAGTTGCCCCAAACGGACATCGGCGCAACCACTTTGATATGCCGGATCCAAGCCGTCGCGCCGTAGTTCGCGGTGCCGCCGGATTTGTTCGGCATCATTGCCGCCATTTCAGCATATGCAAAGGTCGCCAGCAGCCCGATCGTGGCCGAAACCACCCAAACCAGGGGCGAGATGGTGCCGACGACGGCGGAGATGCCCCCCAGACTGAACATCACCAGCGCGCACGCCCCCAGCGCTATGAAAACCACCTGCCACCAGCTCACCGCCCGTTGCATCTCGGGCTTGTGCGATGCTGATGCCGTTCCGTGCGCGGTATCTATTTTTCCAGCAACCATAAGGTATACCTCCCTATCCCTCGATCGCCTTGCTGACCCCCTGTCGATCCGACTTTTCCCGATTCATCGCTCCGCAGACGCGGGCCCGCGCCTTTCAACGAAGCGGCCACGCAATGTTCCACCTTCTACCCGCCACGCTCGCCCGCGGTTGAAACGGCGGGCGACGCGATTTTTATGGGCCATCACGGTCCGCTTCGCCGGCACCGGGGAACGAAGTTTCCGCAACTCGGGCACCGGTGCATTTCTGCGAAGGCTGATGACCGCAGGGACCGATCAGATGCAATCCGCCGATGCGCAACACGGCATGGTCGTGGATTGCATGTCGTCTTCCGCGGCCCCGCGCGGCGATCCGGGGACTTCCAGCGATCAGCGTGGCGATTCCCGGATTCAACTGCAAATCTCAGGATTCGAGTTCGAGGAGATGGTTCTCGAGGATCTGGCTCTTGTAGTCCCAGGGCCCGTTGATCGCCTCGAGCTGGAGATACCACTCCGCGGTCTGAACCAGCACTTCGGCGGCGATCGTTCCGCAGACCTGCCCGCCGATAACATTCACGCCATATCGTGCGGCTTCAGCTTTCAGCAGGTTATAGATCCGGTGAAGCGGGGTCTTGAGCGGATTGGTCACCTCGCAGGACACGACGGTGCATGCCTTGCCTGTACGTCGATGGGTCTGGGGCAGACCGATCACGCCCTGGATATTGGTGAAGCCCCCGGTCCGACCCCGGACGGCACTGGCCAGTTTCCTGGCGATGGACACATCGGTAGTGTCCAGAACCACATTGAAATAAGCGTCATGCTCTTCCAGTGCGCCGACAATGGTGGCACCTGCGGTCGGGTGCAGCTTTGCAGGCCCGAGATCGGGAGCACGCGAGGGATCGGTACGCACGGCGTCACGAAGGCCTTCGTAGTTGCCCTTGCGTATAAAGGTCAGCCCTTCATTCTCGGGCTTGCGGGCGTTCTTGCCGGTGAAATAGATCGGCACGCCGTGGCGCTTGAAAATCTCGTTGCCTAGTTCCTCGGCGAACTCCCGGCATTCCTCGATGGTCACGTCCTTGGCCGGATAGATCTCGATCGTGTCCACGGCACCGATGCGCGGATGGTGGCCGTGCTGCTTCTCCATGTCGATCAGTTCGTATGCCTTGGCCGCGGCAGCCAGCAGCGCCTCGCGCAGAACCTCCGGCCGACCCAGGACTTCGACAGGAAGGCGATCGAAGTCTGGGTCCGGCTCGTAGCCGATCAGCTTCAGGCCCGGCCGGTCGCGGAACTGCCCGACGATCTGATCAATGACTTCCTTGCGCTTACCATCACTGAAATTCGGGTCAGAAAGCATGTACTTCGCCATTCGCTCCTCCTGTCTGGCTTGTCTCGTTCGGCTTGTTCCCCTCCCGGGCGCGGCGCTCCCGCGCATTGGCCGATTGAGCGAAGCATAGTCGATCGATTCACATAATCAACTGATTAATTATTTTTTCCGGAACTCGCGCCTGCTGGAGCCCGGCATCTGCTAGGATCAATCGCCTGAGTTGATTCATCTATTGAATTCAAGGTGATGTCTCGCAGTCACGAAGGAATCGACATCCCCGATCCGCAAGCTCCGGACTTGGCCGCGCCAATACAAAGCGCTGAGGTTCCCGGGGGCTGACGATCCGGCTGGATGTTGAGACGGGCCGGCACGCTGCGCCAACCGCCAAGCGTGGGCGGCGACCCTTCCTGATGCCTTCGGCCCAGACGAGGGCCCCGGCTACCTTCGTCATACCGGATATGCTTCGGCACAGACCAGACAGACTCCGGGAAGGAAAGCGCCCCTCCTGTCGTCAAATGCGCCGAATTCGCCGCAAAATGTGATCTGGCAGTCGCGGCCGGAAGCCGGGACTGTCGGCATTTCACCCCACCTCGACGCCGGAGCCCGCCCGCGCCCCTGCGGCACATGCGATCCGCACCGGAACCTGCCGGGCCGTCCCCGACGCTCACACCCCTTCGGGCAGTTTCGTGCGCATCGCCTCGCGCCGGTCGATGCGTTCGCCGTCGGCCACGAAAGTGCCATCGCCCACCGCGTGGAGCGTCCGCCGCTCGGCGCGGGTTCTGTTGATCCAGGCCGCGAGCCCCTCCAGGACGACAATGCCGTGCCGCTCGACGATATCGGTGACGCGGCATTCGATGTTGGCGAGGCAGTCGCGGATCAGCGGTGCGCCGACATGGCGTGCGCGTTCGCGCAAGAGCGGGAAGGCCGCGAACTTGTCGGTTTCCGCGCCCGAGCAGGTGCCGATGCCGATCACCGTGTCGATCATATCGACCGTCGGTATCGCCACCACGCAGTCCCGCCGGTCGCGCAGCGCCGCCCAGGAATGGTTCCAGGGGCCGGTGCAGATCGCCAGCCGCGGCGAGAAATCCAGCACCATCGTCCAACTGATCGTCATGACGTTGTCGCCCCGGTCGCCCCGTGTGGCGACCAGCGTGACCGGCCCCGGCTCGATCAGCGTAAACGCCCGGGCGAGCGGTAGTTCTTCCATCGCGACCTCCCCATCATGGATCATGATCCTGGCCCGGCCCGGTCACGGAACCAGCACCGCCGCGCCCTGGAACCGGCCGTGGCGCAGGTCGTCGAGGGCTGCGTTGGCGCGGGCGAGCGGATAGGCCGTGGTTTCGGCGCGGACACCGGCCCGCGGCGCCAGCGCGAGGAATTCGGCAGCGTCCGCGCGGGTCAGGTTGGCGACCGACAGGATCTGCCGCTCCTCCCACAGGAGCCGGTAGGGGAAGGCGGGAATGTCGCTCATATGGATGCCGCCGCAGATGACGCGGCCGCCCTTGCGCAATGCGCCGAGCGCCAGCGGCACCAGGGCGCCCACCGGCGCGAAGAGGATCGCCGCGTCCAGAGCCGCGGGCGGCGGTTCGCCGGAGGCGCCGGCCCAGACCGCGCCGAGCCGCAGCGCGAGCGCCTGCGCGGCCCCGTCGCCCGGGCGGGTGAAGGCGAAGACCTCGCGCCCCTGCCAGCGCAGCACCTGCGCCAGCAGATGCGCCGCCGCGCCGAATCCGTAAAGCCCGATCCGCTGCCCGTCTCCGGCCATCTTCAGTGCCCGCCAGCCGATCAGCCCGGCACAGAGCAGCGGCGCCGCCGCCACCGGATCGTCCACTCCGTCCAGCGCAAAGGCATAGGCCGCATCGGCGACGACATGGGTGGCAAAGCCGCCATCGCGGGTGAAGCCGGTGAACTGCGGGGCGTCGCAAAGGTTCTCGTGGCCGCCCGCACAATAGGCACAATGACCGCAGGTGTGGCCGAGCCAGGGGATGCCGACGCGGGCGCCGATGCCGGGTGCGGTGACGCCGGGGCCGTGCGCCGCGATGCGTCCGACGATCTCGTGGCCGGGGATGACCGGCAGCCTGCCCCCCGGAAGCTCGCCGTCGACGACATGAAGGTCGGTGCGGCAGACCGCGCAGGCCTCGACGCTGACGAGAACCTCGCCCGGGCCGGGCCGTGGCAGCGGCCGTTCCTCCCATGCCAGGGTGGCGCCGGTCCTTCGCAGAACCATCGCGCCCATCATGGAAGCGGGCGTGGCCGCGAAGGGGTGTTGCGATCGTCGCGCCATCCATTCCCCCACGAACTCGCCGGCGCTGCGGACATCCGCCGCGATATTGCCACGGCGGCCGGGCGCTGCCAACGGGGGCGCAAGACCGCGCCGGGAGGGGCATTCGGGCAGCTTCTTGACGCGGGCCGGCGACGTCCGGTGCCCGCTCAGCCGGTCCCGCCGTCTTTGCCTCCGCCTCAGGGAAGTTCCGGCGCGCGCCTGTCTTCGGGCAGGCGCAGGCCGGGGGCGTAGATCGTCGCCCGGCCCCTGCCCCGCCGCTTGGAGACATAGAGCGCGGTGTCGGCGTCGTTCAGCATCCTGTCGGCCTCCGGCACCGGGTAGAGGCACGAGACCGTCGCCCCGATCGAGCCGGAAATCCGGCAAGGCCGGCCTTCGAAGACAAGCGGCGCTTCCAGCCCCTCGATGATCCGGCGGGCGACGGCCTCGATCTGGGCCGGGTCCACCTGGCCGGGAAGGATGAGCACGAATTCGTCGCCCCCGACCCGCGCCACCGTGTCCTGCTTGCGCGTTTCCGCCCGCAGCACCGCCGCCACCCGGGTCAGGACGAAATCGCCCGCTGCATGGCCGAGCGTGTCGTTCACCGCCTTGAAGAGATCGAGGTCGAGATGCAGCAGCGCGAACCCGCGCCGCCCGTGCGCCGCCGCGTCGACGGCCCGTGCGAGCGCGGCGGCGAGCGCCCGGCGGTTGGCGAGCCCGGTCAGGGCATCGGTCAGCGCCCGCGCCTCGGCCGCGTGGCGCGCGGTGTCGAGCCGGCGGTTCAGCGCCGCCAGCTCCTCCATCACCGCGGCCTTGGCTTCGGTCAGGTAGAGCAGTTCCACCGTCAGGTCGGTGGTGGCGAAATCGGCGTTGGTCAGCCGGTGGTCGCGCACCGCTTCGGCCACGGCGATGCCGAAGGACAGGTTGACCAGCAGGCCCTCCTCAGCGGCCAGGGGCACGATCTGGCCGCGGAGCGACGTCCGCGCGCCATGCCGCAACCGGACCTGCAACCGCTGGCCTGTCAGGCGGGCAAGATCTTCCATCGTCGCGGCAGGGCGGGGCTTCGTCAGGTCGAAGACATCGAAGAACCGCGCACCTGAAAGCGGCCCCGCGCCGCACACTTTCGAGAGCGTCGGGCCCGCCGCCCGGATGCGGCCGGTGGGCGCGACCCAGAGGAACATCGGCATCAGCCGGCCAAGCTCGCACACCGCCATCGTCGCCTTGTCGCCGGGCAGAGCGCCGTCCATCAGACCGCCTCCGGCCGGGCAAGGTCGAAGCCGCGCCCCGCCGCGAAGAAAGTGTCGAGAAGTTCGATCCCCACCGTCTCGGGCAGAACGGCGCCGGTGCCCGCGTCGATCAGCACCAGCGCGCCATAATCGTCGGCCATCGCGCGGAGGATGCCCGCAAAGACCGCGCCGAACCCCTGCCGGGGCCCCGAACAGTCAAGCCGGAACCGCCCCGGCGCGACCGCATGGAGCGTGAGGTCGGGCAGGTCGAGGTCGGGCACCGCAAGCCGCGCGCGGTCGGGCAGTTCGTCGAGCGAATGGAGGAAATCCTCGTAGCTCGCGCCGCCGAAGCGCAAGAGCCGGCGGAGCGGTTCCAGCGTCACGAGGTAGATGCCGACGTCTTCCAGAAGCGCCTCGCGCTGCTTTCCAAGCTGGCGTGCCGCCGCATCCACGACCGCATCGGTCAGCGGATCGTCATAATGCATCAGCGCCTCGAACCCTTCGGGTGCAACGCCGGCCTCGGCCGCGACCGCGGCCCAGAGATCGGCGCCATAGGTATCCCGCAGGAAACACTGAACGGACCGGTTTACAAGACCGTGCATCGGGCCCTCCTTCGGGAGAACCCTAGCCCGGCAGCGTTAAAAAACGCCAAACCATTCCAATTCTTCAGAAATCCGTTGGCGCGCCGCCTTCCTCCCGGCGTCGGGCGACGAAGGCGGAAAGCTCCTCGCGGGCGGCCCCGTCCATCGCCGGCGGTTCGAACTCGGCAAGGATCGACTTGGCGATGCCGTGCGCGCGTTCGGCCGTCCAGACCGCGCCGTCGATCTTCCAGGCCTCGAAGTTGCGCCAGTCCGACGCGAAGGGAGCGTAAAAGGCGGTGGCATAGCGGTCCTGGGTGTGCTGGCAGCCGAAGTAATGGCCTTCGGCGCCGACCTCGGCGATGGTCTCCACCGCGATGTCGTCGGACGTCGTGGCCCAGACCTGCGGCTCCATGTAGCGCAGGAGCATCTGCACCACCTCGCAGTCCATGACGAATTTCTCGGGGCTGGCGATCAGCCCGCCCTCGAGCCAGCCGGCGGCGTGATAGACCATGTTGGTGCCCGACTGCATCGCCGCCCAGAGGCTGTTGGAGGTCTCCCACATCGCCTGGCCGTCGGGCACGTTGGCCGCACAGACGCCGGAGGACCGCAAGGGCAGGCCGTAGCGGCGGGCAAGCTGTCCGGTCATCTGCGTCGCGCGCATGTATTCGGGCGTGCCGAAGGCCGGTGCCCCCGACTTCATGTCGACGTTCGAGGTGAAGGTGCCGATCATGCAGGGCGCGCCGGGGGCCGCGTATTGCAGGAGCGCGATCGCCGACAGCGCCTCGGCGATCGACAGCGTCACCGCGCCCGCCATCGTCACCGGCGCCATCGCCCCGGCCAGCGTGAAGGGCGTTACGACCACAAGCTGCCCCGCCCGCGCGAGCCTCAGTGCCCCGTCGATCATCGGGAAATCGTGCTTGAGCGGCGAGACCGAGTTGATGTTGGTGAACATCCGCGGCCCCGCCCGGAATTCCTCGAGCGTGAGCCCGCCGGCGATCCGCACCATCTCCATTGCGTCCTCGACGCGTTCCTTGCCCAACGCGTAGGCGTGGCAGACCTTGTCGGTCAGCGTCAGCTTCTCGAAGAGGCAGTCGAGATGGCGGACCGAAGGATGCACGTCCACCGGCTCGACCGGATAGCCGCCGGCGAAATGGATGCAGTTGAAATACTGCGTCAGCTTGATGAAGTCGCGGAAGCCCTCCATGAACCCGGGCACCTTGCCGCGGGCGAGATCCCAGTAGTTCGGCGGAGAGGAGACGTTGCCGAAGTAGATCTCGCGCCCTCCGAAGGTCAGCGCGCGGTCGGGGTTGCGGGGCGTGACGGTGAAGCGGCGCGGCGCGCGGCCGACCATCTCCATGACGAAATCCTCGTCCATGCGGACGGTCTCGCCCTCCACGCGCGCGCCGGCCTGCCGGAAGAGCTGGAGCGCCTCCTCGTTCAGGAAGCGGATGCCGATGTCCTTGAGGATGCGCATCGCACCCCGGTGGATCGCCTCGACGCCGGCCTCGTCCAGCGGCTCGGTCGGCCGGTCGGGGTTGACCGGGATGCGCCAGTCCATCTGCTCGATCGCCCGGTATCCGGTGCGCTCCGCATGTCCCGCCCGTCCGCCTGCGCGCTTCCGCCTCGGTTCGCTGTTCATCGCACGTCCTCCGTTGCCGGTTGCCCAAGCATGGGGTGCGCCCGGCGCTCTTCGCCGTCTTTTGCGACCGGTTTGCGTCGTTTTTGATCTGCGCCGGACGGCACCGTCAGGCGTGGACCGGGGTGCGGGCGGCGATCCAGTCCGGCAGATGGCCGATGTCGGGCAGGACGGCATCGGCCACGGGGGCGAGTTCGCCCGCTTCCGCGACACCGGTCAGCACCGCCACGACCGGCATCCCGGCAGCCTTCCCGGCGATGAGGTCGTGGCGACTGTCGCCCACCATGATCACCTCCGCCGGGTCCAGCCCCTCGGCCCTGGCGAAGGCCAGAAGCGGGCCCGGCTCCGGTTTCGCCCCGTGGCCGCTGTCGAAGCCCGCGACGTAGTCGAAGAAGCCCTCGACGCCCGCCCAGGCAAGATGCGCCCGCGCCGGCGCCTCGCCGTCGTTGGTGACGAGCCCGATCCTGAGTCCCATCGCGCGGAACCGTCGGAACAGCGGCACCAGCGGCACCGCGGGCACCAGCTCCGCCTCGGCCGACAGCGCATTCATCCGCTCGACGAGCGCCCCGGCCTCCATGCCGGGCAGGTGGGGCAGAAGCAGGGCCGCGATTTCCGGCACCGGATGGGCGATCACCGCGCTGTCGGGCGCGAAGATGCCGGTGGTGACATCGAAGCCCACGGCGCGGCCCAGCGCCTCGGGCGCGACGCCGGCCTCCTGCGCAAGGTTCTTCAGCAGCCGTTTCGACCACCCGCCCCAGGTGGCGCGGAAATCGAACAGCGTTCCGTCCTTGTCGAAGAGAATTCCCCGGATGCTGCCCATTGCCGTCCCCGCTCGCCCCTGTGGCGGCGACACTCGCCGGTTTCGGCCCCGGGCGCAATGGCTCAGGTCCAGTGCATCTCCGCCCCGCCGGGCAACGCCTGCCGCGCCGCCCCGGGTTCGCCGTAGCCGTAGCCGGCGGCATCGCAGAAAGCGATCACCCAGGCATCGTCGATCAGGAGGAAGTCGAGCACCGAGACGAGGAACTCCGGCTCGGCGGCACGTGCCCGGAGATCCGCGGCCGAACTTCCGGTCGCGCCGAGGAACAACGGCAATATCTCCTCGTTGCCGACCAGCCAGCCCAGCGCCCGCAGCGCCAGCGTCTCGGCGAACTCCTGCCCGGCCGGCGCGGTCCTACGCATTCGTTACCCTTTCGGAAAGCATTTCTTAACCATTACGAACGAAAGATATCTTTACAAACGAAAGATGCGTGCAGGAAACGGTGCAGCGCCGGAAACGGTGAAGCACAGCGAACGGAGCGCCCCCGTGGCTGGCAAGATTCTCATAGTCGACGACGTTGCGACGAATCGCATCGTCCTGAACGTGAAGCTCGCTGCCGCCTATTACGAGACCGTGCAGGCCGCCACCGGGGCCGAGGCGCTGGTGCTGGCGCGCCAGGTCCGGCCCGATCTGGTGCTGCTCGACGTGGAACTGCCCGATATGGACGGCATCGTGGTCTGCGAACGGCTCAAGGCCGATCCCGCGACCCGCGACATCCCGGTGGTGATGATCACCGCCTTCCGCGACACCGCCCGCAAGATGGAGGCGCTTCAGGCGGGCGCCGAGGAGGTGTTCTGGAAGCCGCTGGACGAGATGGTTCTGCTCGCGCGTCTGCGCAGCCTCCTTCGGGCGCGCGAGACGGCAGAACAGCTTGGCCTGCGCGACAGCACCTACCGCGAGCTTGGCCTTGCCGAGGCCCCGCGGGACTTCGCCGCGAAGGCGCTCGTCGGCCTCGTCGCCGGTCAGGCCGACACCGCACTGGCCTGGAAACGCGCGCTCCAGGCCCATCTCGACGACCGCATCCTCGTGCTCGACCGCGAAACGGCGCTCGGCAACTTCGCCGGCGGCAAGGTGCCCGACGTCTTCGTCGTCGCCGCCGATCTCGCGCGGCCCGGCGACGGGCTCCGGCTGATGTCGGATCTGCGCTCGCGCCCGGCCACGCGCTATTCCTCGGTCTGCGTCATGCTGCCCGAGAAGGGGCGCGAGGTGGCGGCGGTGGCGCTCGATCTCGGCGCGGCCGACCTTCTGGAACAATCCGCCGACCCCGCCGAAATGGCGATCCGCCTGCAAACCCAGATCACCCGCAAGCGGCAGTCCGACCGGCTGCGCGCCTCGGTCGCCGACGGGCTCAGGCTGGCGATGACCGACCCGCTCACGGGGCTGCACAACCGCCGCTATGCGCTGCCGCATCTGTCGCGCATCGCCGAGCGGGCGGAAGCGGCGGGGCGGCAGTTCGCGGTGATGGTGCTGGACCTCGACCGTTTCAAGACGATCAACGACACGCTCGGCCATGTCGCGGGCGACGCGGTGCTGGTCGAGGTTGCCGAAAGGCTGAAATCGAACCTCAGGGCGGTCGATCTCATCGCCCGGATCGGCGGCGAGGAATTCCTCGTGGCGCTGCCCGACACCACGCTCGAGGCTGCGCGCGCCACCGCCGAACGGCTCTGCCGCGTGGTGGGCGCCCGGCCGGTGCGGCTGAAGGACGGCGCGAGCGTCCAGGTCACCACCTCGATCGGCCTCGCCCTCGGCGGCCGGGGAACGCGCGGGATCGAGGATCTGATCGGACTGGCCGATACCGCGCTGCGCGAGTCGAAGGCCGAGGGGCGCAACCAGGTCACCATCCGGCGCTCGGCCGCCCGGGCCTAGCCGTTCTCGCGCCCGCGCACCATCGCGCGCTCGATCCGGTCGGCGAGCGCGGCGCGCGCCTCGGGCGTCATCCGGCCCAGCCGTTCCAGAAACAGCCTGCGGCCAAGCACAAAACGCTCCTCCGCCCGCTCGCCCTGCCGCGACAGGACGGCTTCGGCCACCGCCGGATTCCAGGGCTGGGCGCGCAACGCGGCCGCAAGCTGGCCCATGTCCTCGGCCATCGCGCGCCTTCGGTCGCGGATATCGGGCGCCGCGGCGATGAAGGCGTCGCGCAGCGCCGCCCGGTCCTCGCGCGACAGCGCCTCGGTATAGGGGCCGAAGCCCACGTCGCGCCCCTCGCGGTGATGGCGCAGCCCTGCGCCAAGCACCGCGGCCGCGACGAAGAGGTTGAGCCCCAGCGAGGCGACGAGTGCCCAGGTCTTCCACCTGCCGCCGCCTGGGGCGGCGCCCGCGCCCGTGCTCCCGCCCGCCATCGGCTTTTCCGGTTCCGTCATCCTCACCCCTCCCATCCGGCGACAAGCGCCACGGTCTCGCCGCCCGGCAACAGGTCCGTCGTCTCGGCGGCCTCTCCGCCGCCGGTCAGCGCCGCCGAGACCGAGGCCGCAAGCGACACCGGATCGCCGAGGCCCGCATAGCCGAACCAGAGCCCAGCCAGCGTCGCCGTGGCAAGCCCGCCGACCCCGCCCCAGCCGCCGAACGCCCCGAACCAGGCCAAGGGACCGCGCCGGCGCGGGTCCGGCCCCGGCCGGGCCCGACCGTCCGCGCCCCGCGGCATCGCCGCCTCCGCATCGTCCAGGATGCGGGCCATCAGCGCCTCGGACGGTGCCGGGGCGGCCCGACGCGCGGCCACGAAGAAATCCGCCAGTGTGGTGTCGTCGCGTTCCATCTCAGTCCCCGTCATACCCAAGCTCCCCGCGCCGCGCCGCCAGCGCCGTCACGAGCCCCCGCTTGCCGCGCGCGACAAGGCTTTCCACCGCCTCGATTCCCACCCCCATGACCGCGGCGATCTCGGGGTTGGCGAGGCCTTCGAGGTGGCGCAGCACCACCGCCTCGCGCTGCCGTTCGGGCAAGACCATCAGGGCAGCCTGAAGCGCTGCCGCCCGGTCGGCCTCGATCAGCCCTGCAAGCGCGCCCGGCCGCCCGTCCTCGGGCTCGGGCGCATCGTCGAGCGCCACCGTGCGGCGGCGGCGCAGCCGGTCGGTGGCGAGGTTCACCACCACCCGGTAAAGCCAGGTCGTGACCTTCGCCGCCCCCGGCTGCCAGCCCGGCGCCGCGCGCCAGAGCCTCAGCATCGCCTCCTGCGCGACATCCTCGGCCTCGGCCGGATCGCCGAGCATCCGCTGCGCGACCCGCAGCGCCACCGGCGTCAGCCTGAGCGCCAGCACCCGCGCGGCCAGACGGTCGCCCTGGCCGTAGAGCGCCAGAAGGGCATCGTCGGAGCGGGATTCCTCGGCGTCGAGCGGCATGGACATGGATCAGGGCTAAACCGGAACGGCGGATGCTGCAAACACCGATCGCCGGGACGGGCCGCAGCCCCCCGCCCCGGCGGATGGCCGGCCGGATTACTGGCCGGCGCCGTTGTCGCCGTTGCCGGCCCCTGTCCCCGGCATCATCCCGTAACCCCAGCCGCCGTCATAGCCGCCGCCGAACCAGCCGCCGTGGCCGTGCATACGGCCGCCCGGCATCCCGCCGCCCATGCCGCAGCCGTCCACGCCCGCCCCGCGCGGTCCCATCATGCCGCCGCGCTGCGCCCGCATATTTCCCATCCGCGCGTGCATCGCCTGAAGCTCGGCCTCGCTCACCGCGCCATCGCCATCGGCATCGGCGCGCTCGAACAGCCGCGTGCCGATCCGGGGCGCGATCAGTTCCTCGACCGAGAGCTTCCCGTCGCCATTGGCGTCCTGCGCCGCAACGCGGTCCTTCGCCCTCGCCTCGATGCGCGCCTTCGCCTCGGCCATCATCTTCGCGGCCAGCTCCTCGGCCGAGATCAGTTGGTCGCCGTCGGCGTCGATCCCGGCGACCCCGGCCTGCCGCCCGGCGGCGAGTTCCTCGCGGGTGATCTTGCCGTCGCCGTTGGCATCGACCTTGGCGAAGTCGAACGCGGCCCCGGGGCCGTCGTCCGCGCCGCCCATCATGCCAAAGCCCATCATCCCGCCCCAGCGGCCGCCCCGGTCATCGGCGGACAGAAGCGTGGGGGCGGCAAGCGCCGCGATCCCGGCGGTCAGCGCCAGAGCGGCAAGAAGCGGTTTGCTGGCCATCGTGAAGTCCTTTCCTTTTCAAGTCCCGATCCATCGGCGGGCGGTCCCGCACCGCCCGCTGATCCTCTCACGCAGGGCCGCGCGGTTTCCGTCGCGCGATTTCGGGCAACCGGACCGGGTCGCGCCCCGCCGCGCCCGCTTCGGCCTTTCGCGCCCGCATCAGCAATGCTACATCCCTCGGGCCAATCCGGAGACGCCCATGACCGATGCCGCCCTCGCCCCAGACGACGACCGCCCGACGGGGCAGTCGATCCTGCGCGGGCTTCTCTGCCGCTGTCCGGCCTGCGGGCGCGGCCCGATGTTCCAGGGCTACCTCAAGGTCCGCGACGCCTGCCCCGCCTGCGGCGAGGCGCTTCACCACCACCGGGCCGACGACGGCCCGGCCTATCTGACGATCCTCATTGTCGGGCACCTGATGGCACCCCTGATCATGTGGGCCTTCGTGACCTGGCGGCCCGATCCGCTGGTGCTCGCCGGCAGTTTCGCCGCCGGCTGCGTGGCGTTGTCGCTCTTCCTCCTGCCGCGGCTCAAGGGGATGATCGTCGCCATCCAGTGGGCCAAGCGGATGCACGGCTTCGGCGCCGCCCGGGGCGGCGGCGATGTCTGACACCGCGCCGGCCGGGCCGCCGATCCGCGATGCGGCGACGGTGCTCCTCGTGCGGCGCAGGCCTGGCGGTCCGTCGATCCTGATGGGGCAGCGCGGGGCGGGCGCAGCCTTCATGCCGAACAAGTATGTCTTTCCGGGCGGCGCGCTCGATCCGGGCGATGCCGGGGTGCCGCTTGCCTCGCCGCTCTCCCCGGGCTGCCTTTCGCGGCTTGACGCCGCGGCGCGGCCGGGGATGGGCGCGGCGCTGGCTGCGGCCGCGATCCGCGAACTGTGGGAGGAAACCGGCCTCGCGCTCGGGCTGCCCGGCCCCTGGCCCGGCGACGTTCCGGCCGACTGGCAGGCTTTCGCCGCCACGGGCTTCAGACCGGCGGCCCGGCCCCTCACCTTCGTCTTCCGCGCGATCACCCCGCCCGGCCCCCCGCGCCGCTTCGACGCACGGTTCTTCCTCGCCGACGCCGCCCATGTCGCGGGCGATCCCGACGACTTCTCGCGCGCGGCCGACGAGCTTTCGCATCTGCACTGGGTGCCGCTGGCCGAAGCCCGGCGGCTCAACCTTCCCTTCATCACCGAGGTCGTGCTGGCCGAGGTGGGGGCGCTCCTGGCCCGCGGCGGCGCGCCCGACGCGGTGCCCTTCTTCGACAATTCCGGGCCCCGCCCGCTCTTCCGCCGCCTGGTCTGATCCTGCCCCGATCGGGCCGGGCTCAGCCGAAGCCGAGCACGATCGCCACGACCGAGGCGATGACCAGCGCGATCCCCGCCGCCTCGCGCAGATGCAGCCTTTCGCCGAAGACGGCCGCCGCGGCAATCAGGGTGAAGACGATCTCCACCTGGCCGAGCGCGCGGACATGGGCCGCGTTCTCGAGCGAGAAGGCGGCGAACCAGCCGAGCGAGCCGAGGCTGCCGGTGAGCCCCACGAGCAGGGTCTTCCGCCAGCGGGCAAGGACGCGGCCGATCTCGCCGGGCTCGCGCCACGACAGCCATGCGCCCATTGCCGCTGTCTGCAACACCGTCGCCGCGCCGAGCGCGAGAAGCGCGCGCAGGAGGAAGGGCAGCGGCTCGAGCGCGAGCGTCGCGCCCCGGTAGCCGATCGCCGAAAGCCCGAAGAGCCCGCCCGCCAGCGTGCCGTAAAGCGTCGCCCGTCCAAGGACGGGCGCCCCCGCGTCCGGCGCCTTCGACAGGAGAAGGACGCCGGCGAGCCCGATGACGATGGCAGCCCAGCCGAGCGGGCTGACCGCCTCGCCGAGCATGAGCGCCGAGAAGGCCGCCACCTGCACCGTCTCGGTCTTGGTGAATGCCACGCCGACGGCGAAGTTGCGCATCGAGAAGAGCGCGACGGTGAGGAAGGTCGCGACGATCTGGCAAAGCCCGCCGAGCGCCACCCAGCCCCAGAAGCCGGCCCCCGGAGCGGGCAGGCCCGAGCCGGTCGCCACCAGACCCGCCGCGGCAAGCCCGCAGGCGATCGGGGCGGCGAAGAGAAAGCGCGAGAAGGTGGCGCCGCCGGTCGACAGGCCGGCACCGGTGAGCTGCTTTTGCAGCATGAATCGGACGGTCTGAAGCGCCGCCGCCGCCAGCGTGAAGGAGACCCAGAGGCTCATCCGCCCGTTCTGTCACGGCGCGCGGCGAAGCGGAAGCTCAGTCCCCGGGCATCAGCGGATGCGGCACCGGATCCTTGGCGCTGAGGAAATAGCGGCGGAAGATCTCGCCGTAGGAGCGGTAGCTGTAGCCGTGGTTGCGGGCGAGGAACGCCTCGCGCTCGGCGGCATAGAGTGCGGGCAGGCGATACCAGGGCAGCCGCGGCCGCGTGTGATGGACGATGTGCAGGTTGTTGTAGAGGAAGAGGAACCCGAGCGCCCCGCCGCGCTCCACCACCACCGTCCGCCCCGGCGCCTCCTCATGCGCGCGGTGTTCGAGGAAGGTGCGCACCTTCAGCACCGACATGCCGAGATAGGCAGAGACGACATAGGCCCAGAAGGGCATCGGCGCGACGGCGATCCAGCCGAGGACGGCGGCGAGCCCGGCGAGATGCAGCACCCAGGCCCGCCGGACGCGGGCATTGTCGGCGCGGATCGCCCGCGCCTCGTCGCGGAAGAAGGCGATGGTGCCGATCACGGGGCCGAGCGCCATCCGCCCCAGGAGCGTGTTGTTGACGCGCAGGAGCCGCTGGTGCCAGCGCGGCAGCCGTCCCCAGACCTTCGGGTCGAGGAAGTTCGATTCCGGGTCGTCATAGGGATCGGTCAGCCGTTCGTCGTCGTGATGCGCCAGATGCAGGTCGCGGAAGCGGCGGTAGGGGTAGAAGAGCCCGATGGGCAGGAACACCGTCGCCTCGTTTCCCCGGCGCGAACGGAACGGGTGGCCGTGCAGCACCTCGTGCTGGAGCGAGGAATGCAGCGTCACCGCCAGCGCGAGGAGCGCCATGCCGAGCGGCAGCCAGAGCGCCGCCGCCCAGGTCGTCGCCAGCAGCCAGACGAGGTAGCAGGCAGCGAGGAGGCCGAGCGTCGGCCATTCCACTTCGCGCCGCCTATCCATGCGACCTCTCCCGCCGGCCCCAGGCAACCCCGGCCCAGGCGCGTTCGTAGAGCACGTAGGAAACGAACCCCACGGCCGTGTTGGCCGCCGCCATCGCGCCGCCCAGCGCCGCCGATCCGGTCATCGCCAGCCCGACGAGGCTCATGGTCAGGAGGCCGAGGAGATTCCACAGAACCGCCTTCAGCATCGTCCGTCGCCGCATATCCATTCCGCACCTCTTCCCCGGCGCCATTGAACTCCGGCAGGGCAAAATTGCGAACTCCGAATATGATTAACATTTCTCTGCAAGTGTGATTATAGTTACTCATGAGGGGAATTGTCGACAAACGCGACCGTGCGGGCCTCTTCCGCGATCGGCTGGCACAGGCGATGGCCGAAAAGGGGATGACCCAGAGCGGGCTTGCGCGCGCCGCCGGGGTGGATCGCTCGACCATCTCGCAACTCCTCACCGGCACGGGGGCGCGGCTGCCGAACGCGCAACTCGTCGCCGAATGCGCCGCCGCACTCGCCGTCTCGGCCGACTGGCTGCTCGGGCTCAGCGGGCGGCCGGAGCGGCTGGCCGAGCTTCTGGCCACCTCGCTCACCATGACCGAGGCGCCCCGCGCGCTGATCGACGAGACGATCTTCGGCTGGCACCAGGAGGCCGCCGGCTACAAGATCCGCCATGTCCCGGCGACGCTGCCGGACATGCTGAAGACGCGCGACATGCTGCGCTGGGAATACGAACCCCAGCTCGGCCGCACCGCCGAGCAGGCGATCGGCGCCTCGGAGGACCGGCTGGCCTGGATGGCGCGGTCGGGGTCGGACTACGAGATGGCGGTGGCGCTGCACGAGATCGAGGCCTTCGCCCGCGCCGAGGGCTACTATCGCGGCCTGCCGGTCTCCGTCCGCTCCGGCCAGGTGGCGCGGCTGCGCGACCTCTACCGCCAGCACTATCCCTCCTTGCGCATCTATGTCTTCGACGCCCGGCGGGTGTTTTCCGCCCCGGTGACGGTGTTCGGGCCGCTCCTTGCCGTCCTCTACCTCGGCCGCCACTACATCGCCTTCCGCGACAGCCTGCGGGTGCAGGGCTTCGCCCAGCATTTCGACTGGCTGGTGCGCGAGGCGGAGATCGGCGCGCGCGACTTCCCCGCGCTTCTCGACCGGCTGGCGGGCGAAGAGGGGCTCTGATCCGCGCCCGCCGCTTGCCAGCCCCGCCGCCGCCGTGCAAAGTCGCCTCCCCACCCCGGAGGCCGCCATGTATATCCCGCCGCATTTCGAGGAACTCGACCCGGCCGAGATCGCCGCGGTGATGGAGGCGGCACCCCTCGCCTGCGTCGTCGCCCAGACGCCGGCGGGGCTCGTCGCCAACCACCTGCCGCTTCTCGCCGGGCCGGACGGCACGCTGATCGGCCACGTGGCGCTGGCCAACGACATGCACCGGCTGGTCGCCGACGGGCAGGAGGTGCTGGCGGTCTTCCGCGGCGAGGACGCCTATGTCTCGCCGAACTTCTACCCCTCCAAGCCCGAGCACCACCGCCACGTGCCGACCTGGAACTACCAGGCCGTCCACATCCACGGCGCGATCACCTTCCAGCACGACGACCATGCCAAGCGCAGGGCGGTCGGCCTGCTGACGCGGCTTCACGAACGGCGGCTGAACGGCGCGAATGCCTGGCGGATGGCCGACGCGCCGGCCGACTACATGGAGACGATGCTGGCGGGCATCGTCGCCTTCCGCATCGGGGTGCAGCGCACGCTCGCCAAGTCGAAGCTGAGCCAGAACCGCGACGCGCGCGACCATCTCGGCGCGGTGGAGGGACTCAGGGCTTCGGGCCATGCCGCGCTGGCCGCGGGGATGGAGCGACAGATTGCGGGGCGGCGCCCGGCCTGAGCGGCCTCAGATCGGCCGCAGCCCGGCCGGATCGTAGCCGTTGAACTGCAAGACCCGCCGCGCCGCCTCCATCAGGTCGGGCCGCACGTCCGGAGTGCGCGACAGCACCCGGGCGAAACGGCCCGAGGGCGTGCCGATGACGGCGACGCGGTAATCGGCATCGACCCAGAGCACCCAAAGCTCCTCGTCGCCCCGGGTGATCCGCCCCGGCCCGGTCACCCGCGCCTCGCTCAGGAAGGCGCGCGCGCCGCGCGGGCCGCAGGACGTGCCGGTGACGCGGTAGCGGCCGGGGCCGGTCAGCACCCAGGTCTCGGCCAGCGGGCCGCAGCGCGCCTCCGCGCCATAGGTCGCGGCGACGTGCCAGACATCGGCGAAGCGCGCCGGGTCGAAGACCGCGTTCGACGAGATCGGCGCGCTCGCATCGCGCAGGCCCGCCTCCTGCGGCGCGGGCGCACAGGCGGAGAAGGCGGCCAGAAGGGCCAGGGCGGGCACTATGCGCATCAGCGACGCTCCGGTAAGGACGGCTCCACCCTCGCCCGCGGCAGGGGTGGATGCAAGCGCCGCTTGCGGGGCGGGTTGCAAGCTCCGCTTGCAGGTCGTTTCTTTGCCGGATACGAAATCCTTGATGAAACACGAAAGGACCATCTTCGCGCCCGATCCGGCGCCCCTTTCCGTCGGCATCCTCGTGATGGCCGAGACCAATGCGCTGTCACTCGCGGCCGCGGTCGACCCGATGCGGGCGGCGAACCGGCGGGCGGGCGAGACGCTCTTCACATGGCGCTTCTTCGCCTCCGAGGGCACGGCGGTGCCGACGACGGCGGGGTTCGAGGTGGCGGCCACGCCGCTGACCGACCGGGCGGAGATGGACGTGCTGATGATCGTCGCGGGCTTCCGGCTGATCGAACAGGCCACGCCCGCGCTTCTCGCCTGCCTGCGCCGTCTGGCGCCGCGGCTCGGCGCGATGGTGGGGATCGATGGCGGAAGCTGGTTCCTCGCCCTTGCCGGCCTTCTCGACGGCCACGCCGCCACCGTCCACTGGGAGGATCTGGAAACCTTCGCGGGCCGCTTCCCGCGGGTCGATGTCCGGCGCGACCGCTACGTCGTCTCCGGCAGGATGGTCACGACCGGGGGCGCGGCCCCCTGTCTCGACATGATGCTCGATCTGATCCGTGCCCGCCACGGCGCCGAACTCGCGCTCCGCGTCGCCGGCGCCTTCCTCTACGAGCCGGTCCACGGGCCCGCGGTGCCGCAGCAGGCGGTGCCCGCGGCGCGGCTCGCCCGCAGCGATCCCGCGCTGGGGCAGGCCATCGCGATCATGGAAGGTGCGGTCGAGGAACCGCCCCCCATCGCCGCGATCGCCCGGCAGGTCGGGCTGTCGCAACGCCGGCTCGAGATGCTCTTCGCCGACCACCTCGGCACGAGCCCTGCCCGCTTCTACCGCGACCTGCGGCTCGACGAGGCCCGGCGGATGATCACCGATACGCAGCTTCCATTGCAGGAGGTGGCGCTGAGGTGCGGCTTTTCCGGCCAGGCCGCCTTCGCCCGCGCCTTCCGTGCGCGCTTCGCCGTCACCGCCTCCTCGCTCCGCCGCCGCCGGTAGGGCGCCGGCGGCCCGGCCCCGGCCGGCGGGGTCGGGGCGGCATCCGCCTCCGGCACGGGTCACGCAGAAATGAAGCGCCGCCCGTGCCCCCGGCCCTATACTCCGGGCCAGGCCCGGCGAGGGGTCCGGGGCCGTCGTGCGAGGCATCATGCACCGGCGGAGCCTTCTTGCCCTTCTTGTCTCGGCAGCCACCCTGCCCGCAGCCGCGGTGCAGGCGGGCGCGGTGCGCTACGTGCTCGACGCGGCGCGATCGCGGGTCGCCTTCGAGACCGATTTCGGCCCCGACAAGATCATCGGAACCATGCCTGTGGCACGGGCCGACCTCGCCATCGACTTCGACCGGGTGGCGAATTCGCGTGTCAGCGTGACACTCGACGCGAGGCGCGCCGAGGCAAGCTTTCCCTTCGCCGCCCAGGCGCTGATGGGGCCCAAGGTGCTCGACGTGCGCGCCTTCCCCTCGATCGCCTTCGAAAGCACCGCCGTCCGCGGCGAGGGCGAGGGCGCATTGATCGACGGTGTGCTGACGATCCGGGGTATGACGCGGCCCGCGACCTTCCTCGCCACGATCTTCCGGCAGGCGGGGAGCGAACCCGGCGACCTGTCGCGGCTGACCATCCGGCTCGTCGGATCGGTGCGGCGCAGCGCCTTCGGCGCGACGGGATGGGCCGACATGGTCGGCGACGAGGTCAGGATCGAGATCCTCGCGCGGATCGACCGTGCGGCGTGACGCGAAAGCGGTGCCGGGCTTCGGCCGCACGACGCGCGCCCTGCACTGGGCGATGGCGGCGGGCATCCTCGGCACCGCGGGGCTTGGCGCCTATGTCGCGCGGATGGAGGTGGGGCTGGCCGGCCTCTGGCTCTTCGGACTGCACAAGACGATCGGGATCAGCCTCCTGGCGCTTGCGCTCCTGCGTATCGGCTGGCACCGTCTGGCGCCGCCGCCCGGACCCCTGCCGGGTCCGCCCGACTGGCAGATGCGGCTCGCGCGCGGCACGCACCGGGCGCTCTACGCCCTGATGCTCGCCGTCCCGCTCAGCGGCTGGGCCTACGGCTCGGCCACCGGCATCGACACGGTGATCTTCGGCCGCATCACCCTTCCGCCGGTCGCGCCCGTCTCTCCGGATTGGGAGGCGGCGCTGGTCATCCTCCACCGCACGCTGGCTTGGAGCCTGCTCGGGCTCGTGGCGCTGCATGTCGCCGGGGCGCTGGAGCGCGCGGCCGTCCGGCGCGACGGCACGCTGCGGCGGATGCTGACCGGCAGCGCCGGCGACCGGCGCGGTCCCTGATCCGCGACGGCGCCGGGCGGGGTACGGTACGGCCGGAAACGGCGCAGCGCCCCCGGGGCGGGAATGGAAAGCCCACGGGGGAACATCCCCAACCTTCCCGCCCATGACCACCTGCGATCTCGTCCGCCTGATCCGGCAGAGCGGCAGCGCGGAACGCGGGGCCCTGCCCTTCCCCGGCGCGCCCGCGCTCGGCTGTTCGCGGGTGCATGAGTTCCAGGGCCCCGCCCGGCGCAGGTCCGCGCGCGTGGCGGCGCGGGCGACGAGGGGCCGCTCTCCGGACCCGCCCCGGCTGGCCGCCGGAACGGCTCCTTTCCCGGGGCGCGGTCTCCCTCAACTTGCCCGGCCGGCCAGTCTTCGCCAGCCCGCACCGGCCGGAGTTCCTTCCGTGGCGCGTGGAGGAGGCGCTCGGACGCGCGGCCGTGCCCCCGTCATCGCCGAACTCCCCGAAACGCTCCGGTTCACCCCTGCGCGCAGGCTCGAGCTTGCTGCCGAAACCGGCGCACGTCAGGGCACAGGGTGCCGGCGGGACTTCTCCTCGCCTCCCGGGGGTGGCGCAGGGCAGAGCGGATGGCAGTTCGACCGCCCGAGGCCCGGACCGTGCCCCCGGATCGCGGGAGCGCCGCGCCACCTCCGGGGCGGAGCCGCCGCCCGGCCGCCTCCCGGTCCGAGGAGACGACGGCCCGGGGGGGCCGGCTTCACCCCCGCCCGGATCCCCGCCACGGAGGAAACCGCCCACCCCGGCCCGCACGGAAACGCAGGATGCGCCCGCGGAGCGGGAGGGATAGACTGGCCCTGCCCGCACCCGGCCTGAAGGAGGTTGCCATGCGCCGCGGAACCGCCCTCGCGACGATCCTGGCCCTCGGCCTCGCCGGCCCCGCCATCGCCGCGCCGGTCGTCTATGTCTACGACCCCGAAGGCTCCGCCGTGATCGCCGAGGCCGACTACGGCCCGATCGCGGTCCGCGCCCGGATGCCGGTGGCCGGCGCCAGCCTGGCCATCGACTTCGACCAGGTGGCCAACAGCCGCTTCGCGGTGACGCTGCGCGCCGACAAGGCGACCTCCAATCTTCCCTTCGCGGCCCGCGCCATCAGGAGCGAAGGCGTGCTCGACGCCGCCCACCACCCCGAGGTCAGCTTCGAAAGCAGCCGCGTCGCGGCAACCGGCCCGGGGCGCCTCATCGTCACCGGTCAGGCCACGATCCGCGGCGCGACCCGCGAGGTGACGCTCTCCGCCGTGATCTACCGCCCGCCCGGCAGCGCACCGGGCGACCGCGGCGAGCTGAAGGTTCTCGTCACCGGCACGATCAGCCGCGCAGCCTTCGGCGCCTCGGGCCACGCCGGAAGCGTGGGCGACACGGTGCGGCTGAGGCTCCTCCTCCATGTCCGCCGTGCGGGCTGACGGGCGGGCTGACGGGCGGGCTGACGGGCGGGCTGACGGGCGGGCTGACGGGCGGCGATCCGGAGGCGCGCCCGTTCCGGGCGCAAGGCCTTCCTCTCGTCCCGGCCGCTGACGCGCCCGGGGCTCGGCCTGCCTCCGGCGGGAGTATTTACCGACAGAAAGCAGAACCAACTCCCCCGGGTGCGGATGGAACGGCGCGGCGGACAGGACGGGACCGGAGGGCCCGCGTGCAAGCCCCCGGCCTCAGGGGCTGTCCGCCCCCTTTCCGTCGCAGATGCTCCCCGGCGGGTCCGGGGGCGGGGGGGGGGCGGGACGTCCCGGTGGCGCCTGCGGCGGATGGCGGCGGGCCGACGCGGAAAATCCCCCGCGCGGGGCCGATTGCCTCTGGCCAGGCGCACCGGCGGGCGACATGGTGGCGGGCGACACCAGGGCCCGTCCATGCCGCTTCTCCTTTCCTTCGCCGCCCTCTTCCTCTCCATCATCCTCCTCCAGCTCGGCACCGGCGGAGTGGCGCCGCTCGATGCGCTCTCGGGCGTGGCGCTGGGGTTTTCCAAGGCCGAGATCGGCATTCTCGGCTCTGCCCATTTCTTCGGCTTCTTCATCGGCTGCTGGTGGGCGCCGCGGCTCGTGGGCACGGTCGGCCATTCACGCGCCTTCGCGGCCTTCACCGCTGCCGGAACCATCGGCATCGCCGCCCACATGATGATGGTCGATCCCTACGCCTGGGTGGGGCTGCGCATCCTCACCGGTCTCTGCGTCGCGGGCTGCTACACCGTCATCGAGGCCTGGCTGCACGGCCGCGCCAGCAACGAGATGCGCGGCCGCACGATGGGGCTCTACCGGATCGTCGACACCACGGGCTCGCTTCTCGCGCAGCTCGTGATCGGCGTGCTGAGCCCTGCCGCCTACTTCTCCTACAACCTTCTCGCGATCCTCTGCTGCGCAGCCCTTCTTCCGGTCACGATCAGCCGTGCCGAGCAGCCCGCGATGCCGCCCGCGCCGAGGCTGCGCCCCGGCCTTGCCTGGGCGCGCTCGCCGCTCGCCTCGCTGGGCGTCGTGGTCTCGGGCATCACCTCGGCCGCCTTCCGCATGGTGGGTCCGGTCTACGGGATCGAGGTCGGGCTTTCGGCCGACATGATCGCGCTCTTCCTGGCGGCCTATGTCGTCGGGGGGGCGCTGGTGCAGTTGCCGGTGGGCTGGCTCGCCGACCGCTTCGACCGGCGCCATGTCCTCATCGCGGCCTCGGTCGCCGCCACCGCCGCCTGCGCGCTCACCGTGGCGGCCTCGGGCCTTGGCACCGTGGCGGTCTTCACCGCCGCCGCCCTCTTCGGGGCGGCGACGCTTCCGGTCTACTCGATCTCCTCGGCCCATGCCCACGATTTCGCCGAAAGCTCCGAGCGGGTGGAGCTTTCGGCGGCGCTGATGTTTCTCTACGCCATCGGCGCCATCGCCTCGCCGCTCCTCGCCTCGGCGCTGATCGATGCCTACGGGCCGGCCGCGATGTTCGCACTGATCGCGGTCTCCCATGTGGCGCTCGTCGCCTTTGGCCTCGTGCGGATGCGCGCGCGGCCCGCGCCCGAGGACCGCACCCCCTACGTCTACACGCCGCGCACCTCGTTCCTGATCGGCCGGCTCCTGCGGCGTCCGAAGAGGGGCGACCGCTAGCCGCACTTCCGGCGCCGGGCCGGGCTCCTATCTTGGGGAAGCAGACCCAGGGACTGGAGGACATCATGGACATCCGCTTCGACGGCAAGACCGCCATCGTCACCGGCGCCGGCTCCGGCATCGGCGCCGCCATCGCGCGCGATCTGGCGGCCTCGGGCGCCACCGTCGTCGTGGCCGACCTGAACGCGGCCCACGCCGGGGCTGTCGCGGAGGAGATCGGCGGCAGGGCGATCGCGCATGCCTGCGACGTGGCCGACCCCGCGGCGGTGGAGCGGATGGTCGCCCTCGCGGCAGAGCGCACCGGCGGTCTTCACCTTCTCGTCAACAACGCCGGCATCGGCGGGCCGCTCGAACCCGTCGGCGCCTATCCGCTCGACGGCTGGCGGCGGGTCATCGATGTCAACCTCAACGGCGTCTTCTACGGCCACCGCTATGCGATTCCGGCGATGGAGACCTCGGGCGGCGGCGCGATCGTCAACATCTCCTCGATTCTCGGCGCCGTCGGCTTCGCCAATGCCGCGGCCTATACCGCGGCCAAGCACGGCGTCGTCGGGCTGACCAGGGTGGCGGCGATGGAATATTCGGCAAGGGGCATCCGCGTGAACGCGATCGGCCCGGCCTTCATCGAAACGCCGCTTCTCGACAACCTGCCCGCAGGCGCGAAGGAGGCGCTTGTCGCCGCCCATCCGATCGGCCGCCTCGGCAGGCCCGAGGAGGTCGCGGCGCTGACGCTCTTCCTCCTGTCGGACCGGGCGGGCTTCATCACCGGCTCCTATCACCTCGTCGACGGGGCCTATACCGCGCAGTGACGCGTCCCGCGGCCAGGCGGCCAAAGCCTCTGGCCCTTGGCGGCCCGAGCCGCTAAATCACCGCCGGTAACCGACGGAAAGGCGTACGCATGGCCCGGATTCTGATCACCTCGGCGATCCCCTACATCAACGGCATCAAGCATCTGGGCAATCTCGTCGGTTCCCAGCTTCCGGCCGATCTCTATGCCCGCTACATGCGCGCGCGCGGCCACGAGGTGATGTTCATCTGCGCCACCGACGAACACGGCACCCCGGCCGAGCTTGCCGCCGCCAAGGCGGGGATGCCGGTCGAGCACTACTGCGCCGAGATGCACGAGGTGCAGAAGAACCTCGCGGGGGGCTTCCGCCTCTCGTTCGACCATTTCGGCCGTTCCTCCTCCGGGCGCAACCACCGGCTGACCCAGCATTTCGCCAGGCGCCTCGGCGAGAACGGCTTCATCGAGGAAGTCGCCGAGCGCCAGGTCTTCTCGGTCGCCGACAACCGCTTCCTGCCCGACCGCTACATCGAGGGCACCTGCCCCAACTGCGGCTACGAGCGCGCCCGCGGCGACCAGTGCGAGAACTGCACCAAGCAGCTCGACCCGACCGACCTGATCAACCCGCGCTCGGCGATCTCCGGCTCGACCGAGCTTGAGGTGCGCGAGACCCGGCACCTCTACCTCAAGCAGAAGTCGCTGAAGGGCGAGATCGCCGCCTGGATCGACAGCAAGACCGACTGGCCGATCCTCACGACCTCGATCGCGCGCAAATGGCTGAACGACGGCGAGGGGTTGCAGGACCGCGGCATCACCCGCGACCTGTCCTGGGGCGTGCCGGTCCAGTTCGACGGCGCGCCGTGGAGCGGCATGGAGGGCAAGGTCTTCTACGTCTGGTTCGACGCGCCGATCGAATACATCGCCGCCACCGCCGAATGGGCCGACGACAGCGAACAGCAGGATTCTGCATGGGAACGCTGGTGGCGCACCGACAAGGGTGCGCAGGATGTCCGTTATGTGCAGTTCATGGGCAAGGACAACGTGCCCTTCCACACCCTTTCCTTCCCCGCGACGATCATGGGAAGCCGCGAGCCGTGGAAGCTCGTCGACTACATCAAGTCGTTCAACTACCTCAACTATGACGGCGGCCAGTTCTCCACCTCGCAGGGCCGCGGCGTCTTCATGGACCAGGCGCTTTCGATCCTGCCCTCGGACTACTGGCGCTGGTGGCTCCTCTCCCACGCGCCGGAGAACGCCGACAGCGAGTTCACCTGGGAGAACTTCCAGACCTCGGTGAACAAGGATCTCGCCGACGTGCTCGGCAACTTCGTCAGCCGGATCACCAAGTTCTGCCGCTCGAAATACGGCGAGGAGGTGCCGGCGGGCGGTGCCACCGGCGAACGCGCGGCGGCGCTGGTCGCCGAGCTGGAGGGCCGGGTGCGCGCCTACGAGGCGCATATGGAGGCGATGGAGGTGCGCAAGGCCGCGACGGAACTGCGCGCGATCTGGGTCGCGGGCAACGAATACCTGCAATCCGCCGCGCCCTGGACCGTGGTCAAGGAAGACCCCGAGCGCGCCGCGGCGATGGTCCGGCTCGGGCTCAACCTCATCCGTCTCTACGCGATCCTCTCGGAGCCCTTCATCCCCGATGCCGCGCACAAGATGTTGCGTGCGATGCGATGCGACGACAAGACCTGGCCCGGCCCGGTCGCCGAGGCGCTGACCGCGCTGAAGCCCGGACATGCGTTCGAGACCCCCGACGTCCTTTTCGCCAAGATCGCCGACGAGGAGCGTGAGGACTGGCAGAAGCGGTTTTCCGGGGTGCGGGCGTAGGAACCGCGCCGGCGGCGTGCGTCAGCGCAAAGCCGCTCCGCGCGAGCAGAGGGCGCGGGAGCAATTTCAGGGGCACGACCAGTCCGCAACCGTGAAGTAGGAGGCCGGATAGGCCTCGGCCGTGGTCATCTCGATCACGCTCTCGGCATCGTAGCGGTTGATGTATTCCCAGACGACGTTGCGCTGGCGGTCGATCTGGAAGGCCCGCCCGCCCTCGGTTTCCGTCACCAGGATGCCGCCGTCCGGCAGGGGCTGGATCGCCCCCCGCACCACGCTTTCCAGCACCTCGCCCTCGCGGTCGCCGTAAAGAACCTCCTGCCGCCCGGTCACCGGATCGACGGCGAGGATGTTGGAGGCATCGGGCACCGAGGGATCCGACTTGTCGTCGTCCAGAAGAACGAAGTGATAGCTGTTGTTGTTGAACACCCCGATCCGGCCGTCGGGCAGGAACCGCGACGAATGCTGGCGCAGCCAGGGCCCGGTGCTATGCCACCTGAGCGACCAGTCGGAGGGGCGGACCACCATCACGAGGTTGTAGTCGCGCAGCGACAGGACAAGATCGCCCGCAGCGAACTCCGGAAACGCCGCAACCATTTCCGGCATCAGCTCGTCGACCTTGTTGAGATGGAGTATCTCGTTGTCTTTCAGCGCGTCACCCCCCAGCATCATGCCGGTCGCGGTCAGAAGCGGCTCGAGCCCGTTCTCCATCATCATCTCGAAGACCGACTTCCGCGCGAGCACCTTGCCATCGGCGCTGACGTGCAGGATCTCGTCGTCCTCGATCCTGCCGCCTTGCCGTTTCGGGTTGGTCAGCGGCCGGAAGGCCGGATCGTCGGGCCGGTTGATGATCCGCCGCCCGCCGATCCAGTAGCCGCCCCCGGCCGCCGGCGACAGGGTGTGGTGGTTGAACTCCTCGAGGCTCCAGAGCCGCTTGCCGCAGCGGTCGAGCTTCACCGTCCCCTGGTATTCGAAGTTGAACAGCACCGATCCGTCCGGGTCGATGTGCGACCCGTGAAGGTCGATGTTCCAGTCGGTCTGCGGCGCGCCCGGCTTCGACAGCCGTTCAGGCATCAGCTTCGAGAAGGCGGCGGGCCAGGAGGCGACCAC
>JBDHSQ010000025.1:0-32694 GCA_039808285.1 Paracoccaceae bacterium
GCGCCTTCGGGTCGAGCACGTCGCGCAGGCCGTCGCCGAGCAGGTTGAAGCCCAGCGAGACCACGAAGATGGCGATGCCGGGCATGGTGGCGACCCACCACTGGTCGATCAGGAACCGCCGCCCGGAGGCGATCATCGCCCCCCATTCCGGCTGCGGCGGCTGGGCGCCGAGGCCGAGGAAGCCGAGCCCGGCGGCGGTGAGGATGATCCCGGCCATGTCGAGGGTGACGCGGACGATCACCGAGGAGAGGCAGAGCGGCGTGATATGGCCCCAGAGGATGCGCGCCGCGGAGGCGCCCTGGAGCCGGGCGGCGCTGATGAAGTCGCTGTCGCGGATCGTCAGCGTCTCGGCCCGGGCGAGGCGGGCATAGGGCGGCCAGGAGGTGATGGCGATGGCGATGATCGCGTTCTCGATCCCCGGGCCGAGGGCGGCGACGAAGGCGAGCGCGAGGATGAGCCGCGGGAAGGCGAGGAAAATGTCGGTCGTGCGCATCAGCACGGTGTCGGTCCAGCCGCCGAAATAGCCCGCGGTGGTGCCGACCAGAAGGCCGATCGGCGTGGCGATCACCGCCACCAGCACGACGACCATGAGCGTGAGGCGCGAGCCGTGGACGATGCGGCTGAAAATGTCGCGCGAGAGGTCGTCGGTGCCGAGAAGATGGTTTCCGGTCAGCGGCGGCAGGAAGCGTTCGGTCCGGAGGTCGCCGCCGAGGACCGGATCATAGGGGGCGATCGCGTTGGCGAAGACCGCGACGAGGATGAGCAGAAGGACGATGCCGAGCCCGACCATCGCCAGCCAGTTCGACCGGAAGGCGAGCCAGGTGCGCCAGGCCTGCCCCAGCCGCGCCTGCCGGCGCGAGGCCGGACGGTCGGAGAGAAGCCAGTCGCGGCGGGACGTCGCGGTCATGTCTGCCTCCGCACGCGGGGGTCGAGAAGGGTGTAGAGAAGATCCGACAGGAGGTTCAGCGCGACGAAGAGCGCGCCGATCAGGAGCGTGCCGCCGAGCACCGCGTTCATGTCGGCCGATTGCAGCGAGTTGGTGATGTATTGGCCGAGCCCCGGCCAGGCGAAGACCGTCTCGGTCAGCACCGAGCCCTCGAGGAGGTTCGCGTAGGAAAGCGCCACCACGGTGACGAGCGGCACCGCGGCGTTCCGCAGCGCATGGACCCAGATGATGCGCCATTCCGGCACGCCCTTCACCCGCGCGGTGGTGACGTATTCCTGCGCCAGTTCGTTCAGCATGAAGCTGCGGGTCATCCGGCTGATGTAGGCCATCGAGAAATAGCCCAGAAGTGCTGCGGGAAGGATGATATGGGAGAAGACGTTGCCGAACGCCTCCCACTCGCCCTGCATCGCGCTGTCGAGAAGGAGAAGCCCGGTCGCCGGCGTGATCGAATATTCGTAGCCGATGTCGATCCGCCCCGGCCCGGCGACCCAGCCGAGCCGTGCGTAGAAGACCAGAAGGCCGAGCAGGCCGAGCCAGAAGATCGGCGCCGAATAGCCGATAAGGCCAAGGACGCGCACCACCTGGTCGACAAGCCGCCCCTGCCGCACCGCCGACCAGACTCCCAGCGGAATCCCGAGGATCGTGCCGATCAGGATCGACACGGTCGCAAGCTCCAGCGTCGCGGGGAACACGCGCGCGATGTCCTCGGTGATCGGCCGCTTGGTCAGGAAGCTTTCGCCGAAGTCGCCGGTGACGACCTTCCGGAGATAGAGCCAGAACTGTTCGTAAAGCGGCCTGTCGAGGCCCAGCTCGAGATAGACCCGGTCGTAGACCGATTTCGGCGCGCGGTCGCCGATCACGGCCAGCACCGGGTCGACCGGAACCACCCGGCCGATGAGGAAGGTCACGAGCAGGAGGCCGAGGAAGGTCAGCGCGACGGTTGCCAGAAGCTTCGCCGCCTTCCACCCCAGCCTGAGGAGGGCGCTGCCGCGCCCTCCGCCGGTGCGGGTGCCGCTCATCCGCTCACTTCGTCACATGGGCGTAGTTGTTGTCGTTGAACGACGGGCCGACGATGAAGCCGTTGACGTTCGACCTGAGCGCCGAGACCTCGATCTGCTGGAACATGATCACGAAGGGCGAGGTCTCCTGCACCTCCTTCTGCAAGGTGACATACATCTCGGCGCGCTTCGCCGGATCGGGTTCCAGAACCGCGGCATCGACCTGCTTGGACAGCTCGGGAATGTCCCAGGCATTGCGCCAGGCGAGCGGCTTGGCGGCCGCGTCGTCGGAGTTGTCGGGGTTGCGCGCGAAGGTGTCGGCGTTGGTGTGCGGGTCCTGGTAGTCCGGCCCCCAGACGCCGATGTAGATGTCGTGGTTGCGGGCGCGATACTTGGTCAGCGTCTGCTGGCCGTCGCCGGGGATCAGCTCGATCTTCACGCCCGCCTCGGCCGCGGTCTGCTGGATCGCCTGCGCCATGCCGGTGATCTCGGGCGTGTTGCGGGTGTCCATCGTGACGGAGAACCCGTCGGGCAGGCCGGCCGCGGCAAGGAGTTCCTTGGCTTTCGCCACGTCGAGCGAGAACGGGTTGTCATCCAGTGCGCCGAGGAAGCCTTCAGGCAGGAAGGCCTGGTGGACGGTCACCTTGCCCTTCATGATCGTGTCGGCGATCGCCTGGTAGTCGACGAGGTATTTCATCGCCTGCCGGACCTCGGGCTTGGCGAGGGTCTCGTTCTTCTGGTTGAGCCCCATGTAGTAGATCGTGCCCTTGACGCCCTGCTGGATCTTGATGTCGGGGTTGGCCTGGATCGCGTCGATCTCCTCGGCGCCGAGCGAGCGGGCGATGTCGATGTCGCCCTGCTCCAGCAAGAGCCGCTGGGTCGCGCCCTCGGGGATGTGGCGGTAGATGACGCGCGCCATCGGCGGCGCGTCGCCCGAGTAGTTGGCGTTGCGCTCCATCACCACCGCCTCGTTGGCGCGCCATTCGCGGATCGTGAAGGGGCCGGAGCCGGCATAGTTGGTCTTCAGCCATTCATAGCCGAAATCGCCGTTCGCCTCGTGCTCCATCACCAGCTTCTTGTCGACGATGTAGCCCACCGTCGCGGTCAGGCAGTAGAGCACCAGCGAGGGCGCATAGGGCCGGTCCATCCTGAACTGGACGGTGTCCTCGCCGGTCTGGACGATCATCTCGTCGGCATTGTCCGGGGTCAGGCCGAACTGGCCGAGGATGAAGGCGGGCGACTTGTCGAGCTTGACCGCGCGGGTGAGCGAGAAGACCACATCGTCGGCGGTGATCGGGTTGCCGGAGGCGAAGGTGCGGCCGGGCTTGATCTTGAAGGTGATCGACATGCCGTCCTCGGCCACCTCCCAGCTTTCGGCGATCTTGCCGAAAATCTTGGTCACGTCGGCGGGATCGTAGCCGACGAGGCCCTCGTAGGCGTTGGCGGCGATCTCCGAGGCGGTGAACTCGAAAATCTCGGCCGGATCGAGCGAGATGATGTCGTCGATGGCCCAGGCCTGGATCAGTGTGTCGGGCGGCGTTTCCGCATGGAGGGCCGGGGCGCCGAGAAGCGCGAAGGCCGCGACGGTGGCCGCAAGCAGGGTGCGACTGTGGTGCATGGGTGATCTCTCCGCTGTCGGGTCGTTTGTTTTCCGTCCCGGTCTCTGCGCGTCTGCGGCGGGCCGGGATTCCGTAGGCCGATTAACCGCTTGGTAAAATTCGAAGTCAAGGGCAAAGGCGCGTGCCGGACCTTGACCTGCCGGGGCGAACCGGCCAGCCTGAAGCCGCAAGAACGGGCCGGGAGAGCGGGGGCATCATGAGACTTGTGCGCTACGGGGCGAAGGGGGCCGAGCGTCCCGGGATGGTCGATCGCGGGGGCCGGGTGCGCGACCTTTCGGGCGTGGTGCCGGACATCGCGGGCGACGCGCTTCTGCCCGACACGCTCGCGCGCCTCGCCGCGCTCGATCCCGCGGCGCTGCCGCTGGTGCCGGGCGTGCCGCAGGCGGGGCTCCGGCTCGGCCCCTGCGTCGGCCGGGTGGGCAAGTTCGTCTGCATCGGGCTCAACTACGCCGACCACGCGGCCGAGGCGGGGATGGCGGTGCCGCCCGAGCCGGTGATCTTCGGCAAGTGGACCTCCTCGATCTGCGGTCCCGACGACGACGTGGAACTCCCCCGCGGCTCGGTCAAGACCGACTGGGAGGTGGAGCTTGGCATCGTTATCGGCCGCGGCGGCAGATACATCGGGGAGGCCGACGCGCCGGCGCATGTCGCGGGATACTGCGTCGTCAACGACGTCTCCGAACGCGAATACCAGGTGGAACGCGCCGGTACCTGGGACAAGGGCAAGGGCTGCGACACCTTCGGGCCGATCGGCCCCTGGCTCGTCACCCCCGACGAGGCGGGAGATGTCGGCAACCTCGGGATGTGGCTGGAGGTGGACGGCGAGCGGATGCAGCAGGGCACGACCGCGACGATGGTCTACAAGGTGCCGTTCCTCGTCTCCTACGTCAGCCGCTTCATGTCGCTGCAACCGGGCGACCTGATCGCCACCGGCACCCCGCCCGGCGTCGGCATGGGCCGGAAACCGCCGCGCTACCTGAGGGCGGGCGAGGTGATGCGGCTGTCGGTCGAGGGGCTCGGGGTGCAGACCCAGCGGGTCGTGCAGGGCTGAACCGGCTCAGGCCGGCTCGGCCAGGCGCCTCGACTTCACCAGCGGGCCGGGGAAGTAGCAGGCGACGCCGTGCGCAGCCGTCGTCAGCACCGGCACCTCGCGGGCGCAGAGCGCCTCGGCCCGCGGGCAGCGGGTGCGGAAGACGCAGCCCGAGGGCGGGTTCAGCGGCGAGGGCAGGTCGCCCTCCAGCGGGATGATCCGCTTGGCCCGCTCCGCCGCCGGGTCGGGGATCGGCACCGCGGAGAGGAGCGCCTGGGTGTAGGGATGCTGCGGATCGGCGTAGAGGTCGCGGGCGCCCGCGATCTCCATTGTCCGGCCGAGGTAGAGCACCATCACCCGGTCGGAAATGTGCTTCACCACCGAAAGGTCGTGGGCAATGAAGATCATCGCCAGCCCGAGGTCGCGCTGCAACTCGGCCAGGAGGTTGATCACCTGCGCCTGGATCGACACGTCCAAGGCCGAGACGGGTTCGTCGCAGATCAGGAGCTTCGGGCGGACGATCAGCGCGCGGGCGATGCCGATCCGCTGGCACTGGCCGCCGGAGAACTCGTGCGGATAGCGGTTGATCTGGTTGGGCAGGAGGCCCACCCGGTCCATCATCTCCTTCACCCGGGCCTTCACCTCGGCATCGGCAAGGCCCTTCTGGTGGGTGCGGAGCGGTTCGGCGATGATCTGGCCCACGGTCATGCGGGGGTTGAGGCTCGCCAGCGGGTCCTGGAACACCATCTGGATGTCGGCCCGGTATTTCAGCATCTGCGCGCGGGACAGCGCCAGAAGGTCGGTGCCGTCGGCCCAGATCGCCCGGCCCGTCGCCGGCACCATCTGGATCAGCGCGCGGGCGAGCGTGGACTTGCCGCAGCCCGATTCGCCGACGATCCCCAGCGTTTCGCCGGCGGAAAGCTCGAAATTCACGCCCGAGACGGCGCGGAGGAGCCGCGGCTTCGTCCAGGGCATGTCGCCCGCGCCCCTGAGTTCGAAGGTCACGCGCAGGTCTTCGACGCGCAAGAG
Organism: Paracoccaceae bacterium; assembly: GCA_039808285.1. Classification (GTDB taxonomy): domain Bacteria; phylum Pseudomonadota; class Alphaproteobacteria; order Rhodobacterales; family Rhodobacteraceae; genus Albidovulum. Next base: position 5,623 of record JBDHSQ010000025.1, read on the forward strand.
CGGCCGGGTCATGCCAGTTCCTCCACCGAACGGTTACAGGCGCGGAAACGCCCGGGGGCGAATTCGGTCAGCGGATCGAGGTGGTCGAGGCAGTCCTCGCCCGCGTAGCCGCAGCGCGGTGCGAAGGGGCAGCCGGGCGGCGGGTTGGTCATGTTGGGCGGACTGCCGGGAATCGCCGACAGCGCCTCGCCCTCCTGGTCGACACGCGGGATCGCGGCCAGCAGGCCGCGGGTGTAGGGGTGCGAGGGCGTGGCGAAAAGGGGATCGGTCGGGCTTTTTTCCATCACCTGCCCGCCGTAGAGGACGAGCACGCTCTCGCAGAACCCTGCCACCACGCCGAGGTCGTGGGTGATCAGGATCGTCGCCATGCCGAAGTCGCGCCGCAATTCCCCCAGCAGGGTCATGATCTGCGCCTGCACGGTGACGTCGAGCGCCGTCGTCGGCTCGTCGGCGATCAGGAGTTCCGGCCGGCAGAGGAGCGACATGGCGATCATCACCCGCTGCCGCATCCCGCCCGAGAACTCGTGCGGATAGAGCGTGACGCGCGCCCGCGCGTCGGGGATTTTCACCGCGTCCAGCATCCGCACGCTTTCGGCGACCGCCTCGGCCTTCGACATGCCCCGGTGGTGGACCAGCACCTCGGCCATCTGGTCGCAGACCCGCATGTAGGGGTTGAGCGAGGTCATCGGGTCCTGGAAGACCATCGCGATCTTGTTGGCGCGGATCGGATTGATGACCGAAGCCGGGGCGTTGAGGATCTCCTTCCCCTCGAACCGCACCGAGCCTGCGGCGCGGCCGTTCTTCGCCAGGAGCCCCATGACGGCGAAGGCGAGCTGGCTCTTGCCCGAGCCGCTCTCGCCGACGATGCCGAGCGTCTCGCCCCGGTCGAGCGTGAGGCTCACGCCGTTGACCGCGTTCACCGTGCCGTCGGGCGTGTCGAAGCGGACCGAAAGATCGCGGATCTCGAGAAGCGCCATCTCAGCGGTCCTTGGGATCGAGCGCGTCGCGCAGCCCGTCGCCGACGAAGAAGAAGGAAAAGAGCGTCAGCACGAAGAAGGTGAGCGGCCAGAGGAGTTGCCAGATCGTGCCGTAGTAGATCGTCTTGGCCCCTTCCGAGATCAGCGCACCGAGCGAGGTGAGGGGTTCCTGCACGCCGAGGCCGAGGAAGGAGATGAAGCTTTCGGTCAGGATCATCTCCGGCACCAGAAGCGTGGCATAGACCGCGACGATGCCGAGCAGGTTCGGCACGATGTGGCGCAGGATGATGGTGAAGGTCGGCACACCGGTGGCCTGCGCCGCCTCGACATATTCCTTGTGCTTGAGGCTCAGCGTCTGCCCGCGCACGATCCGCGCCATGTTCAGCCACGACAGGAGCCCGATGCCGAGGAAAAGCATGAAGATCGACCGGCCGAACATCACCAGCAGCAGGATGATCACGAACATGAAGGGGATCGCCAGCAGGATGTCGACGATGCGCATCATCACCTGGTCGGTCCGCCCGCCGACATAGCCCGCGACCGCGCCGTAGAGCGTGCCGACGACGACTGCGATGAACGAGCCGACGATGCCGACCATGAGCGAGATGCGCGTGCCCTGGAGCGTGCGCGAGTAGAGGTCACGGCCGAGGTCGTCGGTGCCGAAGTAATGCCCGTTGGCCAGCGAGGGCTGGCCGACCTGCGCGGCCTGGCCCATGATCGAGAAGTCGATCTCCTCGTTCGACCAGACCGCGAGCGCGTCGCCGAAGAGCGCCAGAAGCGTGATGACCGTCAGCGTGACGAGCCCCGCGACCGCGGCCTTGTTGCGGAAGAACCGCCGCCGCGCATCGGCCCAGAGCGAGCGGCCCCTGACCTCGCCCGCGGCAAGGCGGCCGTCGAAATCCTTCATCCGTGTCGCGCCCGTGACCATCTCAGTACCGGATCTTGGGGTCGATCCAGCCGTAGAGGATGTCGACCACGAGGTTGAAGACGATGGTGAGCGCGCCGACGAGGATGGTGATCCCCAGCATCACCGCATAGTCGCGGTTGAGCGCGCTGTCGACGAAGCTGCGGCCGATGCCGCCGGTGGAGAAGAAGAAGTCGACCACGACCGAGCCGGTGATCATCGTCACGAAGGCGGGCCCGAGGTAGGACAGCACCGGCAGGAGCGCGGGCTTCAGCGCGTGGCGCAGGATCACCCGGCGTTCGGGCAGGCCCTTGGCGCGGGCGGTGCGGATGTGGTTGGAGGTCAGCACCTCGAGCATCGAGGCCCGCGTGATCCGGGCGATCGACGCCATGAACGAGGTGGAAAGCGCGATCACCGGCATCACCATGTATTGCCACTGGCCATGCTCCCATCCGCCGCCGGGCAGCCAGCCGAGCCACCAGGTGAAGGTCAGGAGCAGAAGCGGCGCCATGACGAAGTTCGGCAGCACCTGCGCGCCGATCGAGACGCCGACGGCGAGATAGTCGAGCCAGGTGTTGTGCCGGATCGCCGCGGCGATGCCCAGCGTGACGCCGACCAGCACCGCCACGACGAAGGAGACGCTGCCGTAGGCCAGCGTCGCCGGGAAACCCTGGGCGATGATCTCGTTCACCGTGCGATCCTTGTAGATGAACGAGGGGCCGAAGTCGAAATGCGCCACGATCCCCCAGACATAGGAGAAAAGCTGGCGCCAGAGCGGCTGGTCGAGCCCGTATTTCGCCTCGAGGTTGGCCAGCACCTGCGCCGGCAGTGTACGCTCCTGGGTGAACGGGCCGCCGGGGGCGGCGTGCATCATCAGGAAAGAGATCACGATGAGCAGCAGAAGCGTCGGCACCGCGACGGCCAGACGCTTGAGGATATAGAAGAACATCCCGGGACACTCCGGCAGGGGAGGGCGCGCGCACGATCCGCGCGCGCCCCCGGAACGCCGTCAGTTGGCGACGCGATACATGTCCTTGATGTACCAGTTCTGCATCAGGTTGTTCAGCCCCATGCCGCGCATGTCGGGCTTGACCATCTCGACGTTGGTATACTGGTAGATCGGCGCCATCGGCATTTCCGCGGCGAGGATCTGCTCGGCCTCGGTATACATCGGGTTCGGATCCTCGGCCGTCTTGGACTGCTTCATCAGCTCGTCATAGCGTTCGGAGAAGAACTTGCCGTTGTTGTGGCCCGAGTAGCTGGTGAAGAGATCGAGATAGGTCGAGGCCTCGTTGTAGTCGCCGCACCAGGCATAGCGGGCGATCTCGAAGTCCTGGTTCTGCATCCGGTCGGTGTGGACCTTCCATTCCATGTTGTTGAGCGTGAGGTCGACCCCGACGCCCTTCCAGAACTGCTGGATGGCGATGGCGATCTTCTTGTGGTCCTCGGAGGTGTTGTAGTTGAGCGTCAGCTTCAGAGGGTTGTCCGGCCCGAAACCCGCCTCGGCCAGAAGCTCCTTGGCCTTGGTGTTGCGCTCCTCCTGGGTCCAGTGGGAATAGTCGATGTCGGGCATCTTGAAGCCCTCGGTGGCGTGGTGCGTCCAGTTGTAGGACGGCCACTGCCCGCCCTGGAGGATGTTGTTGACGATGATGTCGCGGTCGATCGCGTAGGACAGCGCCTTGCGCACCCGCACGTCCTGCAACGCCGCCGGCCCCTTCTCCTTGTCGAGGTTGAACATGTAGATGTAGGAGCAGGACTGCGGGGTGGAGACCGCCTCGTCGGGATATTTCTCCTTCAGCGCCGGATACTGGCCGGCGGGAATGTCCACCCGGTCCAGCTCGCCGGCGAGATAGCGGGTCAGGCCGGCGTTGACGTCGTTGATCGTCAGCGCGGTGGCCTTGGTGATGATCGTGTTGGCGTCGTCCCAGTAGAGCGGGTTGCGCTCCATCACCACCTTCTCGCCGAGGATGTGCTCGGTCAGCACATAGGCGCCGTTGCCGACGAGGTTGCCGGGCTCGGTCCACTTGTCGCCGGCGCCCTCGACGACCTTCTGGTTGACCGGGAAGGTCGAGGCATGGGTCAGCATCTTCGGGAAGTAGGGCAGCGGGGCCTCGATCGTCACCTCGAAGGTGTGGTCGTCCACCGCCTTCACGCCCAGTTCGTCCACCGGCGCCTCGCCGGCGATGATCTTGGCGGCGTTCTTCACCTGCATCAGTTCCATATACCAGGCGTATTCGGAGGCCGTCTTCGGATCGGCCAGCCGCTTCCACGCATAGACGAAGTCGGCCGCGGTGACCGGATCGCCGTTCGACCACTTGGCGTTGTCGCGCAGGTGGAAGGTGTAGACGGTCTTGTCGTCGGACAGTTCGTGGCTGGTGGCGACGCCGGGCACCAGCCCGCCCACCTGGTCCTCGTTGTAGAGCCCCTCGAAGAGCGAGCGCATGATGCCGGCGCCCTCGACATCGGTGTTGATCTGCGGGTCCATCGACTTGATCGCGTCGAGAAGCCAGAAGGTGTATTCCTGGTTCTCGGCCAGCGTTTCGCCCGGCTGCACCTGGGCGGCGATCGCCGGAAGGGCGAGGCCGACGCTGAGCACCGTCGTCAGAAGAAGCTTGTTCATCATGGAAAATCCTCCTGCTGGTTGAGCGGCGTCATTCTCGATGCGCCGCGCAAGATGGACCGAGCCTAGCCCCGGCGCGTTCGCAAACAAGTGAAATGCGACGGGACGAAACGGGTACGTGACGTAAAGATGCCGGCTCCATTGCGCAGAACGCCGGTCGGGCGGTCAGATCGCCACCGGCCGGGCGGCGATCTGTGCAGGCCGGCGTCCCGCGTCGCACGGTCGATTCCCCCGTTGCCGACGATCCGCAGGTTCCCAGCCGCAGATCTGTGTGATAACGGGCCGCCATGCCGCTTCTGCTTCTTGCCCTCCTCCTCGCCGTGGTGCTCTACCTTTGGCTGGCGCGACGCGGCACGACGCTGACCCGCGACTGCCGCTGGCGGCTCGACCGGGCCGGGGGGCCGCGGCACTACCGCTGCGCCGCCTGCGGGGCGGAGACCGACGGGCGCCCGCGCGACTGCCTGCGGCCCGGGCGGGAAAGGTTGACCGGACAGCGGCCGGGCGACAAGGATGCGAGGAACGAGGAGAGGCCATGAAACCCGACCGTCCCGAGACCCAAGCCCCCGCCGATGCGGATGCCCGCCGCGCCGTCCGGCCGGTGGTCTGCTACCCGGTCGAGGCCCTGCCGCCGGCGCCGATGGCGCTTTACCGCGCCGCCCGCGCGACCCTGCGCCCGGTGGCCGAGGTCATCGTCCCGCCGCGCGAGGCGCTTTGCTTCCGCGTGCCGGCCGGGCATTTCTTCCGCATCCGCTCGGTCGAGGGGCCGCAGGTGGGCGATCTCAACCTGTGGAACGTGCACGACCTGAGCGAGCGGTTCTATTCCGGCAAGACCCGCGCGCTGCACGGCACGCACCTGTCCACCGGCGACCGGCTCTGGTCCTCCTTCCCGCATCTGCGGCCGATGGCGACGGTCACCCATGACACGCTCGACTGGTACGGGTTCGACAGCTTCGGCGGCGCGGTGCATGACGTCATCGGCACGCGCTGCGACCCCTATACCAACAACCTCCTGAGCCACGGCGGCCAGTATCACCACTGCTGCCACTCCAACCTGACCCGCGCGCTCGCCGCCGGGACCGGGCTTTCGCCCGCCGCGGCGGAGCCGCATGTGCATGACGTGCTCAACGTCTTCATGTGCACCGGCTTCACCCGCGACAGCGGGCAGTATTTCATGAAGGCAAGCCCGGTGCGGCCCGGCGACTACCTCGAGTTCTTCGCCGAGATCGACCTTCTCGGCGGGCTGTCCGCCTGCCCGGGCGGGGATTGCTCGGCCGAGCATTCCTCCGACGCCGCGGCCTGCTTCCCGCTTGCCGTCGAGATCCTCGCCCCCGATCCCGCGGCGCTGGCCGGCTGGCAGCCGCCGCCGCCGAACGGCTACGACCGCAGCCACGGGCTCTGACGGCACCTCAGCCGAAGGCGGCGCGGAGCGCGATCTCCACCATCTCGCCGAAGGACCGCTCGCGGTCGAGCGCGGGCAGCGCCTCGTGCGTGAGAAGGTGGTCGGAAATCGTCAGTATCGCAAGGGCTTGCGCGCCGTGGCGGGCGGCGACGGTGTAGAGCTCGGCCGCCTCCATCTCCACCGCCAGCACGCCGTGCCGGGTCAGCGCCTCCATCAGGTCGGGGCGGTCGTCGTAGAAGGCGTCGGAGGAATGGATGCCGCCGACATGGAACCGCGTGCCCGTCGCCCGGGCCGCGGCCACCGCGCGCTCCAGGAGGCCGTAGTCGGCGCAGGGGGCGAAGCGCATCTCGCGGAAGACCCCCTGCGAGGGCATGGAGAGGGTGGAGGAGGTCATCGCGATCACCACGTCGCGGAGCTTCACCCCGTCCTGCATCGCCCCGGCCGAGCCGATGCGGATCAGGGTCCGCGCGCCGTAGTCGCGGATCAGCTCGTTGGCGTAGATCGAGAGCGACGGCATTCCCATGCCGGAGCCGTGGATCGTCACCCGGTTGCCCTTCCAGGTGCCGGTGAAGCCGAGCATGCCCCTCACCTCGTTGATGCAGGCCGCATCCTCAAGGAAGGTCTCCGCCGCCCATTTCGCGCGGTAGGGGTCGCCGGGCATGAGGACGGTGTCGGCGATCTCGCCGGGGGCCGCGCCGATGTGGGTGGACATGGGATTCCTCCGTTCTGGTCGGGGGAGGATAGGGCAGGATTGCGGGAAGGTTAACGGGGCGTGTGGCGCCGGCCGCCCTGGCCGTCCAACGGCCGGGATTTGCAAGGAAATCTCCGCATGGCAGGGGTATGGCCCGCGTCGGTTTCGCGTCGGGCATCCGTCCCGAAAGGAGGCGGCATTCGCGGCGCGCAGGGAACCGCCTGCTTCCACGGTTGACAAGATACCGACCGGTTGGTATGTTATTTGTGACAGGGGAGATCGAGATGCCCAGCGAGATGTCCGAAGCGCCGGCGAGGAAGGATGCCAGAGCGCGGCTGCTCGACGCGGCGGTCATGGCGATCCGCACGAGGGGCTATTCCGCCACCACGGTCGACATGCTCTGCGCCGCCGCCGGGGTGACCAAGGGCGCGTTCTTCCATCACTTCCGCAGCAAGGACGACCTCGGCGTCGCCGTGGCCGACCACTGGTCGGAGATGACCGGCGCGATCTTCGCCGGGGCACCCTATCACGATGCCCCCGATCCTTTGGCCCGCATCCTCGGCTATGTCGCCTTCCGCAAGGCGCTGCTGGACGGCGGGATTGCCGACTTCACCTGCCTCGTCGGCACGATGGTGCAGGAGACCTACGAGACCAGCCCGGCGATCCGTGACGCCTGCGAGCGCAGCATCGGCGGCCACGCCGCGACGCTGGAAGCCGACATCGCCGCGGCAATGGCGGAGCGGGGGATGGCGCCCGGCTGGACCGCGCGGTCGCTCGCGCTCCACACCCAGGCGGTGATCCAGGGCGCCTTCGTCCTCGCCAAGGCCGGCGGCGGCGCGGAGGTCGCGGCCGAGAGCCTCGATCATCTCGCCCGCTATCTGGAACTGCTGTTCACCCCACCGAAAGGAGACTGAGATGCCGAGCACGATCCGACTTCACCGCGTCCTCGCCGCCAGCCCGGAGAAGGTCTATCGCGCCTTCGTCGAGCCCGATGCCATCGCAAGCTGGCTGCCGCCCTACGGCTTCCTCTGCACCGTCCACGAGATGGACGCCAGGCCCGGCGGCCGGTTCCGCATGTCGTTCCGCAACTTCACCACCGGCCACAGCCATTCCTTCGGCGGCAGCTATGTCGAGCTCGTGCCGGGGCAGCGGGTCGTCTACACCGACACCTTCGACGACCCGAACCTGCCGGGCGAGATGCGGACCAGCGTGACGCTGGCGGCGGTGTCGGTGGGCACCGAGATCGCCATCACCCAGGAGGGCGTGCCGGACCTGATCCCGGCCGAGGCCTGCTATCTCGGCTGGCAGGATTCGCTCGACAAGCTCATGCGGCTGGTGGTGCCGGAGATCGACCAGTAGCCGGCGGAGGGGGCCTACCATGATTCCGACCATCACCGCCTTCGAGCGCTCTCCCGACCGCGGCCGGGGGCTGGCGCGCGACCTGCGCGTGCGCTGGGCGCTCGAGGAGGTCGGCCAGCCCTATGAGGTCCGCCTGCTGTCGTTCGCGGCGATGAAGCAGCCGGCGTATCTGGCGCTCAATCCCTTCGGCCAGATCCCGACCTACGAGGAGGGCGGTCTCGCCCTCTTCGAATCGGGCGCGATCGTGCTTCACATCGCCGAACGCCGCGCCGGCCTGTTGCCGGGGGAGGCGGCGGCCCGGGCGCGGGCGATCATGTGGATGTTCGCCGCGCTGAACACGGTGAAGCCGCCGGTCTTCGAGCGCGCCCTCCTGATGGTCCTCGACCGCGACCGGCCCTGGTTCAATAAGCGGCTGGGCACCCTCGACGACCGCATCCGCGAGCGCCTCCGCCAGCTTTCCGCCCGCCTGGGCGGCGCCGACTGGCTGGACGGCGCGTTCAGCGCGGGCGATCTCCTGATGGTGACGGTGCTGCGCCGGCTGGAGGGGACGGAACTGCTGGAGGCGCATCCCGATCTTTCCGCCTATGTCGCGCGGGCCACGGCGCGGCCCGCCTACCGGCGCGCCTTCGCGGCGCAGCGGGCGGTGTTCGAGGCCGGGCAGGGTGGCAGGTGAGGCCCCGGGGGGCTACTCCGCCACCACCGCCTTCGGCTCCACCAGCGCCACGATGGATGATGCCGCCGACCACCACCGGCACCCCGGTGAGCCCCGTCGCTGCGGCTGCGATCTCCGCCCGGTCAGGCGGATGCCGTCGTAGGTGATGTCCATGCCGCAGTCGCGGACGCAGGCGGCGATCTGCTCGGCGCCGCTGGAATGGCCGTCTCGCCCGGGCGACCAGCCCGGGCGGCGCCCGCCTTCCGGCCCGCCGCAGGGGCGGCGGGCATTCGACGCTGACGATCTGCCACCGGCAGATCGTCCGGGCGCGCCTCATCCTCCCGGGGCGGGCGCATTGCGACGTCTCCGGCGGACCTCCGGCGGGGAGGTCCCCGCGCGGGGGTGACAGGGGAAAGCGACGCCTCCACCCCCTCGCCCGGGCGCCCAGCCCGGGCGGCGCCCGACCTCCCCCCGGGCGGGCGCACTTCGACCTCACCAGCAGAACCGCCGTCAGGAGAGCGGCACGATAAAGTGCCCCGAACTGGCGTTCCGCATCGCCCGCCCGCGGTCGGGTGCCGCCCTCCGTGCATTGCACGCGCCGCAGAGGCGGACAGCGCCGGCCCCACCTTCTCGCCCGGGCGGCGTCCGACCGCCCCCTAGGGCGGGCGCATTTCGATGTCACCAGCAGAACCGCCGTCGGGAGAGCGGCACCATAAAGTGCCCCGAACCGCCGTTGCGCAGCGCCCGCCCGCGGTCGGCCGCCGCCCTTTGCGCCTTGCACGATCCGCGGCTTCGCCAGCGCGCCCGGGAAGCCCGGAGCGCCGCCCCGCGGCCCTTCACTCCGCCGCCACCGCCTTCGGTTCCACCAGCGCGACGATGTCGAACATGATCCGGTTCAGCTCGAAATCCTTCGGCGTGTAGATGCGCGCGACGCCGAGGGCGCGGAGCCGGGCGGCATCCTCGTCGGGGATGATGCCGCCGACCACCACCGGCACCTCGGCGAGCCCCGCCGCCCGCATCCCCTCCATCACCTCGGCGACGAGCGGCAGGTGGCTGCCGGAGAGGACCGAGAGGCCGACGACATGGGCGCGGGTCTCCGCCGCCGCCGCGACGATCTCGGCGGGCGTCAGGCGGATGCCGTCGTAGGTGATGTCCATGCCGCAGTCGCGGGCGCGGGCGGCGACCTGCTCGGCGCCGTTCGAATGGCCGTCGAGCCCGGGCTTGCCGACGAGGAACTTGAGCCGCCGGCCGAGCCGGGTGGAGACGGCGTCGACCGCGGCCCTGATCTCGTCGAGCCCCTCGGTGCGGTTCGAGGGCGCGGCCGCGACGCCGGTCGGGCCGCGGTATTCGCCGTGCACCTCGCGCATCACCGCGGCCCATTCGCCGGTGGTGACGCCGGCCTTCGCGCAGGCGATCGAGGGCGGCATGACGTTGCGCCCTTCCTTCGCCGCGGCCCGGAGCGCGGCCAGCGCGGCCGCCACCGCCGCGGGGTCGCGCCCCTCGCGCCAGGCGCGGAGCCGCGCCACCTGCCCGGCCTCCACCGCCGGGTCGACGGTGAGGATCGCGCCCTCGCCGGCGACGAGCGGCGAGGGCTCGGCCTCGGTCCAGCGGTTGACGCCGACGACGACGGTCTCCCCCGCCTCGATCCGGGCCAGCCGCTCGGCGTTCGATTCCACCAGCCGCGCCTTCATGTGGTCGATCGCGGCGATCGCGCCGCCCATGCCGTCGAGCGTCGCCAGCTCGGCCCGCGCGCCATCCTTCAGCGCCGCGACCTTCGCCGCCACGACCGGGCTGCCGTCGAAGAGGTCGCCGTATTCCAGCAGGTCGGTCTCGTAGGCGAGGATCTGCTGCATCCTGAGCGACCATTGCTGGTCGAAGGGGCGCGGCAGGCCGAGCGCCTCGTTCCAGGCGGGAAGCTGCACCGCGCGGGCGCGGGCGTTTTTCGAGAGCGTGACGGCGAGCATCTCCAGCAGGATGCGGTAGACGTTGTTTTCCGGCTGCTGTTCGGTCAGGCCGAGCGAGTTGACCTGCACGCCGTAGCGGAAGCGGCGGTATTTCCCGTCCGCGATGCCGTAGCGGTCGCGGCAGATCTCGTCCCAAAGCTCGGCGAAGGCCCGCATCTTGCACATCTCGGTGACGAAGCGGATGCCGGCGTTGACGAAGAAGCTGATCCGCCCGACCATCTCGGGGAAAGCCTCGGCGGGCACCTTGGCGCGGAGGTCGTCGAGCACGGCGATGGCGGTGGCGAGCGCGAAGGCCAGTTCCTGCTCCGGCGTCGCGCCGGCCTCCTGCAAGTGGTAGGAACAGACGTTCATCGGGTTCCACTTCGGCAGGTGTTCGCGCGTGTAGGCGGCGACGTCGGTGATCATGGCGAGCGAGGGCTTCGGCGGGCAGATGTAGGTGCCGCGGCTCAGGTATTCCTTGATCAGGTCGTTCTGCACCGTGCCCTGGAGCGCGGCGACATCGGCCCCCTGTTCCCCGGCCACCGCGATGTAGAGCGCGAGAAGCCAGGGCGCGGTGGCGTTGATCGTCATCGAGGTGTTCATCTGCTCGAGCGGGATGCCGTCGAAGAGCGCCCGCATGTCGCCGAGATGGCATATGGGCACACCGACCTTGCCGACCTCGCCCCTCGCGCGGGGATCGTCGCTGTCGTGGCCGGTCTGGGTCGGCAGGTCGAAGGCGACCGAAAGCCCGGTCTGGCCGCGGGCGAGATTGGCGCGGTAGAGCGCGTTCGACGCCGCGGCCGTGGAATGGCCGGCATAGGTGCGGAACAGCCAGGGCTTGTCCTTCTGGTGCTCGGTCATCGGGGCCTCCTGAATCACGGCCGCAACTTTCTTGCGCCAGGGTCCAGATAGGCGAAAGATCGTGAGCCTGTCAATTCGCCGCGGTGCGGCGAGGGCCCGGGCGGGGCCTCGGGGAGTCTTCCCGCGGCGCGTCCCCCTCACCAGGTCAGGAGCGCGGTCGGGCAGCGCGGCCGGTCGGGCGCCCGCCGCCGGAGCAGTTCCTTGAGCAGGAAGCCGGTGCCGTAGCTGCCGGTCCCGATGTCCCAGTTGGCGTGCCCGGCCTCGGCAATCAGCGCCTTGTAGGTGGCCCGGTCGTCCTGCGGTCGAACGAGGCCCGTGTCGGCGCGCCATGCGAACAGGTAATCCTCCTCGATCTTGCGACGGTCGTCGGTCAAACCGTAGATCGTCGTGTCGGTCACGTAGAGCGCCCAGGTCTCCACGCGGATCAGCGGGGTGCCGTCCGGGAACCTCGGCACGGCGATCGGCTTGAAAAGCGGCCGGCTGAGATCGAACACCGCCTCGTAGCCGAGGTTCATGCCGTTTTCCAGCGGAACGCAGACCCGGTATTCGTTGTTGAAGGCGATGAACAGCCAGACGGCCGGCACCAGCAGGATCAGCGCCGCTCCGGCGGAGATGACCGCGAGGATGCGGGCCAGGGTGCGGATCGGATTGCCTTTCAGGATGACTTGCTCCTCCTTCGCATGGCGGACAGCGCTTGCCAAGCGGGAGGCCGGACGGACGCGGTGATCCTGCTGCGCCTGCGGCATTCCTGCGCGGCCACCGGGCGGTGACAGACATAAAATTTCAAAACCGCCGGGGCTTGCTATTGCAATGTTGCGCCGGCAATCCTATTCCATGCCGGAAGGCCGCGGCGATTCTGCGTTGCGGCACGGATTGCAGGAGACGCCGATGGCCCTGGACGTGAACACCGAGATCGTGCCCTACGACGCGCCGGAGAAGGAGCTTTACGAGATCGGCGAGATGCCTCCGCTCGGCTACGTGCCGCCGAAGATGTATGCCTGGGCGATCCGCAGGGAACGCCACGGCGAGCCCGACACCGCGATGCAGGTCGAGGTGGTCGAGACGCCCGAGATCGACTCGGGCGAGGTGCTGGTGCTGGTGATGGCGGCGGGCGTGAACTACAACGGCATCTGGGCCGCGCTCGGCGTGCCGATCAGCCCCTTCGACGGCCACAAGGCCCCCTATCACATCGCCGGGTCCGACGCCTCGGGCATCGTCTGGAAGGTCGGCGACAAGGTCACGCGCTGGAAGGTCGGCGACGAGGTCGTGGTGCATTGCAACCAGGACGACGGCGATGACGAGGAATGCAACGGCGGCGACCCGATGTTCTCGCCCAGCCAGCGGATCTGGGGCTACGAGACGCCGGACGGCTCCTTCGCGCAGTTCACCCGGGTGCAGGCGCAGCAGCTCATGCACCGGCCGAAGCACCTGAGCTGGGAGGAAAGCGCCTGCTACACGCTGACGCTCGCCACCGCCTACCGGATGCTCTTCGGCCACCGGCCGCATATCCTCAAGCCGGGCGACAACGTGCTGGTCTGGGGCGCCTCGGGGGGGCTCGGTTCCTACGCGATCCAGCTCATCAACACGGCAGGCGCCAACGCGATCGGCATCATCTCGGAGGAGGACAAGCGCGACTTCGTCATGGGCCTCGGCGCCAAGGGGGTGATCAACCGCAAGGAGTTCAACTGCTGGGGCCAGATGCCCAAGGTGAACACGCCCGAATACAATGCCTGGTTCAAGGAGGCGAAGCGCTTCGGCGCGGCGATCTGGGGGGTCACCGGCAAGGGCAACAACGTCGACATGGTGTTCGAGCATCCCGGCGAGGCGACCTTCCCGGTCTCGGTCTTCGTGGTCAAGCGCGGCGGCATGGTGGTGATCTGCGCCGGAACGACCGGCTACAACCTGACCTTCGACGTCCGCTATCTCTGGATGCACCAGAAGCGGGTGCAGGGCAGCCATTTCGCCAACCTCAAGCAGGCGAGCGCGGCCAACCGGCTGATGCTGGAACGCCGGCTCGATCCCTGCATGTCCGAGGTCTTCCCCTGGGCCGAGATCCCGGCCGCGCACATGAAGATGCGCAGGAACGAACACAAGCCGGGCAACATGGCGGTGCTGGTGCAGGCGCCGCGCACCGGCCTGCGCACCTTCGAGGACGCGCTGGAGGCGGGACGGCGCTGATCCGCGCCCATCATCCCGAGGCCCGCGTTTCCGCCCGGAGGCGCGGGCCTTTCCATTGGTGCGCGCCGTCGCGCCCCGCCGCCGCCGGCCCGCCCGGCCGATTTCGGGGGATTGCAATTCGCCCGCCGGGTTCGGAAGAATTGCGGCCAGGGAGTGCGGCCACGGAGAGCGGTCCTGGGGGCACGATCCTTTTTTGCGCGGGGGAAACCATGCGATACGAGTGGATACTGGATGTGTTGACCGATCTGAGGGCCTTCGCCCGGACCAATGGCCTTGCCGGGCTGGCCGAACGGCTCGACGACGCCATGATCGCCGCCATCGACGAGATCGCGAAGGCGGGCGGCGGTCGGGGCGCGGGCCGGGCCGGCGCGGGCGACGGAGCCGACGCGCCCTGACGGGGCCGCTGGCGCCGGGCGCGGCACCCCTGTAGGGTCGGCCCATGTCCGCGCCCCTTCCCGTTCCCGCCGCCGCCCCCGCGCTTCCGTTCTCCGAAGACCAGGCCGAGGCCTGGGACCGCATCGCCGGGGCGCTTCTGGCTGCGGGCATCGACCTCGTGGAGGGTGAGACACGCCCCGATGCGCCCGCCCGCGCCCAGGTGCTCGCCGTCATCGGCAAGGCGGGGTCGGGCAAGACCATGCTTCTCGCGCAACTCGCGAAGGCGCTGTCCGGGGCCGGGGTCGACACGATCTCGGGCGACTGGGAGGGGCGGCGGCGCAAGGACCGCCGGACGCTCGCCATCCTCGCGCCGACCAACAAGGCGGCAAGCGTCTTGCGCAACCGCGGCGTGCCGGCCACGACGATCCACCGGATTCTCTACACCCCGGTCTACGACCCGGAATACGAGAAGATCGCCGAATGGCTGGCGGGGCAGGGCGACAGGCCGGTGGTCGAGGGGCTGACCGAGGCCGCGCTGGACCGCGCCCGCGCCTTCTACGACCAGGTGCCGTCGATCCCCGGCGCGCTTGCCGCCGCCGGGCTCAGGGGATCGGACTTCATCCTCGGCTGGAAGCGGCGCGAGGATCCGCTCGACATCGGCTTCGTCGACGAATCCTCGATGCTCGACGAACGTCAGTTCGACGACCTGAAGGAGATATTCCCGACGCTGGTCCTCTTCGGCGATCCCGCCCAGCTCGCCCCGGTCGGCCAGTCGGGCGAGATGGTGTTCGACCGGCTGGCGGAGCGTGCGAAGCTCGTGCTCCACCGCATCCACCGGCAGGAGGAGGACAGCCCGATCCTCGACCTCGCCCATGCGCTCGCCGATCCGGCGCTGGACTTCGAGGGGTTCGAGGCGATGGTGGCCGAGGCCGCCCGGCGGGACGACCGGGTGCGCTGGGCCGAACGGGTGGATGCGGGGCTGATGGCGCGCTCGCCGGCGCTGGTCTGGCGCAACCAGACCCGTATCCGGCTGATCCAGGCGTTCCGCTCGGCTTACGGCGCACCGGCCGATGCGCTCCTGCCGGGCGAGCCGCTGATCTGCGACGGGATCGAGCTGCCGCTCAAGCACCGCAAGAAGCGCATCGACCTCGAGGCGCGCGGGCTGATCAAGGGGGCGCAGGTGATCTACCTCGGCCCGGGCAAGAAACCGGGCTTCGCGCGGCTTCATGTCATCGGCGCCGAGGAGCCGCGGATTTCCGCCGCCTCGATCATCAAGATCGAGCTTCCGGACGAGGAGGAACCCTTCATTCCCGCCGCCGCGACGATGGGCGCGGCCTTCCTGCACGGGGCGGCGGTGACGATCCACAAGGCGCAGGGCTCGCAATGGGACGAGGTGCAGGTCTTCGCGCCCGACCTTTTCGTCGCGGCGCGGACGGGCCGGACGGAAGCGGGCATTCCCCTGTGGAAGCGGCTTGCCTATGTCGCCATCACCCGCGCCGAGACGCGGCTTCACTGGGTCGTCCGCAACCGTCTGGCGCGGCCGGCCCTGCCGCTCACCACCGACGACCTGCCGAAATCCGCCGCCGCGCTGGCGCTCCTTGCCGGCGAGGAGGAGTGAGCGGCTTTCATTGTGGCCGAAATACTCCCGCCGGAGGCATCCGCCGCTTTCCGTCGCACGACCGGCCCGCTAGTCTCGCCGCCGAAGGAGATCCCCATGCGCTGCGTTTTCGTCCAGTTCCGCTGCCTGCCCGGCAAGACCTACGAGGTCGCCGACGCGGTCTACGACCGCGAGGTCGTGTCCGAGCTTTACTCCACCTCCGGCGAATACGACCTGATCGCCAAGGTCTACATCCCCGACGACGCCGATGTCGGCCACTGGCTGACCGAAAAGCTCTTCGACATTCCCGGCATCGCCCGCACCCTGACGACGATGACCTTCAAGGCGTTCTGAGATGGCGCGCACCATCGTCGTCACCGGCGCCAGCGCCGGGATCGGCCGCGCCGTGGCGGAGCGGTTCCTGGCCGAGGGCTGGAACGTCGCGCTGCTCGCCCGGCGCGGCGACCGGCTCGCGGCGCTCGCCCGCGGTCATGCGGCTGCGCTGCCGGTCGTCTGCGACGTGACCGACCCCGCCGCCGTCGAGGCTGCGTTCGATGCAGCGGCGGGCCGCTTCGGCCGGATCGACGTGCTTTTCAACAATGCCGGCATCTCGCGCCCCGCGGGGCTGATCGACGAGATTCCACTGGACGACTGGTTCGACACGGTGGCGGTGAACCTTCACGGCATGTTCCTCTCTGCCCGCGCCGCCTTCGCCCGGATGCGCGCGCAGCGCCCCCAGGGCGGGCGGATCATCAACAACGGCTCGATTTCCGCCCATGCGCCGCGGCCGGGGTCGGTGGCCTACACCACGACGAAGCACGCGGTCACCGGGCTGACGAAGACGCTTGCGCTCGATGGCCGGCCCTTTTCCATCGCGGCGGGCCAGATCGACATCGGCAATGCGCGGACGGAGCTGGCCGCGCAGATGGAGCGCGGCGTGCCGCAGGCCGACGGCAGCGTCCGGGCAGAGCCGATGATGGATGCGGCCGAGGTCGCGGCGGCGGTGCTGCACATGGCCGGCCTGCCGCCGTCCGGCAACGTCCTGTCGATGACGGTGATGGCGACGAACATGCCCTTCGTGGGGCGCGGCTGAGGGCGCGGCTGATCAGCCGTTCTTGATGAGCCGGAACGCCGTCGAGGCCGCCCAGCCCGCAAGCGCCGCGAGGGTAAGCGCGAGGATGCCGTAGGCCGCCGGCTGGCCGCGGGCAAGCTCGTAGAGCCAGCGTTCGAGCCCGACCATGCGCACGTCGATGACGGTCTCGCGCATCGCCACCACCTGCCGGTCGCGCAGGAGGAAGAAGCGGGTGCGGTAGGCGCCCTCGACGAGGTTCGCCGGCAGGTCGACGTCGGTACGGAAGAGCGTGTCCTCTGCCAGTTCCACCGCGCCCTCGTGCAGCGAATAGAGCCCGTTGCCCTCGCGGATGCGGACCAGCGCCCCGGTGAAGGCCGGGCTGTCGGCGATCTCCTTCGGCGCGCCGACCGAGCGGATCATCTGCGGCACCGAGATCTTGCGCCGCAGATCCTCGGTCTGCGACAGGATTTCCTCGAGCGGCCCGGTCGTGGCGACGGTGTAGAAGCTGGGCGCGCGGTCGACCTCGACCGAGGCGGTGTTGATCCAGATGCCGAAGCTGCGCGACTTGCGCCGGACGGTGATCGGCGTCGACGGCCCCTCGACCGTCACGATGACGTCGAGCCGCGATCCCGCGGGCTCCGGCTGGTCGCGCTTGACCGCCCCGTAGATCAGAAGGTCGGAGCCTTCGAAGTTGGCGGTGATCGAGATTTCGTTGCGGCTGAGGCCGGCCACGACCTCCTCCTGCGCCGCGGCCGGGACCGGCGCGGCAAGAAGCCCGAGGAGGAGCGCCATCCGCCTCATGCCCGCCCCGCCGCCGAGATCGAATATAGCTCGCGCGGTTCGATCAGCAGATCGACGGCAAGCTTCAGGCTGACCGCCAGCACCATGAGCGCAAGCAGGATGCGCAGTTGCTCGGCCTTCAGCCGCGCGCCGATCCTTGTGCCGATCTGGGCGCCGACGACGCCGCCGACGATCAGGAGAAGTGCCAGCATCAGGTCGACGGACTGGTTCGTCCAGGCGTGCATGAAGGTGGTGAAGCCGGTCACGAAGATGATCTGGAAGAGCGACGTGCCGATCACGACCTTGGTGGGCATCCCCAGGAGGTAGATCATCGCCGGCACCATGATGAACCCTCCGCCCACGCCCATGATCGCCGCCAGCACGCCGACGATGACACCGACGAGCACGGGCGGGATCACCGAGATGTAAAGGCCCGAGGCGCGGAACTTGATCTTGAGCGGCAGCCGGTGCACCCAGAGGTGCGTGTGCCGCCTGATCGCGGGTTGCGGGCCCGTCTTCCGCGCCCGGGCGATCGCGCGCAGGCCCTCCTGCAACATCAGAAGCCCGATGAGGCCGAGGAAGACGACATAGGAAAGCTGCACGGCGAGGTCGATCTGGCCAAGCCGCGACAGGAGGTTGAAGACCCAGATGCCGAGCGCCGAGCCGATCAGCCCGCCCGTGAGCAGCACCATCCCCATCCGCATGTCGACGGTGCGCCGCTTCAGATGCGCAAGCACGCCCGAGACCGAGGAGGCGACCACCTGATTGGCCCCCGTCGCCACGGCGACGGTCGGGGGCACGCCGATGAAGAACAGAAGCGGCGTGATCAGGAAGCCGCCGCCGACACCGAAGAGCCCCGACAGGACGCCGACGAGTCCGCCGATTCCGAACAGCAAGAAGGCGTTGACCGAAACCTCCGCGATGGGCAGGTAGATCTGCATCTCGTCGTTCAGTCCGCTGAAATCGGGCGCTTTTGCCCAGTCTTGCCCACAGTCTTGCGCCCCGGGGCGGACAGTGTCAAACGCTCGCTGCCAAAGCCCTGGGGCCCGCCCTCCGGCCCCGCTCAGTCCAGATCGCGCAGGTATCGTCGGAGCACGCGTTCGAGCTTTCCCGCGCCCAGGGGCGCCATCGCCCTGGTGTGTTCGTGGCTGATCTTCTCGTCGCTCATGCCGGCCGCCATGTTGGTGATGACCGAGATCGCCGCAACCTTCAGGCCGAGGAACCGGGCGAGGATCACCTCCGCGACGGTCGACATGCCGACGGCATCGGCGCCGAGCGTCCGGATCGCGCGGATTTCCGCGGGCGTCTCGAACGAGGGCCCGGAATACCAGGCGTAGACGCCTTCGGCCAGATCGACGCCCTCCGCCTCCGCCGCCGTCCTGAGCCGGGTGCGCATGGCCGGGTCATGCGCCTGCGTCATCGGCACGAAGCGCGCGTCCGAGGCTTCGCCGATCAGCGGGTTGAGGCCCGAGAAGTTGATGTGGTCGCCGAGCATCATCAGCGATCCGGGCGGCATTCCGGGCCTGAGCGACCCGGCGGCATTGGTGACGATGAGCCGGTCCGCCCCGAGCGCTTTCAAGACCTCCAGGGGCAGCCGCATCGCGTCCGCCTGGCCGCTTTCGTAGTAATGCGCCCGTCCGCCGAAGACGGCGACGCGGACCCCTTCCAGCGTGCCCACGGCAAGCTTCGGGTTGTGGCCCGAGACGCCCGCGTGGGGAAATCCCGGCAGGTCGGCATAGTCGATCGCCACGCCCTCCACCCCGGCGGCGAGATGGCCGAGGCCGGAGCCGAGGATCAGCCCGTGGCTGACCGGCTCCGCGCCCGCCCGCTCGCGGATCAGGCGGGCGAGATCAGCGCTCCTTGACATAGGGTTCGCCTCCGGCGCGCGGCGGGATCGCGCGGCCGACGAAGCCCGCCAGGACGATCACGGTGAGGATGTAGGGCAGGGCGTCGAGCATCGGCACCGGCACGTCGAAGCCGACCGTATTCTTGATCACGTCGGGCCGGAGCGCCAGCGCCTGGAAGAAGCCGAAGAGAAGCGTGGCCATCAGCGCATACCAGGGCCGCCACTTGGCGAAGATCAGCGCCGCGAGCGCGATGTAGCCGCGCCCCGCCGTCATCTCCTTGCCAAAGCCCGCCTGAAGGCCCGCCGCCATGTAGGCGCCCGCGATGCCGCAGAGGAGCCCGGTGACCGCGAGCGCGGTGTAGCGCAGCCGCACCACCGAGATGCCGGCGGTGTCGACCGAGGCGGGATTTTCGCCCACCGCCCTGAGCCGCAGGCCGAAGCGGGTGCGGTAGAGCACCCACCAGGTCACCGGCACGGCCAGAAGCGCCACGTAGACGAGCGCGCCGTGGCCCGAGATCACCTCGCGGTAGAAGGGGCCGACGAGGGGGATGCTGCCGGCTGCATCGGCGAAGGGGAGCGTGATCGGGTTGAAGCGCGCCTCGCCCGACAGCGGCGGCGTGCGCCCGCCCTGCCGGAAGAGCGACTGCGCGACGAGGACGGTGATCCCGGAGGCCACGAAGTTGAGCGCGACGCCGGAGATGAGCTGGTTGCCGCGGAAGGTGATCGAGGCGACCCCGTGGATGGCGGCGAAGACCATCGAGCCCGCAATGCCCGCCAGAAGCCCGATCCAGACATTGCCGCTCAGGGCGGCGACCGCGCCGGTGCACATCGCCGCCATCAGCATCTTGCCCTCGAGCCCGATGTCGAAGACGCCGGAGCGTTCGGAATAGAGCCCGGCAAGACAGGCGAGCAGCAAGGGCGTGGCGAGCCGCAGCGTCGAGTCGAGGATCTGGAGAAGCGTCGCGTAGTCCATCATCCACCCGCCGCGGCGCGTGGCCGGAAGAAGAGGCCGAGGAACATCCGTACCATGTAGTCGAGCGCGCCGGTGAAGAGGATCACCAGCCCCTGCACGACGGTCCTGAGTTCGATCGGGATCGCCGTCCACAGTCCAAGCTCCGCCCCGCCCTGGTAGAGGAAGCCGAAGAGGATCGCCGCCAGGAAGACGCCGACCGGATGGTTGCGGCCCATCAGCGCCACCGCGATGCCGATGAAGCCCGCGCCCTCGGACGAGTTTTGCAGCAGCCGCCCGCTTTCGCCCATCACGTTGTTGATCGACATCAGCCCCGCAAGCGCACCCGAGATCAGCATCGCGATCATCGTCACCCGGAACGGATTGATCCCTGCGTAGAGTGCGGCCGGTTCCGACTTGCCGAAGGCGCGGATCGCGTAGCCGAGCCGGGTGCGCCAGAGCAGCAGCCAGACCAGCCAGCATGCCAGAAGCGCCACGAACAGCGTCACGTTCGCCGGCACCTGCTTGGTGAAGATCAGCGAGAGGCCCGGAATCTCGTGCAGCGTGGGCAGGCTCGTGCCCGCGGGGAAGCGCGCGCTTGCCGGGTCCATGCTGGTCGGGGGGCGCAGGTGTTCCACCAGCACGTAGATCAGCAGCGCCGCGGCGATGTAGTTGAACATGATCGTCGTGATCACGATGTGGCTGCCGCGCCGGGCCTGGAGCCAGGCCGGGACCGCCGCCCAGGCGGCGCCGAACAGCGCCGCCCCCGCCATCGCCGCGGGCAGCGCCAGCGTCCAGTGCGGCCAGGGCAGGGCGAGGCAGACCAGCGCCACGCCGAGACCGCCCAGTTGCGCCTGCCCTTCGCCGCCGATGTTGAAGAGGCTGGCGTGGAACGCGACCGTCACCGACAGGCCGGTGAAGATGAAGCTCGTGGCATAGTAGAGCGTGTAGCCCCAGCCATAGGCCGACCCGAGCGCGCCGTCGACCATCACCTTCAGCGCCTCGCCCGGGCTTTGGCCGATGGCGAGGATGACGAGGGCCGAGATGACCCCGGCCAGCAGCAGGCTGATCAGCGGCACGAGGATGAGGTCGGCCCAGCGGGGGAGGGTGGTCATGCGGCCTTCCCCCCGTCCACGCCGGCCATCATCAGGCCAAGCTCGCGCTCGTCGGTGCGCTCGGGGTCTCGTTCGCCCATGATCCGGCCGTCGAACATCACCGCGATGCGGTCGGCCAGGCCGAGGATTTCGTCAAGCTCGACCGAGACGAGCAGGATCGCCTTGCCGGCGTCCCGCAACTCCACGATCCGCCGGTGGATGAACTCGATCGCGCCGATGTCGACGCCGCGGGTCGGCTGGCCCACCAGGAGAAGCTCGGGGTTCCTCTCGATCTCGCGGGCGAGGATCAGCTTCTGCTGGTTGCCGCCGGAAAAGCTCTTGGCGGGCAGCGTCGGGATCGGCGGGCGCACGTCGAAGCGTTCCATCTTGCTCCTCGTGTCCTCGAGGATCGCGTCGTTGTCCATCAGGAGCCGGTTCTTCTGGTAGGCCGGATCGTTGTGATAGCCGAAGGCCATGTTCTCCCAGGCGGTGAAGTCCATGATCATGCCGAGCCGCTGGCGGTCCTCGGGCACATGGCTGATGCCCTGCGCGCGCCGCGTCTGGCCGTCGGACCTCGTGCCGGTCAGGTCAAGCTCCTCGCCGTTCAGCCGCACGGTGCCGGTGGCACGGCGGAACCCCCCCAGGACTTCCAGCAGTTCCGACTGGCCGTTGCCTGCGACGCCCGCGATGCCGAGGATCTCGCCCGCGCGTATCTGAAAGGAGATGCCGCGCAGGCGTTCCACCCGGTCGGCGTCGACGACACGCAGGTTCTCGACCTCAAGTACCATCTTGCCGGGCTGCGCCGGCCCTTTCGAGACGTCGAGCAGCACCTTGCGGCCGACCATCAGCTCGGCCAGTTCCTCGGGGCTGGTGGTCGCCGTCCGGACCGTCGCGGTCATCTCGCCCCGGCGCATCACGCTCACGGTGTCGGTGATCTCCATGATCTCGCGCAGCTTGTGGGTGATCAGGATCACCGTCTTGCCCTGCTCCTTCAGCCCCCGGAGGATGCGGAAGAGGTGGTCGGCCTCGTCGGGGGTCAGCACGCCGGTCGGCTCGTCGAGGATCAGGATCTCGGCGCTGCGGTAGAGCGCCTTGAGGATTTCCACCCGCTGCTGGTGGCCGACCGAAAGCTGCTCGACCACCGCGTCGGGATCGACGTCCAGCTCGTATTCACGGGCAAGTTCGGCCAGAACCTTGCGCGCCTTGGCGAGCGAGGGGCGCAGGAGCGCGCCGTCCTCCGCCCCGAGGATGACGTTCTCCAGCACGGTGAAGTTCTGCACCAGCTTGAAATGCTGGAAGACCATGCCGATGCCGGCGCGGATCGCGGCCTGGCTGTCGGGGATCTGGGTCGGCCGGCCGTTGATGAGTATCTCGCCGGCGTCGGCCTTGTAGAAGCCGTAGAGGATCGACATCAGCGTCGACTTGCCGGCGCCGTTCTCGCCGATGACGCCGTGGATCGTGCCCTTCGCCACCCGGATCGAAATGTCCTTGTTGGCCTGCACCGGCCCGAAGGCCTTCGATATGCCCTTCAGTTCGATGGCAAGGGGGGCGGCGGCGGTCATTCCTGTCTCCGGCAGGCCACCCGGTCGACCGACCGGATGTCCAGCGCGTCGAACCGGACGAAGCCGGAATCCGCCCATGTCGTTGCAACCGCGAGAGGTTTTCCCGCGGCGTCGAGAGCGACGCACTGAAGCCTCGCGTCCCCCTCGGCGAGGAACTCGAAACGGGCATCGCCCCCGGCGTCGCGGCCGCGCACGATCAGGATATCGTCATCGGCGGCGAAAGCGCTGATCCCGGCCCCGGCGCCGGTGGCAGCGGCAAGAACGGCGGCCAGGGGGGCGGCGAGGGCGGCGACCGGCAATGCGGCGAGCCTCATGTCCGCGCCGAAGCGCCCGTTCGCGGGCGGGCGCTCCTGTCGCGATGCGGCAAAGGGGACGGCCGTTCCCGGCCACCCTGTCGCCTCGTCCGGCGCCATCAGAAGGTCGCGGCCGGGCAGGTGTTGTCGGACATGTAGTCGTGCACCGTGATCTCGCCCGACTTGATCTTGGCGGCGGCCTCCTCGACCTTGGCCTTCATGTCGTCGGTGACAAGGCTGGCGTTGTTGTCGTCCATCGCATAGCCGACGCCGTCGTTGGCAAGGCCCATGACGTTGACGCCCGTGGTCATGTCGGCGCCTTCCTTGAAGGCGTCGTAGACCGCGTTGTCGACCCGCTTGACCATCGAGGTCAGCACCTGGCCGGGATGCAGGTAGTTCTGGTTGCTGTCCACCCCGATCGACAGGATCCCCTCGTCGGCCGCGGCTTGCAGCACACCGATGCCGGTGCCGCCGGCGGCGGCATAGATCACGTCCGCGCCCTGCGCCTTCTGCGCCTTGGCCAGTTCGGCGCCCTTGACCGGATCGTTCCACGCGGCCGGCGTGGTGCCGGTCATGTTCATCACGATCTTGGCGTCCGGGTTCACCGCCTTGACGCCCTCGGCGTATCCGCAGCCGAACTTGCGGATCAGCGGAATGTCCATGCCGCCGATGAAGCCGACCGTGCCGGTCTTCGATGCCATCGCCGCCATCACGCCGACGAGGTAGGAGCCCTCGTGTTCGTTGAAGACGACCGATTTCACGTTCGGCTGTTCCACGACCATGTCGATGATCGCGAACTTGGTGTCCGGGAAGTCGGGCGCCACCTTGTTCAGCACGTCGCCGAAGGCGAAGCCGGTCATCACCACCGGGTTGGCGCCCGCCTCGGCCAGCCGGCGCAGCGCCTGTTCGCGCTGCGCCTCCGACTGCATCTCGAGTTCCTTGTAGGTGCCGCCGGTCTCGGCCTTCCACTTCTCTGCACCGTTGAAGGCCGCCTCGTTGAAGGATTTGTCGAACTTGCCGCCGAGGTCGTAGATGATCGCCGGATCGGCCAGCGCCGTGCCCGAGGCCAGCGCGAGCACGGCGGCCGCGCCGAGGAATTTTCTCTGAAGGGTCATGGAAGAACTCCCGGTTTGTGTCCCTGTCGATCCGCGTCCGGGGCCATCCTTCCGGACAGCCGATCTCCCCGCGCGGATTGCCGTCGATTAGCGCCGAAGGCCCGCGGCCGGTCAATACACATTCGCTCGGGCTGAACGGCAATCTGACCGATTGATCAACAATCCGGACATGGCTCAGACCAGCGTCCGCGCGAGGATCAGCGCGTCCGACGCGGTGCCGTCCGGGTGCCGGTAGTAGCAGGGGCGCCGGCCGGTTTCGGCAAAGCCCGCACGGGCATAGAGGGCGCGGGCGGCGGGGTTGCCGGCGCCGACCTCCAGGAACGCGCGGGCGGCGGCCTGCCCCGCGGCGCGGTCGAGAAAGGCGGCGACGAGCCGGGCCGCGATGCCCTTGTGCCGCGCCGCCGGTGCGACCGCGAGCGTCAGGAGTTCCGCCTCGCCGGCAAGGACGCGGCCGATGAGGAACCCGCCCGGTTCCGTCAGGAGGAAGGTTCCCGGCGTCGCGAGGATGCCGGTGATCTCGGCCGCGCTCCAGGGGCGGGGGGCGGTGAAGCACTGGGCGTGGATCGCCGCCAGCCGTTCGGCATCGACGGTCATGGCAAGAGGGCGGGCGGCGGCTCGCGCATGGGCGCGGCGTCGGCGGGACGCAGGTAGAGCGGCGCGGGACGGGGCAGCGTCAGGTGGCGCCGGTCACGGGCGATGCGGGCGATGATGACGGCCATCTCGGCGGCGGGCAGGTCTGACAGCCACAGGACGGCCGCGTCCAGCGCTGCGGTCTCGGCCGCGGGGCGGAGGTCGGGCGCGCCGCCAGATCCGCCGTCGCGGCGCTGGAGCCAGACCATGCCGCGCGGCGCCTCGATGGCCACCCAGCCGGGGCCCGCGTGGCCCTGGGCGCGCGCCTCGAACCCGCTCACGCCGACCGCGGGGATCTTCAGGCCCAGCGCCAGCCCCCGCGCGGCGGCCACCGCGATGCGGATACCGGTGAAGTTGCCCGGGCCGGTGCCGACGCCGAGCGCGGCGAGGTCGGCCCAGGTGTGGCCGTGGGCCGAAAGGATTTCACCCAGCATCGGCAGCAGCCGTTCGGCCTGGCCGCGCCCCATCTCCTCGCACCGCGCTTCCAGCACGCGCTCGCCCGAGAGAAGAGCGGCCGCGCAATGCGCGGCCGATGTGTCGAAGGCGAGGACGAGCGGCCCGGCCATGCGTCAGGCGGCGACCGGCCGCACCTCGGTCACCTCGGGGATGTAGTGCCGCAGCAGGTTCTCGATCCCCATCTTGAGCGTGAGCGTGGAGGAGGGGCAACCGGCGCAGGCGCCCTGCATGTGCAGGTAGACCACGCCGCGGTCGAAGCCGTGGAAGGTGATGTCGCCGCCGTCCTGGGCCACCGCCGGGCGCACCCTCGTGTCGAGCAGCTCCTTGATCTGCTTGACGATCTCGGCGTCGGGCCCATCCTGTTCGGCATGTGCGCTCTCGGCGCGGACGCCATCGATCGCGGGCTGTCCGGAGTGGAAATGTTCCATGATCGCGCCGAGGATCGCGGGCTTGATGTGATCCCACAGCACCGCCTCGGCCTTGGTCACGGTCACGAAGTCCGATCCCAGGAAGACGCCCGTCACGCCGTCCACGGAGAAGATGCGCCGCGCCAGCGGGGATTTCGCCGCGGTGTCCGGCGCCGGGAAATCGGCCGTTCCGGCGTCGAGGACCGCGAGGCCCGGCAGGAACTTGAGCGTTGCGGGGTTCGGCGTGGACTCGGTCTGAATGAACATGGCGGCGCCTCCGTTTCGTCAGCCGATATGCGCCCGGGGGTCGGCCGAGTCAAGATTTGGAATGGTTCTAAAGCGCGCGGCGCCCGGAGAATGGCGGGACCGCGGCCGCCCGACGCGTCTTGCCCTTTCCCGCCCGGCCGCCTACGCCTTGGCGCGGAGGCCCGCGCCGTGTCGTTGATCGTCTTTCTCTCAGTTCTCGCGGCGGCCCTGCTTCACGCCGGCTGGAACGCGCTGCTCCGGGTCGGAACCAGCCGGGTTGCGGCGATGATGGTGCTGTCGGCGGGGCAGGGGGCGATCGGCCTTGTCATCGTCCTGTTCCGCGACCTGCCCGCGCCGGCGGTCTGGCCGTGGATCCTCGTCTCCGGCCTGATCCATACCGGCTACCAGACCTTTCTCGCCTTCGCCTACGAACACGGCGATCTCGGCAGGGTCTATCCGCTGGCGCGCGGCACCGCGCCGATGATCACGCTCCTGGTCAGCGCCCTCTGGCTGGCCGAGACGGTCAGCCCGGTAGAGACCGCGGGAATCCTCGTTCTGGGAAGCGGCATCGCGCTTCTGGCGGGCGGTGTGTGGAAAAGCGGGGAATCGCGCCGGATGCTGCCCTATGCCTTCGGCTCCGCGCTGGCCACCGCCGGCTACACGATGGTCGACGGGCTCGGCGCCCGGGCGCTGGGCGATCCGGTGACCTATCTCGGCTGGGTCATGCTGGTGGCCGGGATCGTCTTCGCCGCGGTGATGCTGGCGCTGCGCGGCAGGCGCTCCATTCCCGCCGCGCCGCGGGTCTGGGTGCTGGGCACGCTCGGTGCGGCATTTTCCTATGGCGGCTATGCGGTGGTGGTCTGGGCGATGACGCAGGCGCCGATCCCGCTGGTGGCGGGGCTGCGCGAGACCTCGATCCTGTTCGCGGTGCTGATCGGCTGGCTGGTGTTCCGCGAACGGATGACGCCGGCGAAGGCGCTGTCGGTCGGGCTGATCGCGACAGGCGTGGTGCTGACGCGGCTGTGACCGAAGGGAGCGCCCGGCGCGCGCGCGCGTGGGTGCCTGA
>JBDHSQ010000026.1:0-32470 GCA_039808285.1 Paracoccaceae bacterium
CTGCGGTGCTGGTGCCGCCGGCGCCGCTCCTGCCGCTGCCGGCGGCCGCGACGCCCGCCGTGGCGCGGCGGATCGCGCTTCTCGCGCTGGAACAGGCGGCGTGGTCGCTGGCCGAACGCGACGAGGGCCTGCGCACCGTCTCCACCCGGACCGAACTGGACTGGGCGCTGGCGCGCGGCGGGCGGGTGGTCTGGGCGCCGGCGAAGATGGCGCTCGACACGCCCGGCGCGCCGGAGGGGGCTGAGCCCGCCGCGCTTGCCGCCTGGCTCGCCGGGCTTCTCGAGGCCGAACGGCTGGTCGTTCACGGCGCTGTAGCAATTCCGGCGGGTTGCCGCGTGCCGGTCACCCGGGCCTGAAACCCCGGGCTTGCCAAGCGCCGCCGCCCGCGCCAAGAGGCGCGCATGGACTACTTCCGCCCGATCGCCATGACCGATGCCGCCCGCCCCGCCGGCGCCCTGCCGCTGGCGGGCGGCTGGTGCTGGTTCGACCGCGCCGAGCATCTGACCCGCGCCGGATCGAGGGGCCTCGTGGCCGCGGCCGACCTGCCCGCGGAGGCGTGCGCCCGCCTGACGGCGCCGCGCGCGCCGCTCGCCGGGCTCACGCTTAAGACACCTCGTCTCATGGGCATCCTCAACGTGACGCCCGACAGCTTTTCCGACGGCGGCCGGTTCTTCGCCGCCGAGGTCGCCCGCGTCCATGCCGCCGAGATGGCTGCGGACGGTGCCGACATCCTCGACATCGGCGGCGAAAGCACGCGGCCCGGTGCCGCCGACGTGGTCGAGGCGGACGAGATCGCCCGCACCGCGCCCGTCATCGCCGCGCTCGTGGCAGGCGGCATCGCCGCGCCGGTCTCCATCGACACGCGAAAGGCCGCGGTCGCGCGCGCCGCACTCGACGCCGGCGCGGCGATGGTGAACGACGTGGCGGCGCTGACCTACGACCGGGCGCTCGGCGCGCTGGTGGCGGAGCGCGACGTTCCGGTCTGCCTGATGCACGCGCGGGGAACGCCGGCGACGATGCAGGACGATCCGCGCTACGATGACGTTCTGCTCGACGTCTACGACTGGCTGGACGAGCGCATCGCCGCGGCCGAGGCGCTCGGCATCGCCCGCGGCCGCATCGTCGTCGACCCCGGAATCGGCTTCGGCAAGACCGCGGCGCACAACCTCGCGCTCCTGCGCGGGCTGTCGCTGTTTCACTCCCTGGGCGTGCCGGTCCTCCTCGGCGCCTCGCGCAAGCGCTTCATCGGCACCTACGGCGGCGGCACGGCGGTGGCGCGGGCCGACCTGCGCGGCCCGGGAACCGTCGCGGTCACGCTGGCGGGCGTGGCGCAGGGTGTGCAGATCCACCGTGTCCATGATATCGTCGAAACAAGACAGGCGCTCCGCCTCTGGCAGGCGGTGACGTTCGGAGCAGAACCATGAGCAGGAAGCTTTTCGGCACCGATGGCGTGCGCGGCACCGCCAATCATCATCCGATGACCGCGGAAATCGCGCTCAGGCTCGGCGCGGCGGCGGGGCGCTATTTCCGCACCGACCGGCGCAACGGCCACCGCGTCGTCATCGGCAAGGACACGAGGCTTTCGGGCTACATGCTGGAAAACGCGCTGACCGCGGGGTTGACCTCGACGGGCATGAACGTGCTTCTTCTCGGCCCGGTGCCCACGCCGGCGGTGGGCTACCTCACCCGCTCGATGCGCGCCGATCTCGGCATCATGATCTCGGCCAGCCACAACCACGCCCATGACAACGGCATCAAGTTCTTCGGCCCCGACGGCTTCAAGCTCTCCGACGAGGCCGAGGCGGAGATCGAGCGCATCCTCGCGGGCGAGATCGCGCTCGCCCGGCCGCAGAACATCGGCCGTGCGAAACGGATCGACGACGGCCGCGGCCGCTATGTCGAATATGCCAAGACGACCTTCCCGGCGCGCGGCAAGCTTTCCGGCCTCAAGGTCGTGATCGACTGTGCCAACGGTGCGGCCTATCGCGCCGCGCCCGAGGTGCTGTGGGAACTGGGCGCCGAGGTGATCCCGGTGGGCGTGGCCCCGGACGGCCACAACATCAACGAGGGCTGCGGCTCCACCCAGACCGCGACGGCGGCCGGCATGGTGGTGGCGCATGGCGCCGACCTCGGCATCGCGCTCGACGGCGACGCCGACCGGGTGATGATCCTCGACGAGACCGGCGCGGCCGCCGACGGCGACCAGATCATGGCGCTTCTCGCCGCCCGCTGGGCCGAGGAGGGGCGGCTGAGGGGGGACACGCTGGTCGCCACCGTGATGTCGAACCTCGGGCTCGAACGCTTCCTCGCCGGCCGCGGGCTCCGGCTCGAGCGCACGGCGGTGGGCGACCGCTATGTGGTCGAGCGGATGCGCGAGGGCGGCTTCAACCTCGGCGGCGAGCAGTCGGGCCACATCGTCATGACCGACTATGCCACGACCGGCGACGGGCTGATCGCCGGCTTGCAGTTCCTCGCCGCGATGGCCGAGACCGGGCGGCCGGCGTCGGCGCTGGTGCGCCAGTTCGAGATCGTGCCGCAGATGTTGAAGAATGTCAGGTATTCCGCCGGCTCGGCGCCGCTCGATACGGAAAATGTCCGGAAAGTGATCGCCGAGGCGGAGGCGCGGCTGAACGGCACCGGCCGGCTGCTGATCCGCAAATCGGGCACCGAGCCGTTGATCCGGGTGATGGCGGAATGCGAGGACGAGGGGCTTCTGGCCGAGGTGGTGGACGAGATCGTCGGCGCGGTGGAGGCGGTCGCCTAGCTGGTCCGGCAGGACGGGCGACGACGCCCGCCCTGCGTCCGTCCTGTCAGTTCCGCGCCTTGTCCACCAGCTTGCCCTTGCCGATCCAGGGCATCATGGCGCGGAGCTTCTCGCCGACCTTCTCGATCTGGTGCTCGTCGTTGAGCCGCCGGGTGGCCTTGAAGAAGGGCTGGCCCACGGCGTTCTCGGCCATGAAGTCGCGCACGAACTTGCCGGTCTGGATGTCGCGCAGCACCGCCTTCATCCGGGCCTTGGTCTCGTCATAGGGCAGGATGCGCGGGCCGGAGACGTATTCGCCATATTCCGCGGTGTTCGAGATCGAGTAGTTCATGTTGGCGATGCCGCCTTCGTAGATCAGGTCCACGATCAGCTTCACCTCGTGCAGGCATTCGAAATAGGCCATCTCGGGTTCATAGCCCGCCTCGACCAGGGTCTCGAAGCCCATGCGGATCAGTTCCACCAGCCCGCCGCAGAGGACCGCCTGTTCGCCGAAGAGGTCGGTCTCGCATTCCTGGCGGAAGTTCGTCTCGATGATGCCGGACCGCCCGCCGCCGATGGCGGAGCAGTAGGAGAGGCCGATCTCCATCGCCTTGCCGGTCGCGTCCTGGTGGACGGCGACGAGGCAGGGCACGCCGCCGCCCTTGACGTATTCGCCGCGCACGGTGTGGCCGGGGCCCTTCGGCGCCATCATGATGACGTCAACACCCTTCTTCGGCTCGATCAAGCCGAAGTGGACGTTCAGGCCGTGGGCGAAGGCGATCGCGGCGCCTTCGCGCAGGTTGTCGTGGACGTATTTCCTGTAGGTCGCGGCCTGCAGCTCGTCGGGCATGGTGAACATGATCAGGTCGCACCAGGCGGCGACCTCGGCGATGCCCATCACCTTCAGCCCCTCCTTCTCGCACTTGGCGGCAGAGGGCGAGCCCTCGCGCAGCGCGATGGCGACGTTCTTCGCGCCCGAATCGCGCAGGTTCAACGCATGGGCATGGCCCTGCGACCCGTAGCCGAGGATGGCCACCTTCTTGTCCTTGATGAGGTTGATGTCGCAGTCGCGATCGTAGTAGACGCGCATCGGGCGCTCCTTTGCTTGTTGCCGGTGGCGAGCATAGACGCACCCGGACGATTTCCCGTGCAAAGTTTGACGTTTTCCTCGATATGGGCAAATAGTCATTCGAGAAAATCGCGCAGCGCGAAAAAATCATGCAGATCGACGATACCGACCGCCGGATCCTCCGCCAGCTTCTCGCCGATCCCGGCCTTGAAAGGGCGGAACTCGCGCTCCGCGCCGGCGTCACGGCGGCGACCTGCTGGCGGCGGCTCGAACGGCTGTCGGCGGCGGGCGTCATCCGCGGCCGGCACGCGGTGATCGACTGGCGCGCGCTCGGCTGGGCGGTGGAGGTCAGCTTGCGCTTCACGCTCGACAAGACCCATCCGCGCGCCTTCGACGAGTTCCTCGACGCTGCCCGCAAGGTGCCCGAGGTGATCGAGATCCAGACCTTCCTCGGCCGGGTCGACGTGCGGCTGAACGTCATCGCCCGCGACATGGGCCATTACCAGGAGATCTACCGCGACCGCATCCTGACCCTGCCGCATATCGCCGACATCGAGAGCCTGATGCTGGTCTCCACCATCAAGCGCACCGGGAACCTGCCGCTGTGATCGACCTCGACGACACCGACCGCGCCATCCTGCGCCTGCTCGTCGCCGACGCCGGCCAGAGCGCCGGGGCCGTCGGCCGCGCGCTCGGCCTCAGCCAGCCCGCCGCCTGGCGCCGCATCCGCCGGCTCGAGGCGGCGGGCGTGCTGGCCGGGCAGCGGGTGGACCTCGACGCCGCCGCGCTCGGCTTCACCGTCACCGTCTTCCTCGGCGTCAAGCTCGCCACCAAGGGCCGCGTCAGCCTCGAGGATTTCGAGCGCGCCGCGACCGCGATCCCCGAGGTGCAGACCGTCCAGCACGTGCTCGGCCTCTACGACTACCGGCTCAGGGTCACCGCCCGCGACCTAGCGGATTTCGAGCGCGTGCTCAGGCGGCGGATCATGACGCTGCCCGGCGTGGGCAACGTCGAGGCCAACGTGCTCCTCAGCGAGGAACGCCGGCCGGGGCCCCTGGGATGAGCGCGCGCCGGGGGTTTTGCACCCCCGGGCCCCCGCAGGATACTTGACGCCAGAATGAAAGCCCGGCCGCTTCCGGCTTTGCGTCACGCCGCGGTTGCGCTACTTCGAGAGAAGGAAGAGGAGGTCGCCCATGCCCGCATTGCTGCCAGATGTCGATCCCGACGGGCTCGAGGAATTCTCGGTCGTCTTCACCGACCGCTCGCTCAACCACATGAGCCGGGCCTTCCAGCAGGTGATGCGCGACATCTCCGCGATGCTGAAGGAGGTCTACAACGCCGAGGCGGTGGCGCTGGTGCCCGGCGGCGGCACCTGCGCGATGGAG
Organism: Paracoccaceae bacterium; assembly: GCA_039808285.1. Classification (GTDB taxonomy): domain Bacteria; phylum Pseudomonadota; class Alphaproteobacteria; order Rhodobacterales; family Rhodobacteraceae; genus Albidovulum. Next base: position 5,198 of record JBDHSQ010000026.1, read on the forward strand.
GCGGTGGCGCGGCAGTTCGCCGGCGGGGCGAGGGCGCTCGTCGTCCGCAACGGCTGGTTCTCCTACCGCTGGACGCAGATTTTCGAGGCCGGCGGCTTCGCGGCGGAAACCCATGCCGCGCTGGCCCGGCCCGCCGGCAACGCGCCGCAGGCGCCCTTCGCGCCGGCGCCGGTCGAGGAGGTGGCGGCGAAGATCGCCGAGGTGAAGCCGGATGTGGTCTTCGCGCCGCATGTGGAAACCGCCTCGGGCATGATCCTGCCCGACGACTACCTGAAGGCGCTGGCCCGCGCCGCGCATGACGCGGGCGCGCTCTTCGTGCTGGACTGCATCGCCTCGGGCTGCGTCTGGGTCGACATGAAGGCCGCCGGCGTCGACGTGCTGATCTCGGCGCCGCAGAAGGGCTGGTCGGCCTCGCCCTCGGCCGGGCTCGTGATGTTCTCGCAGGCCGCGCTCGAACGGATGGAGGCGACCGCGTCCTCGAGCTTCGCGCTCGACCTGAAGAAGTGGCGCGCGATCATGGCGGCCTACGAGGCGGGCGGCCACGCCTATCACGCGACGCTGCCCACCGATGCGCTGCGCGGCTTCCGCGACACGATGGCCGAGACGCGGAATCACGGGTTCGAGCGGCTGCGCGAGGCGCAGTGGCGGCTCGGCAACGCGGTCCGGGCCGAGCTTGCCGGCCGCGGCATCCGCTCCGTCGCCGCCGAGGGTTTCGCCGCGCCCGGCGTCGTCGTCAGCTTCACCGACGATCCCGAGATCCAGTCGGGGCGGAAATTCGCCGCGCAGGGCGTGCAGATCGCGGCCGGCGTGCCGTTGCAGGTCGGCGAGGGCGAGGGCTTCCGCAGCTTCCGCATCGGGCTCTTCGGGCTCGACAAGCTCTATGACGTCGAGGGCACGATCGGCCGGGTGAAGCGGGCGCTGGACGCGGCGGGGCTCTGACCGCTCAGCGCAGGCCGAGCCCCGCCTTCATCAGCGTGTGGCGGACGGGGGCGAGCGAATGGAGCGCGTTGAGGGCGCCCGCCCGCAGGTCGCGCAGCGGCCGGGCCGAGAGCATCGAGGTGCGGTTCAGGAGGTCGATCCCCATGACCCGCGCCTTCACCTCGGGCCAGCGGCGGCGGTGGTAGACGGCGAGCATCGCCCTTTCCCCCAGCCGGTCCGGCGCGGCGGTGGCGAGGTCGAGCAGGCAGGCGAGGTCGGCCAGCGACATGTTCAGCCCCTGCGCCCCGATCGGCGGCACGACATGGGCGGCCTCGGCCAGAAGCGCCGTGCGCTCCGCGTCGAACCGGTCGGCGATCCGGGCGATAATCGGCCAGAGCGAACGGCCGGTGACCAGCGTGAGGGGGCCGAGGAGGCCGGCGGAGCGGGCGAGCATCGCCGCCTCGAACTCGGCCACCGGAAGGGCGGCGAGCCTGAGCGCCTCGGGCCCGCGCTCCATCCAGACCACGGCCGAGGAGGGCAGGCCGCCGCGGTCGGGCAGGGGCACGAAGGTGAAGGGGCCGCCGGAGCGGTGGATCTCGGTCGAGACATTGCCGTGCGCGACCGGGTGGGTGACGGCGAAGGCCAGCGCCTTCTGGCCGTAGCGCATCGTCGTGACGCCGATCCCCACCGCCTCGCGCACCGGGCTCGCCCGCCCGTCCGCGGCGATCAGCAGCCGGGCGGAGACCTGCGCCCCGTCGGTGAGCGTCACCCGCGCCTCGCCCTCGCGGGTCGTGACCGACCGCGTCGCCGTGCCGGGGCGGAAGTCGACATTCGGCAGGTCGGCCAGCCGCGCCACCGTCTCGCGGCGCAGCAGCCAGTTGGGGAAGTTCCAGCCGAAGGGTTCCTCGCCGATCTCGGCGGCGTCGAAATCCTTCACCAGCCGCGGCTCCGGCGCCTCGCCGCCGGCATCGACGATGCGCATGATGCGGAGCGCCGCGCCGTGGGGGGCGATCCTGGACCAGATGCCGGCCGTCTCCAGCACGCGCCGCGCCGGTTGCAGGAAAGCAGTGGTGCGCAGGTCCGCGCCCGCGCCCGCCTCCTCCGTCACCGGCGGGGCGGGATCGACGCAGATCACCCGGAACCCGGCGCTGCCGAAGGCCGCCGCGGCGGTCAGCCCGGCGACCCCGCCGCCGGAAATCAGGATGTCGGTCGTCTCGCGCATGGTGTCTCCGTCCGGCGCGGAGGATAGCCCGGCCGCGCGGGAAGGTTCAACGCCCAGGCGGCGGTTCGCGTCACTTGCCGACCGTCAGCGCGATCAGGAGCGCGAAGACCACCGGCACCGCCGCGAGCGCCGTGAGGCCGAGCGCGACGAGCCCCCAGGTCTTCACCGCGAAGATCAGCGCGCCGGGAAGGAGAAGGGGGAGGGCGACGAGGCCGAGGGCCCGGTTGCGGGCGATCCGGCTGCGGCGGCGGAACACATGGTATTCGGCCCGGCGCGGGGCGTCGGCGAGTGCTGTCATGGCGGTCTCCTGTTCGCTGCGGCGGGGAATAGGGGGCTGCGCGAGCCCGCGCAACCGGTCGGAATGCCGCAGCGCCGCCCGCCGTGCGCTCAGCGCAGCCCGCTCACCGCAAGCGGTCGAGGAAGGCGGCGAGGTCGTCGGTATGGTGGTGGATATGCGGCGCGGGGTCCGGCCGGGGGGCGACATGGACGGTGCGCATCCCCATCGCGTGCGGCGCGGCGAGGTTGCGCGGATCGTCCTCGAACATCGCCGCGCGGGCGGCGTCGATTCCGCCCGCCGCGAAGACCGTCTCGAAGGCGCGGCGGTCGGGTTTCGGGCGGAAGCCCGCGTGCTCCACCCCGAAGACCGCGTCGAAGGCGCCGGAAAGGCCGCGCGCCTCCAGCACCCGCCGGGCATAGGGGGCCGAGCCGTTGGTGTAGACGACGCGCCGCCCGGGCAGGGCACCGATGGCGCGCGCGAGCGCGGGGTCGGGCGCCAGATGGTCGAGCGCGATGTCGTGGACATCCTCCAGATAGGGCACCGGATCCACCCCGTGCTCGTGCATCAGCCCGGCAAGCGTGGTGCCGTAGAGCCGCCAGTAGTCGGCGCGCAGCCGGTTGGCCTCGTGACGCGCCACGCCGAGCGTCGACATGACATAGGCGGTCATCCGCGCCTCGATCTGGTCGAAGAGCCGCGCGGCCGGCGGGTAGAGCGTGTTGTCGAGGTCGAAGACCCAGGTCTCGACACCGATGAAATCGGCGGGCGCGGCGGGTTCGGGCATGGCCCTGCCTACACCGCGCGCGGGCAGCCCGCAAGCGACCGCCCGCGCGCGACCGCCCGCGACCGCCTTGTCATCGCGCGCAGCCCCGCCTAGGCTCGCGCGCCGCGCCACACCGGGGACGCGAGGCCGGGGGCAGGAAGGGACGGGATGCAGAAGGACGCCTACTCGCTGATCCTCGAGGCGATCGACCAGGGCATCTACCGCCCCGGCGACCGGCTGGTGGAGGCGGAACTCGCCGAACGTTTCGGCGTGTCGCGCACGCCGGTGCGCGAGGCGCTCCAGCGGCTCGAGACCCAGTCGATGCTGACCCGCGACGGGCGCTCGATGATCGTGGCCTCCCTCGACCACAACCAACTGGCCGAGCTTTACGTCGTGCGCGCCGAGCTTGAGGGCCTGGCCGCGCGGCTTGCGGCCAAACATGCCACGCCCGAGGAGATCCGGGTGCTGAACGACATGGTCGAGGCGGATCGCGAGATCGTGAACGACCCCGACGGGTTGTCGCGCGCCAACCGGAGGTTCCACAAGCAGATCCACCTCGCCTCGCACAACCGCTACCTCGTCCAGCAGCTCGACCTCGTCCACCGCTCGATGGCGCTGCTCGCCTCGACCTCGCTCGCGGCCGAGGGCCGGGGGAAAGCCGCGCTCGAGGAACATGCCGAGATCGTCCGCGCGATCGGTGCGGGCGACGGCGAGGCGGCGCAGGCGGCGCTGCGCGCGCATATCTCAAAAGCCTTCGAAACTCGGCTGAAACTCGATGCCGGGACGGTCAAGGGCAAAGGCGGCGATCGTTGAGCCGAGCACGTAGGGCATACGCTCGGGGCCGCCCGCAGGCAGATCCGACGCGCCGCCGCTGACGAGCGTCAGTTCCCGCAGCCCGGCCGGACGCCGGGCCGGCGGATCGGCGGGCTCACCTGCCCCGCATGCCGGTACGGAAAGATGAAGCCGTGCCTTCACCGCTGCGGGCGTCGGGAAGGGCACGACCGCGCCGGGCAGGGCCGCCGGCACGTGGAACGGTTCGGACAGGATGAGGACGGGCAGCAGTTCCGTCTCGCCGGGCCGGGCCGCGACGACGCCATGCGCGGTCTTGTCCCAGTAGAACGGCCGCGTCACGCATTCCTGTAGCGCCTTCCACGCCGAGAACGACGCGAGCGGCACGTAGAGATGCAGCGTCGGCACCCATTTCATCAGGTGCCGGTGCTGCGGCCCCCGCGTCGCCCAGAGCCCGGCCGCCAGCGTGATCATCTCCGCCACCGCGAAGAGCGCGGCGAGAAGCGTCATCACCCAGCCGGGCAGCGCCCCCGCCAGCGGATGCGCGAGGCCGAGCGTGAGCGCCCAGAACGTCCAGAGCACGGGGGCGAGCAGCGCCTGCGACACGCTGCCGAGCAGCATGACCTGGACGGCCAGGAAGCGCTTCGGCCCGAGATCGCGCCACAGCCGGCGGGGCGAGCGCATGTGGCTGGCCCAGGTGATCGCGAAGCCCTTCTGCCAGCGCGACCGCTGGCGGATCCAGGCGAGGGGGCGCGAGTTCGGCTCCTCCTCGGTCACCGTGTCGATGACTTCGGTGCGGTAGCCGTGCCGGGCGAGCCTGAGGCCGAGGTCCGCGTCCTCGGTGACGTTGTGCGCATCCCAGCCGCCCAGATCCTCGAGCGCCTTGCGGCGGAAGAAGAGCGTGGTGCCCCCGAGCGGCACGACGAGGCCGAGACGCGCCAGGCCGGGCAGGAGCGTGCGGAACCAGACGGCGTATTCGATGGCGAAGCAGCGGGTGATCCAGTTGTGCCGGGCGTTGTAGAAATCGAGGATGCCCTGGAGGCAGACGACCTCGGGCGGGGCCACGGCGAAGCGGGTGACGACGGTGCGGATCTGTCCCGGATCGGGCGCGTCCTCGGCGTCCCAGATGCCGACGATGGAGCCGCGGCAGAAATCGAGCGCATAGTTGAGCGCGCGCGGCTTGGTGCGGATCGGGCCGCGCGGCACCGTGACCACGCGCATCCAGCGCGGCAGCGTGCGGCGGGAGAGCGCCTGCTGGGTCGCCAGATCGTCCTCCTCGACGACGAGAAGCACGTCGAGCAGTTCCTTCGGATAGTCGATCCGGCCGATCCGGCGGATCAGCCGGGGCGCGATGTCGTCCTCGCGGAAGAGCGGCACCATCACCGAGACGACCGGCAGCCGTGCCGGCACCGTCTGCGGGGGGCGCGGGCGGAGGGCCTCGCGCGCCCGGCCCCGGACCTCGGCCGCGAAGGCGGCGGCCTTGAGGGTGGTGAAGGCGAGAAGCGTCAGCACCGCCCAGAGCGCCAGCAGTGCGAAGGTGAGGCCCGGCAGCGCGACAAGCCCCGCGGCGATCAGGCCGAGCGCGCCCGCGACCATCCGCGCCGACCGTCCCATGTCCAGCGCCCGGCAGCTTTCCGTCTCCGGCACCCGCGTCTCGGCCTTGCGGACAAGGGCGGTCTGGCGCATGGCGATGAGGGCGGCGTGGATGTCGCGCTCGGGCGAAAGCGCCATGATCACGGACCCGAAGCCCGCGGGCAGGGCGGCGCGGGCGCGGGCGAACTCCTCCGGCCGCGCCGTGGCCAGCACGGTCGCCCCGCCGACCCGCCGCCAGGGCAGGAGCCCGTGGGCCAGGCAGAACTCCGGCCCGAGCCGGTCGGCGAGCCGCGCGTCGGGAGGCTCGGCCACGAGGTCGACGGTCTTCGCCCCCCACTGGATCGACAGCGCCGCCATCAGGTCGGCGTCGCTGACCCATCCGTGGGTCAGGAGGATGTCGCCGATCCGCGCGTCCTCGTGGTCGCGCAGCGCGATCGCCTTCAGCATGTTGCCGGGCTCGACCGCTTTCATGTCCATGAGGATCTGGCCGAGCGGCCGGCGCCCGGGGCCTGCGCGCCGGGGCTGGGCGCGGGCCGAGAAGACCCCCGTCGCCGCGGGCATCGCCGCCGGAGGAAGCGCGAAATCGGGCGTGACGAGGCGAAGGTGCGGGGCTGAGGGCGGCATGGCTGTCCGGACGGAACCAGATGCCGCGACCCTGCGCGCGCAGGGTTAACGGCCGGTTAATGGAACCGGCCGGATTTGCGGAGAGTTCGTGATATTTTCCGGCGCCACCGCCCGGCGCCACCGCGGGGCGGCCCTTCAGGGTCAGGCGGCGCGGCGCGCCTGCATCGCCCCGGCGAACCGTTCGAACAGATAATAGCTGTCCTGCGGGCCGGGACTCGCCTCGGGGTGATACTGCACCGAGAAGACCGGCCTCCCCTCCATCCGGATGCCGCAGTTCGATCCGTCGAAGAGGCTCACATGTGTTTCCTTCACGCCCCTCGGCAGGGTCTGGCTGTCGACGGTGAAGCCGTGGTTCATCGAGGTGATCTCGACCTTGCCGGTTTCCAGATCCTTGACCGGATGGTTGGCGCCGTGGTGGCCGTGGTTCATCTTGACCGTCTTCGCGCCGAGCGCGAGCGCAAGCATCTGGTGGCCGAGGCAGATGCCGAAGAGCGGCAGGTCGCGCGCCAGAATGCCCTGGATCATCGGCACGGCATAACCTCCCGTCGCCGCAGGGTCGCCCGGCCCGTTCGAGAGGAACACGCCCTCGGGCTCGTGCGCCAGCACCTCCTCGGCCGTCGCCGTCGCCGGCAGGACCGTCACGTCGCAGCCCACGCTCGCGAGGCAGCGCAGGATGTTGCGCTTGGCGCCGTAGTCGAGCGCCACCACCCTGAAGCCCGCGCCCGCGCGCCGGCCATAGCCCGCGGGCCAGGCCCAGCAGGTTTCGTCCCAGCGGTAGCTCTGGGCGCAGGTCACCTCCCTGGCGAGGTCGAGGCCGACCAGCCCCGACCAGGCACGCGCCCTCGCGACGAGTGCGCCGATGTCAAAGTTCCCGTCCGGATCATGGGCCAGAGCCACATGCGGCGCGCCCTGCTGGCGGATCGCCCGCGTCAGCCGCCGCGTGTCCACGCCGCCGATGCCGATGCGGCCGCGCTTCGTGAGCCAGTCCACCAGCGGCCCGGCGGCGCGCCAGTTCGACGGCTCCGTCGGATCCCATTTCACCACCATCCCGGCCGCGACCGGCTCTGCCGCCTCGTCGTCCTCGGGGGTGACGCCGGTGTTGCCGATATGGGGGAAGGTGAAGGTGACGACCTGTCCGGCGTAGGACGGGTCGGTCATGATTTCCTGATAGCCGGTCATCGCGGTGTTGAAGCACAGCTCCGCCACCGTCTCGCCGGCCGCGCCGAACCCCCTGCCGTAGAAAAGCGTTCCGTCGGCAAGGGCGAGGCAGGCCGTGGGTCTGTCCTGAGGCTTCGGGTTTGCGGGCATGGCGACTCCCCCGGTCACAAATCCCGCGGAACCTAAGGGCGCGGGCGGGGATGGTCAAGGGGCCGCGCGGGTTTTGGCTTACCCAGCGATTTCAAACGGTTACCGATCGAGACGCCGATTGTCACCCGGCGCCGTTGCGGCTATGTTGGGGTCTTCGGAAGCTCAGGGGATGGAGACCCGATGGACATGCGCGAACGGATCGGCGCGGCGTTGAAGGATGCGATGAAATCCAAGGACGCGGCCCGGCTGTCGACGCTGCGGCTCATCAACGCAGCGATCAAGGACAAGGACATCGCCCTGAGGGGCGAGGGCGGGGATGCCACGGTCGGCGATGCCGAGGTGCTGGGCATTCTCGGCCGGATGGTGAAGCAGCGCCAGGAATCGGTGCGCGCCTACGAGGAGGGCGGGCGGCTGGAACTGGCCGAGAAGGAGCAGGCCGAGATCAGGGTGATCGAGGAATTCCTGCCGCGCCAGCTTTCGGACGAGGAGGTCAGGGCGGCGATCGCCGCCGCCGTCGCCGGCACCGGCGCCACCTCGATCCGCGACATGGGGCGGGTGATGGCCGCGCTCAAGGCGAAATACACCGGCCAGATGGACTTCGGCCTGGTGGGACCGATGGTCAAGGACAGCCTGGATTGACGGGATCGGGGGCGCGCCCCGGCCGGCCGGCGTCAAGGAACCGGGGCGTGCGCCGTAGCGTTGTCGTGGGGCCACCGATGGAGGAAAGCCCATGCCAGCCAGATCGAAGGCCCAGCAGCGCGCCGCTGGCGCGGCACTTGCCGCCAAGCGCGGCGAAACCCCGCCCTCCAGGCTCCGGGGTGCGGCACGCGAGATGTTCGAGACGATGACCGAGCGCGAGCTCGAGGATTTCGCCTCGACCCCGCTCCACGACCTGCCGGACCATGTCGAGGATCGCTGAGCGCGCGGCCCTCAGCGCAGCCGTGCCACCGCCTCGCGGATTTCGTGCGCAAGACTGAGGCGTTCGTCTTCGGTCAGAAAGGCGCCAAGCTCCACCTCGCGCCCGTCGCCCTTCAGCGTCAGATAATGCGGCACCTTTCCGCCGGACGGGTAGACCCGCACCGCCACCCAGAAGGGATTCGCCTCCCAACTCTGTTCGATGCCGCCCGGCACCCGGCGCACCAGCGTCATCCGGCGCGGCGCGAGGGTGAGCGTCTCGGTCAGGTTGCCGTCGCGCCAGCTCTGCGCCAGCGCCCACCAGATGCCGGCCACGGCGGCGGCGAGGAAGGGCAGGAGGCCCCAGAGGAGGATCGTGCCGAGCACCGCGAAAAGCGGCATCGAGATCAGCAATGCAGTGCCGCCGACGAACCAGACGAATCCCCGCCGCGTCAGCGAGCGGTGGGGCCAGAGAACCAGCCGCCGGGTGTCGCCTTCGGGGGGGAGCCATTCATAGGGCATCGGGCAGCCCCCGTTTGGCGCGGTAGCGGGCGGCCCAGGCGGCGCTTTCGGCATCGGCCATGCGGCGGTTGGGCACCGCAAGCCCGGCCCTCTGCGGCGGCAGGCCGAGGGCGTCGAGCGCGGCGACGACGGCCGCCGCGGGATCGCCGGCGAAATCCTCGTAGACCAGCCGGTGCGGCACGATCCCTTCCGCCGCGAACCACGCCTCCCACGCGGCATTGCCGCGCGCGGCCTCGGCGCGGAAGGCGTCGATGCGGGCCGCGTCATAGGCGGCGCGGGGGCGGGGTCCGGCGGGCTCGCTGCCGTCGAGGTGCCAGACCTGGCTGACCTCGGCCTTGAGGCGCGAGATCGCCTGCGCCACCCCGTCGCGGCGGCTGACATGGAGGAAGCGGCAGGGGCCGAGGTGCCGTCGCATCAGCGCCAGATCGGGCGCGGGCCCCGAGAGCGAGGCCAGATCGGCACGCAGAAGCTCCAGCGAGCCGGGTTGCAGGCGCAGCCCGAAGGTTCCGTCCCCGCCGCTGCCGGCCCGGATCGCCGCCGCCAGATAGTCGGCCGCCGAGAAGCCGCCGTGCGCGTCGGCGATTCCCCAGTCCGTGGCGTAGTCCGCCCGGTCCTCGGGCCGGTACCAGCTTTCGGGCGCGCCGCCCGACCCGGCCGCGGCGATCAGCGCGCAGACCAGCGTGCTGCCCGACCGGGGCGTGGTGCAGAGGATGAGCGAGCGGGGCGGGGTCATCGGGCAGGGCCATGCGCCCGGCGGCCCCGCCGGGCCACGTCGTCCGGCACCGGGTGCAAAAGCAGAAGGCCCCGGTCTCCCGGGGCCTTCGCCGTGTTGTCCAGCCCTGCCTCAGCGGGCATGGCCCTTGTCCCATTCGCTCTGCTTCGGCAGCGTCTCGAACGTATGCTCCGGCGGCGGCGAGGGCAGGGTCCACTCGAGCGTGTCGGCGTAGGGGTTCCAGTAGTTCGCCTCGGTGACGCGCCTTCCGAAGCGCAGCGTGTAGAAGACGATGCCGAGGAACAGCAGGAACGAGGCGAAGGACAGGAACGCACCCATCGACGAGACCCAGTTCCAGTAGGCGAAGGCTTCCGGGTAGTCGATGTAGCGGCGCGGCATCCCCTGGCGACCGAGGAAGTGCTGCGGGAAGAAGGTCAGGTTGGCGCCGATGAACATCATCCAGAAGTGCAGCTTGCCCGCCCATTCGGGATATTGCCGGCCCGACATCTTGCCGATCCAGAAATAGGTTCCGGCAAAGATCGCGAACACGGCGCCGAGCGACATCACGTAGTGGAAGTGCGCCACGACATAATAGGTGTCGTGATAGACCCGGTCGACCGGCGCCTGGCTGAGCACGACGCCGGTCACGCCGCCGATGGTGAACAGGAACAGGAAGCCGAAGGCCCAGAGCATCGGCGTCTTGAACTCGATTGAGCCGCCCCACATCGTCGCGATCCACGAGAACACCTTGATGCCGGTGGGCACCGCGATGACCATCGTCGCCAGCATGAAATAGGATTGCTGGGTCAGCGACATGCCCACCGTATACATGTGGTGCGCCCAGACGATGAAGCCGAGGAAGCCGATCGCCACCATCGCATAGACCATCGGCAGGTAGCCGAAGATCGGCTTCTTGGAGAACGTCGCGATGACGTGGCTGATGATGCCGAAGCCGGGGATGATGATGATGTAGACCTCCGGATGCCCGAAGAACCAAAGGATGTGCTGGTAAAGGATCGGGTCGCCGCCGCCCTGCGGCTGGAAGAAGGTCGTGCCGAAGTTGCGGTCGGTCAGGAGCATGGTGATCGCGCCCGCCAGCACCGGCAGCGACAGCAGGATCATCCAGGCCGTGACGAAGATCGACCAGGCGAAGAGCGGCACCTTGTGCAGGGTCATGCCCGGCGCGCGCATGTTGAGGAAGGTGGTGATCATGTTGATGGCGCCGAGGATCGACGAGGCGCCCGACACGTGCACCGCGAAGATCGCCAGGTCCATCGACCAGCCCGCCTCGCTGGTGGAAAGCGGCGGGTAAAGCACCCAGCCCACGCCGGACCCGGACTGGTCGTTGCCGCCCGGCGCCAGGAGCGAGGCGACGCCGAGCGCCGTGCCGGCCACGAACATCCAGTAGGAGAGGTTGTTCATCCGCGGGAAGGCCATGTCGGGGGCGCCGATATGGAGCGGCATGAAGTAGTTGCCGAAGCCGCCGAAGAGCGCCGGGATGACCACGAAGAACATCATCAGCACGCCATGATAGGTGATCAGCACGTTCCACAGATGCCCGTTCGGCGTGCATTCGGCGGCCGGGTCGGCGATGAACCGCGCGCCCTCGAGGCACATGTACTGGACGCCGGGCTCCATCAGCTCCATGCGCATGTAGACGGTGAAAAGGACCGAGATCAGGCCGACGACGCCGGCCGTGAAAAGGTAGAGGATCCCGATGTCCTTGTGGTTGGTCGACATGAACCATCGGGTGAAGAACCCCGGGTGCCCATGATCGCCCTGCCCATGAACGGCTGCGTCGGCCATGTTGTTCTCCCATTACGCTGCGACGCCCGGGGACCGCGGCAGGCCGCTGCCCGAGACGAGGCTACGGAATCGTAATAGAGGGCCGAAACCGGTAGGGCAATGACCGAAATATATGACAGCGCGCGAAAAAGGATCGCGCGCTGCCTGGTGTGCCGGTGCGGTCGCCTACTTGGCGACCGAGGCCAGATAGGCCGCGACGTCCTCGCCGCCCTTGGCGAGCTTGAACGTCATCTTCGACTTGCCCGAACCGCCGTGGGTGTCGACGAAGGCCGTCGGATCGGCCACGTATTCGGCCAGCAGGGCCTCGTCCCAGACGGTGCCGGCGGCACCGACGGCGAGGATGCCGTCGCCATACTTGAAGTCAGGCACCGAGGCGACCGCCCGGCCGACCACGCCATAGAGGTTCGGGCCGGTCTTGCCGCCCTTGACGATCTCGGTGCCATCGTCGGCAATGATCGAATGGCAGGCCTTGCACTTCTTGAATTCGCTTTCGCCCTTGGCGGCGTCCCCGGCAAAGGCCGGGCCGGCGATGGCAAGGGCGGCGGCGAGGGCGATCAGTCTGGTATTCATCATCGGTCCTTCCTTGGCGTTCTGCATGGTGGTCGCACGGCAGACGCGGTTTCGCGCGCTGTTAGCACATCGAATCTGCCTTGCGACTTGAGTTAAGTCAAATCACGGCCCGACGAAATCGGCCCCTCCGGGCGGCTCCCCTCCGATTCGGCCGGTCCGGCTGCGGCATCTCGCCGCGCGGCGGCGTGGGAGGGCAGACCGCCCCCGCTCCACTCCCCGTTCCGTCCGCCGTCAGGGGAACGCGCGCGGAAACGTGGCCCGCAGCGCCCGGTCGAGATCGGCCATCGTGACCGGAAGCCCGAGGTCGACGAGGCTCGTCACCCCGTGTTCGCGGATGCCGCAGGGCACGATCCCCTCGAAATGGCTCAGGTCCGGCTCCACGTTGATGGCGATGCCGTGAAAGCTCACCCAGCGACGCAGCTTGACCCCGATCGCGGCGATCTTGTCCTCGCGGGGTGCGCCGCCGGGGCCGCGCGGCTTGTCGGGACGGGCGATCCAGACGCCGACGCGGTCGTCGCGAAGCTCTCCGCGCAGGCTGAACTCGGCCAGCGCGGCGATGACCCAGTCCTCGAGTCTGCGCACGAAGGCGCGCACGTCGCGGCCCCGCCGGTTGAGGTCGAGCATGACATAGACGACCCGCTGGCCGGGTCCGTGGTAGGTGTATTGCCCGCCGCGCCCCGCGACATGGACGGGAAAGCGGCCCGGGTCGGTCAGATCCTCCGGTCTTGCGGACGTGCCGGCGGTGTAAAGCGGCGGGTGCTCCAGGAGCCAGATCATCTCGTCCCTGCGCCCGGCGGCGATCTCGGCCACCCGCGCCTCCATGAAGACCAGCGCCTCCTCATAGGGCACCGGCCCCTCGGTTGTCCGCCACTCCACCATCGCCGCCCCCGGTGCCGCGCGCCGAAGGGCGGGTATTCCCGACTGGCGGGATTGCACGACCGGGCGCATCATCGCTTCATTAACTGCTTCCCCCGCATGTTTCACGGGGATTTTGACCCAGGCGATTTGGAGATACACATGCTGAAGCTTTCGGCGTTTGCCGTCGCATTGACGATCGGCCTCATTCTCACCTCCGCGATCATGGCCGCGCAGACCGACCCGGCGCGACCCCATGCGCAGATGAACCGGCCGCTTTACGAGACGCTCATGGCGCGGGGGCGCGGGCACGGGCCGGAAAGCCGCTACCACAGACAGCGCTGCGCCGTTCCGTCGCCGTCCGTGGCCCAGGCCCCCGCCCGGCCCGCGGCGCCGGATACCGCCGGTGCGGCCGCAGCCGCGGCGGCGCAGATTCCCTGCGCGGCAGGAAAACAGTGATTGCCAGAACTCCGGCCGGGGTTCAGACTTTTGGCGCATTGAACACCCCAATGGCGGGCCGGCCCTTGCCGGTCCGCCGAACAATTGAGCCGGGATCAGGAGATTTGCCATGAAAATGAAACAACTCGCGGCGGCCGGCCTCGCGGTCACGCTCGGCGTGACGCCGGGCGTGGGTTCCGCCCCCGCCTATGCCGACGGCGGCGACGCGCTGGTGGGGGGCATCATCGGCGGCATCATCGGCGGCGCGATCGTCAATGAATCGCAGAAGAAGAAGCGCACGACGACGGTGGTGCGCAAGTCCGCCAGCTCCGGCATGACCACGGCGCAGCGCGAGGCCAACCGCGAGGTGCAGGTGGCGCTCAACTACTTCGGCTATCCGGTCGGCACGCCCGACGGGGTGCTCGGCCGCAACTCCCGGTCGGCGATCTCGGACTACCAGATGACGCTCGGCTATCCGGCGACCGGGCAGCTCACCGAATACGAACGCACGCTGCTTGTCGGTTCCTATCACCGCGGGGTCGCCGGGGGCGCGATGACCATGCAGCAGGCGGCGGCGAACCCGATGGGGATGCGCGGGCTCCTGCTCGCCTGGCGCGACGAGGCCGCGGGCCTGCCCGCGCAGGGGCAGATGGCGGTGGTGCCGGCCATGCCGGCGGCGCCTGCCGCGCCGGTGACCGAAGCCGCGGCCGTGCCCGAGGCGGCGCCGGAAGCTGCGCCGGCCGCGCCGGGCCTGCCGACCTTCCTCGGCGGCGCGGTGACCGAGGCCTCGCTCGCCTCGCAATGCAACCGGGTGGGGCTGACGGCCTCGGCCGCGGGGGGCTACACCACGGTGGCGACGATGACCGATCCGGCGGCCGCGCTCGGCGAACAGTTCTGCCTTGTCCGCGCCTTCACCATCGCGGAAGGCGAGGAGATGGCCGCCCGCGTGCCCGGCGCCACGCCGGCGATGATCCGCGAGCAATGCGCGGGCTTCGGCCCGGCGATGAAGGCCGAGGTCGCGGCGCTGTCACTCGACGCGGCCGACAAGGTGCTGGCCGATACCCGCGCCTTCGCGCTGTCGACCGGGATGTCCCCCGCGCAGCTTGCCGCGACCGCGAAGATCTGCCTCTCGGTCGGCTACGCGCAGGACGAGATGGACGTGGCGGTGGCCTCGAACCTCCTCCTCGCGGCGCTGGGCGAGGGCGCCTATGCCGAGCTTCTCGGCCATCACCTGAGCCAGGGCTTCGGCGCCACGAGGCGGCCCGATCTCGCCTTCGACTGGTATGACATGGCGCTGAAGGCAGCCGACGTTTCGGGCGCCGCGCCCTTCTCGCCGGGCCAGCCCGACCGGATGCAGCTTGTCCGCAAGGCCGCCTACACGATCGCGGGGCGCGCCGACCAGGCAGCGGCGCCCGAAGCCGTGCCCGCCGCTCTGCCGAGCTTCGCCGCGCCCGTTCCGGCGGAACCGGCCGCGCCGCAACAGACCGCAGCGACAGAGCCGGCCGCGCCCGCGGCGGCGCCGACGCAGGCCTCGCTGACGGCCGAGCAGGTGGATGCCCTGCCGCTCGCCGCGCGGCTGCCGTTCCTTCTCTTCCGCAACTGACGGGCGGCAAAACCGATACGGCGGGCGCGTCCTTGCACGCCCGCCATTTTTTTCGCGGCGGCCCACAAGCCCCCTTCACATCGCAGGAGCCATTGGCTAAGTAACGCCCACCTCGCCTGGGGGCGGACGTTCTCAGGCCCGGTGCGGTTGTGGCGGAATTGGTAGACGCGCAGCGTTGAGGTCGCTGTGGGCTAACCCCCGTGGAAGTTCGAGTCTTCTCAACCGCACCATCACACTTCCCCTCAGAGCTTGTCGAGGAGCGCGAGCAGGCGGTCCAGATCGCGCGCGCTGAGGTTGCGTGCGGTGCGTTCGGAGATTCGCGTCGCCACCGGCAGGACGCGGGCAAGATAGTCCCGTCCCGCCCCGGTCAGCGAAATCTCCAGCCGCCGCCGGTCGGTGGGCGAGGGCACCGTCTCGACGAAACCCTTGCGCAGGAGCCGGTCGACCACGCCCTTGGTCGTCGCCGCGTCCATCGCCACAAGCCGCCCGAGGTGGTTCTGCGACAGCGTCCCCTCGGCGGCGAGCTTTGCCATCACCGCGAATTGCGGCGGCGTGAGGTCGGGCATCTCGGCGGTGAAAATCTCGAGGTGCCGCTGGTTCGCCAGCCGCAGCTTGAAGCCGATCTGTTCCTCGAGCCGATAGGGTCTGTGGTCCGTCACGCGCCGCTGCCTCCCTCATCCTCGGAATGAAATCCTAGACGCTGGCGCCGGGATGGCAAGCGTTGCGGTGCCGGGGCGCTGACAAAGAATTCGTTTGACAGCAAACAAAACCCGCCGCGTAATCCAGGGCTATGGCCGGGCGTGGTCCGGTAGCGGCGGAAGGGTCATGGGATGCTGCCGACCGGGGCGAGCGAAATGAAGCGGGCGGGTGAACCGCACCTGCCGCCGCGCGACTGGCCCGCGACCCGCACCGCCGATGGACGGCTCCGCCTCGTCCACGGGCCGATCGACCTGATCTTCGATCTTGTCGGCCCCGCGCCGGAGGTGGCCCTGGCCGAGGCCGCGGCGCGGCGCGCCTTCGCCGGCATCCTGGAGGCGCTGGTCGCCGAGCTTGCCCTGCTGCGTGCGCCCGTTGTGCCCGGCTCCCCCGACCCGGCGGGGCCGGTGGCGCGGCGGATGATGGCGGCGGTGCGCCCCCATGCGGAGGCCTTCATCACCCCGATGGCCGCGGTCGCGGGCGCGGTGGCCGACCACATGCTCGTCGCCATCCGCGATGCCGCCGATCTTCGCCGGGCGATGGTGAACAATGGCGGCGACATCGCGCTTTCTCTCGCACCGGGCGAAGGCTGCCGCATCGGCATCCACGACCATTGCCACTTCGGCCAGCTTGCCGGGGTGGTGGAGATCGCCGCGGCCGACGGCATCGGCGGCATTGCCACCAGCGGCTGGCGCGGGCGCAGCCATTCGCTCGGCATCGCCGATGCGGTGACCGTGCTGGCGGCCAGTGCGGCAGAGGCCGACGCGGCCGCCACGATGATCGCCAATGCGGTCGACCTGCCCGGCTCGCCGCTCGTCTCCCGCCGCCCGGCGCGCGCGCTTGCCCCCGACAGCGATCTCGGCGACCGGCCGGTGACGGTGGAGGTGGGCCCGCTGCCCCCGGCCGAGGCGGCGGCCGCGCTCGACCGCGGCGCGGCCCATGCCCGCAGCCTTCTCGACCGCGGCCTGATCCGCGCCGCCTTCCTCGTGCTTGCAGGGCAGGGGCGGAGCGTCGGCCGCGCCGAAACCATCCCCCTTCCGGAAGGAGATACAGCATGACAAGGGCGAAGATCCGCAAGCTCGTGACCGTGGTCGAGGAGGTGCGGGCAGAGATGGGACGCGCGGTCAGCCCGCCCACCCGCCGCGCCGCCGCCATCGCGGTGATCGAGAACCCCTTCGCCGGGCGCTACGTCGAGGATCTCGAACCCCTCATGGCGATCGGCGAGGAACTGGGCGGCATCCTCGGCGAGGCCGCGGTGCGCGCGCTCGGCATCCGCCCCGATCAGGCGCAGGGCTACGGCAAGGCCGCGCTGGTCGGCGCGGAGGGGGAACTGGAACATGCCGCGGCGATCCTGCACCCCCGGCTCGGCAAGCCCTTGCGGGCGGCGGTGGAGAAGGGCGCGGCGCTGGTGCCGTCGAACAAGAAGCGCGGGCCGATGGGCCACCCGCTCGACATCCCGCTCGGCCACAAGGACGCGGCCTATGTGCGCTCTCATTTCGACGGGATGGAGGTGAGCGTCAACGACGCCCCCCGCCCGGACGAGATTCTCGTCGCCGTGGCGGTGACCGCTGCGGGCCGGCCGCTGCCGCGCGTCGGCGGGCTCCGCCACGAGGAGGCCGAGGGCAAGGACGGGTTGCGGTAGGCGGAGGCAGGGGCGGGCCTCGCCCCGGGCCCCGAGGCGGGGCCCCCGAGCCGGGGCCCCGCCCCCTCGGACGCTGCGGACGGGCGGGGCGCATGGGGATCGGGGTTCCCGGTCGAGCCCGGGACGGTCGGGGATGCCATGCCCTGGCCCCCGAGGCGGGGGCCCGCTCCCTCGGATGCTGTGGACGGGCGGGGTGCAGGGCGGATCGGTGTCCCGGGTTGAGCCCGGGACGGAGTGGAATGCCACGCCCCGGCCCCCCGCTCCTTCAAGCAGTGCGGACGGGCACGGGGCACATCGGGATCGGGGTTCCCGGTCGAACCCGGGACGAGGTCGTCGCGGGCGCCCCCGCGCCGTGTCCCGCGCTTCAGCCCTCCACCACCTCCGGCACCCGCGCCGCGGGGGGCGTGTTGCGGCTGCGGGCGGTGCGGACGATGCCGTCGATCACCGTCATGCCGACGCCGGGCAGGTTGCCCTGATGGACGGAGCCGAGCATGGTCTTGCCCGGCGCGTGCTGGGCCATGTCGAGGAAGACGAAGTCGGCCGCCCGGCCCGGCTCGATGATGCCGCAGTCGAGATCGCGCATCCGCGCGGTGTTGCCGGTGGCGAAGCAGAAGGCGATCTCGGGGGGCACGTCGCCGAGCGAGGAGAGCATCGCGACCATCCGTAGGATGCCCAAGGGCTGCACGCCGGAGCCTGCCGGCGCGTCGGTGCCGAGGATCACGCGCTCGGGCTGCTTGAGTTCGAAGGCGGTGCGCATGGCGAGGAGCCCGGCGCGTTCGTTGCCGTTGTGAACGATCTCGATCCCCCTCAGGCAGCTTTCGCACAGGCAGGTGATCTGGTCGTCCGGGAGCGCGGTGTGGCCGCCGTTGATATGGCCGATGATGTCGGCGTCGGCCTCCAGCACCACGTCCTTGTCGATCAGGCCGGAGCCGGGGATCGACGGGCCGCCGGTGTGGATGGTGGACTGGATGCCATACTTGCGCGCCCATTTCACCATCTGCGCCGCGGTCTCGCCGGCCTTGACCGAGCCGAGCCCGACCTCGCCCAGAAGCTTCACGCCCGCGGCCGCGAGGTCGCGGAAATCCTCCTCGACCATGCCCTCCTCGATCACCGGGGCGCCGGAATGGACCTTCACGCCCGAGGGGCGGAAGTTCTCGTACCAGCGCTGCGAGGCGATCGCCATCGCCTTCAGCCCGACGATGTCGCGCGGCCGGCCCGGGGCATGGACCTCGCCGGCCGAGATCATCGTGGTGACGCCGCCGTGCAGGCAGGAATCGATCCAGTGGAGCTGCTGCTGGCGCGGCGTGTAGTCGCCGATCACCGGATGGACGTGGCTGTCGATCAGCCCGGGGCAGAGCGTCACGCCCTTGGCGTCGACGGTGGTGGTGGCGCCTTCGGTGTCGAGATCCTTCGCGTAGCCCACCGCGACGATCCGGTCGCCCTCGCAGACGACGCAGTCGCCGTCGATCAGCGGCTCCTCGATCCGGCCGGAGAGGATCTGGCCGATGTTGCGGATGACGAGTTTCGTCTTGCCGGTGGCGGCGGGGGCGGCGTCGGCCATGAGAGCCTCCTTGTGCGGATACGGGATGACGCGATCGTTCCACAGAACTCGTTTGCGCGCAAATGATTTTGGCGACCGGCAGAGGCGCTAGGCGGCCAGCGTCAGCCGTGCGCCCGCCGCGGCGAGCCGGTCGGCGAGAACGGCATCGGGGGCGCGGTCGGTGACGATCTCGTCCACCTCGTCGAATCCCGCAACCGCGATCAGCCCGCGGCGGCCGAACTTGCTGTGGTCAGTCACCACCACGCGCCGTTCGCCGCGCGACAGGACCAGGCGGGCGAACTCCGCCTCTTCCAGCGCATAGTCCATCACGCCCGCCTCGTCGACCGCGCCGACCGAGATGACCGCGTGGTGCACCGCGAACTGCGCGATGAAATCGAGCGCCGACTTGCCGAAGGCCGCCCCCGAATCCGACCGCAGTTCGCCCCCCGCCATGTAGACGCGGTTGCCGTTCACGGTGGCGAGGGTGCGCGCGATGTCGGAGGAGTTGGTAACCACCGTCAGGCGGCGATGACTGAGAAGCTCGCGCGCGAGAAAACTCGTCGTCGTGCCGGTGTCGAACATCACCGATTCGCCGTCACGGATCGTCGCGGCCGCGGCGCGGGCGATGGCGCGCTTGGCCTCGGCGTTCTCGCGCATCCGCTTCTGGAACGGCGCCTCGCCGATCCGGCCGGCCAGCCCCACCGCGCCGTGGATGCGCAGCAGCGTGCCCGCCTCGGTCAGCGGCTTGACGTCGCGCCGCACGGTTTCAAGCGACACGCCCAGCCGCCCGGCGAGCGCCGAGATCGTCACGGAACCTTCGGATTCCAGGATTTCGAGGATGTCGGCATGGCGTTTGGACAGCATGGTGCGCTCCGGGCATTGCGGTTATCTTAGGCGCTGGCGGGAAGTTGCGCAATATTCGGGCGTCATACGGGCATGTAACGCACAAAAAGCCACAAATCCGGATTGACGGAATCGGCAACTTCGGCCCAACCTTGGCGGAGCGGCGGGGCAGGGCGCGGCGCGCGCGCCCCCGGACCACCGTCCGGACGCCCGGCCCAGCCGGCATGAACAGGGGGTTCACCATGTCAAGGAAGACCGGACTTCTCATCCGCGGCCTCGCGGCCTCCGTGCTCGCGCTGACGGCCGGGGCGGCGGGGGCGCAGGAATCGACCGACCCGATCAAGCTGACGCTGCACGACTGGACCGGCCAGCTCATCACCACGCATCTGATGGGCGAGGTGCTGAAGCAGGCGGGCTACAACATCGAATACGTGCAGGCCGACTATCTGGCGCAGTTCGCGGGCCTCGAGACGGGCGATCTGCATGTGGCGATGGAGATGTGGGAAACCACCGGCCGCGATGCGATGGACGCCTCCACCGCCACAGGCAAGACCGAGGTCTTCGGTGCGACCGGCATGAAGGCGAAGGAGGAATGGTGGTTCCCCGCCTACATGAAGGAGAAATGCCCCGGCCTGCCGAACTGGGAGGCGTTGAAGGATCCGGCCTGCGCCGAGGCCTTCTCCACCGCCGAGACGGCCCCGAAGGGGCGGTATCTCGGCGGGCCGGTGACCTGGGGCGGGTTCGACGACGAACGGGTCGAGGCGCTCGACCTGCCGTTCGAGGTCATCCATGCCGGCACCGATGCGGCGCTCTTCGCCGAGCTGGAAAGCGCCTACCAGCGGCAGGCGCCGATCATGCTGTGGATCTACGCGCCGCACTGGTCGCAGGTGAAATACGAGGGCGAATGGGTGGAATTCCCCGAATATACGCCCGAGTGCTACAGCGATCCCGCCTGGGGCAGCAATCCGGACATGGCCTATGATTGCGGCAAGCCCTACGGCGAGATCTGGAAGGTCGGCTGGGCGGGCGTGAAGGACAAATGGCCCGGCGCCTACAACGCGATCAAGGCCTTCACGATCGACAACGCCGAGATGGGGGCGATGATCGCCGACGTGGACCTGAACGGCAAGACCGTGGAAGCCGTCGCCGCCGACTGGATGGCCGCGAACGAGGCGCGCTGGAAGGGCTGGATCGGCCAGTAGCCCCAGCCGACGCCCCGCCGGCACCCGTCGCCGCCCGGAGCTTCGGGCGGCGGATACCCCTGCCTCACCCGCGTGCATGATGACCGACCCGAGCTCCCCGCCGCCTTCTCCGAGCGCCAAGCTCGTCTGCCGCAACGTCTGGAAGCTCTTCGGCGCCCGCGCCGCCGAGACGCTGGCAGCCCTCGGGCCGGCAGCGGAGCCGGCGCGGCTCCAGGCGGCGGGGCTGGTGCCGGCGGTGCGCGACGTGAGCCTCGAGGTGGCCGAGGGGCAGATCTTCGTCATCATGGGGCTGTCGGGCTCGGGCAAGTCGACGCTGGTGCGGCTGATGTCGCGGCTGGTGGAGCCGACGGCGGGCGAGATCCTCTTCAACGGCCGCAACCTCCTGGCCGCCTCCGACCGCGAGATGGTGGAGATCCGCCGCCACAAGATGGGGATGGTGTTCCAGCACTTCGCGCTCCTGCCGCATCTCAGCGTGCTCGACAACGTGGCCTTCCCGCTGCACGTCCAGGGCGTGGCGCGGGCCGAGCGCGAGGACCGGGCGCGCCGGATGATCGCGCTGGTCGGCCTCGCCGGGCGCGAGGGGGCGTTCCCGCGCCAGTTGTCGGGGGGCCAGCAGCAGCGGGTGGGCATCGCCCGCTCGCTCGCGGTGGAGCCGGAGCTGTGGTTCCTCGACGAACCCTTCTCGGCGCTCGATCCGCTGATCCGGCGCGAGATGCAGGACGAGTTCGTCCGCCTGCAATCGGTGCTGAAGAAGACCATCGTCTTCATCACCCACGACTTCGACGAGGCGATCCGGCTGGCCGACCGGATCGCCATCATGAAGGACGGGGCGGTGGTTCAGGAGGGCACGCCGGAGGAGATCGTGCTGAACCCGGCGACGGGCTACGTGCGCGAATTCACCCGTTCGGTGCCGAAGGCCAAGGTCGTCCGGGTCACCCGGGCGATGCGCCCGGCCGCCGGCGCCACGCCCGCCGGCGGGATCGGCGCGCGCGCCACGGTTGCCGAGGCCGCGGCGCTGTTTCTCGACCGCACCGACAGGGTCGCGGTCACCGGCGAGGACGGCGCGGTCCTCGGCCATCTCCACCGCGACGACGTCGTCCAACTGATGCTCGGGGGCTGAGATGGCGCGCGGGCGGGGCATCGCTGTCTGGGGGGCCGCGCTCGCGGCGTTCCTCCTGCTCTGGCTTGCAGGCGCGGGGGTGCTGCCCTGGGCGTTCGAGCTGCCACGGGGCTGGACCGTGCCGGCCGCGCGCTGGATCACCGCCTTCACCAAGTGGCTCCTGAACGACGCGACCTTCGGGCTTTTCACCTTCGCCGAATTCACCCGGTTCATCGCGGCCGTCATCGACATGCCCTACCGCGTCGTCCTGTCGATCCTTTCGACGGGGGTTCTGGAGGGGCAGGGCTCGGCCGCGGTGCAGATCCTGCCGCCGCTGCCCTGGCTCGGCGTCGCGCTCGTCTTCGCGCTCTTCGGCCTCTGGGCCGGGGGGGCGGGGCTGGCCGCGCTGGTGCTCGCCTGCTTCGGCTTCCTGCTGCTTTTCGGGCAATGGCAGAGCGCGATGGTCACGCTCGCCTCGATCCTCGTCGCGGTGCCGCTCGGCGTGGCGGGCGGGCTCGCGCTCGGCATCCTCGGCTGGCGGCATCCGTGGTTTTCCCGGGCGATCCGGCCGCTGCTCGACCTGATGCAGACGATCCCGGTCTTCGCCTACCTCGTGCCGATCCTCATCCTCTTCGGCTTCGGCCCCACGGCGGCGGTGGTGGCGACGCTGATCTATGCGATGCCGCCGATGACGCGGGTGACCGAACTGGCGCTGTCGCGCGTCCCGGACGACCTGCGCGACCTCGGCCGGATGGTCGGCTGCACGCCGCGGCAGATGCTCTGGCGGGTGATGGTGCCCTCGGCGCGGGACGGGCTGATGGTCGGGGTCAACCAGGTGATCATGCTCAGCCTCAACATGGTCATCATCGCCTCGATGATCGGCGCGGGCGGGCTCGGCTTCGACGTGCTCGCCGCACTCAGGACGCTCGATTTCGGCGCCGGACTCGAGGCGGGCTTCGCCATCGTCGCGCTCGCCATCGTGCTCGACCGGCTGAGCCAGGCCGCCGCCCGCCGCCGCGGCGAGCCGCGCGCAGGCCCCTGGGCCGCGCGCCACCCCTATCTCCTCGCCGGCCTCGCCACGGTGCTGGCCGCCGCCCTCGCCGGCCTCGCCGTGCCGGCGGTGCGCAACTGGCCCGAGGGCTGGGAGCTTTCCACCGGCACGTTCTGGAGCCGCGTCGTCGAATGGATCAACGTCAACTACTTCGACGCGATCGAGGCGGTGAAGAACGCGGTGCTGCTCAACGTCCTCGTCCCCTTCAAGCGCTTCCTGCTCGGCCTGCCCTGGCTCGGCGTCGCCGGGCTCCTGGCGGTGGCGGGCTGGCGGCTCGGCGGCTGGCGGCTGGCCGCCCTCGCCGGCGGCCTCGCCGCGCTGATCGCCGCGACGGGCCAGTGGGAAAAGGCGATGATCACCGTCTACCTCTGCGGCATCTCCGTCCTGTTCGCGATGCTGATCGGCGTGCCGCTCGGCATCCTCGCGGCCGAGCGGGAGCGGCTCTGGACGGTGGTGCGCGTGGTCATCGACACGTTGCAGACGCTGCCTTCCTTCGTCTACCTGATGCCGGCGGTGATGCTCTTCCGGGTGGGCGACTTCACCGCGATGATCGCGGTCGTGGCCTATGCGGTGGTACCGGCGATCCGCTACACCGTGCTCGGGCTCCAGGGCGTCGACCCGCGGCTGGTCGAGGCGGGCCGCGCGATGGGCGCGACCGAGGGGCAGATCCTCGCGCGGATCAAGCTGAGGCTCGCGCTGCCGGAAATCCTGCTCGGGCTCAACCAGACGATCATGTTCGCGCTCTCCATGCTGGTGATCACCGCGCTGGTGGGCACCCGCGACCTCGGCCAGGAGGTCTATATCGCCCTGACCAAGGCCGACCCGGGCCGCGGCCTCGTGGCCGGGCTCGCGGTCGCCTTCATCGCCATCACCGCCGACCGGCTGGCCCAGGCCGGCGCGCGCGCCGCGCGGGCGCGGCTGGGGCTGGAACCGGGGGAGGGCGCGCCATGACCTCGGGCGGCGGGCCGGCGGCGGATGCGGGAGCCTCCGGCGGGAGTATTTCAGGCCACAATGAAAGCGCAGGGATCGACCGCATCCGCGCCCTGCCGTGCTGGACGGGCGGGATCGAGGCCGAGCCGCTGAGGGGCGGGCTGTCGAACGAGAGCTGGAAGGTGACGGACGAGGCGGGAACCCATGTCGCGCGCTTCGGCGAGGATTTCCCGTTCCACCACGTCGCCCGGTCGAACGAGGTGATGGCGGCTCGGGCGGCGCACCGGGCGGGCTTCGCCCCCGAGGTGGAGTTCGCCGCGCCGGGCGTCATGGTCTCGCGTTTCGTCGCGGCGCGCACCTGGGACGCGGCGGACCTCAGTGCCGACCCCGAGCGGGTGGGGCGGTTCCTTGCCGGGTTCCACCGGCGGATGGCCGGCGAGGTCAGCGGCCCCGGTGTAATCTTCTGGGTCTTTCATGTGATCCGCGACTATGCCCGGACCCTGCGGGCGGAAGGGAGCCGCTTCGCGGCCGATCTGCCGCGCCTCGTCGGCATCGCCGCGGCGATGGAGGCCGCACAGATGCCGCTGCCCGTCGTCTATGGCCATCACGATCTCCTGCCCGCGAATTTCCTCGAGGACGGAGACGGGCGGCTCTGGCTGATCGACTACGAATATGCGGGCTTCGGCACGGCGATGTTCGATCTCGCCGGCGCGGCCTCCAACGCGGGGATGGCGGCGGAAGAGGCGCGGGCGCTTCTGTCGGCCTATTTCGGCGGCCCGCCCGATGCCGCCACGCTGCGCGCCTTCGACGCGATGCAATGCGCGTCCCTCGCCCGCGAGGCGATGTGGGCGATGGTGTCGGAAATCTTCCTCGCCGCGCCGGGGGCGGATTACGACGCCCATGCCCGCGACTATCTCGGCCGGCTCGACGCGGCGCTCGAGCGGTATCAGTCAACCCACGGAAAGATCATGCCATGACGCTGCCCTCCCATGCCCGGATCGTCGTCATCGGCGGCGGCATCATCGGCTGTTCCACCGCCTACCATCTGGCCCGCGACCACCGGGCGGAGGTGCTGCTGCTGGAACAGGGCCGGCTCACCTCCGGCTCCACCTGGCATGCGGCGGGGCTCGTCGGGCAGTTGCGCTCCTCCGCGGGGGTCACGCGGGTGCTGAAATATTCGGTCGACCTCTACAAGGGTCTTGCCGCCGAGACCGGGCTCGAGACCGGCTGGAAGATGACCGGCTGCCTGCGGCTGGCCACCAACGCGGACCGCTGGACCGAATACCGCCGGCTCGCCACCACGGCGAAGAGCTTCGGGATGGAGATGCACCTGGTCGGCCCGGCCGAGGTGAAGCGGATGTGGCCGCTGATGGACACCTCCGATCTGGTGGGCGCAAGCTGGCTGCCGACCGACGGGCAGGCGAGCCCTTCCGACATCACCCAGTCGCTCGCCAAAGGTGCGCGGATGCACGGGGCGCGGATCTTCGAGGGTGTCCGTGTCCTCGGCTTCGGCATGAGGGACGGCCGGATCACGAGCGTGAAGACCAGCGGCGGCGACGTCGCCTGCGAGACGGTGGTCAACTGCGCCGGCCAGTGGGCCCGCCAGGTGGGCGCGATGGCGGGGATCGCCGTGCCGCTCCAGCCGGTCAAGCACCAGTATATCGTCACCGACCGGATCGAGGGGCTGGCCGCCGACGCGCCGACGCTGCGCGACCCCGACCGGCGGACCTATTTCAAGGAGGAGGTGGGGGGCTTGGTGATGGGCGGCTACGAGCCCGACCCGCAGGCATGGACGACAGGCGACGTGCCGGACGACTGGGAGTTCCGGCTGTTCGACGACGATTTCGACCATTTCGGGCAGCACATGGAGCAGGCCATCGCCCGCGTGCCGGCGCTGGCCGGGGCGGGGGTCAGGCAGATGATCAACGGGCCGGAAAGCTTCACGCCGGACGGCAACTTCATCCTCGGGTCCGCGCCGGAATGCGCCAACATGTATGTGGGCGCGGGCTTCAACGCCTTCGGCATCGCGAGCGGGGGCGGGGCGGGCTGGGTGCTGGCCGACTGGGCGATCAACGGCGAGGCGCCGCTCGACCTCTGGACGGTGGACATCCGGCGGTTCGCGGGGATGCACCGCGACCGGCAATGGGTGCTCGACCGCACGCTGGAGGCCTATGGCAAGCACTACACGGTCGCCTGGCCGCACGAGGAATACGAAAGCGGCCGGCCGCGCATCGTCTCGCCGCTCTACGACCGGCTGAAGGCGCATGGTGCGGTCTTCGGATCGAAGCTCGGCTGGGAGCGGCCGAACTGGTTCGCCCCGGATGGTGTCGAGGCGCGCGACGTCTATGCGATGGGGCGGCAGAACTGGTTCGCGCATGTGGGCGCGGAACACGCCCATGTCCGCGAGGCGGTGGGCATCTTCGACCAGTCCTCCTTCGCCAAATACGAGGTCACGGGGCGCGATGCGGCGCGCGCGCTGGAACGGGTCTGCGCGAACCGGGTGGACCGCGCGCCGGGGCGGCTGGCCTATACCCAGCTTCTGAACTCCCGCGGCGGGATCGAATGCGACCTGACGGTGGCGCGGCTTTCCGAGGACCGGTTCTACATCGTCACCGGCACCGGCTTTCGCACCCATGACGCCGCCTGGATCGCCGAGCACCTTCCGGCGGGCGACGTCACGCTCCGCGACGTCACCGAGGACTGGGGGGTGCTGTCGCTGATGGGGCCGAAATCGCGCGACGTGCTGGCGCGGGTGACCGCGGCGGACGTGTCGAACGCGGCCTTTCCCTTCGGCCATCTCCGCGAGATCGCCGTCGCAGGGGCCACGGTGCGGGCGCTGCGCGTGACCTACGTGGGCGAGCTTGGCTGGGAACTGCACGTGCCGCTCGACGCCACCGGCGCGGTCTTCGACGCGCTGATGGCGGCGGGCGCGGGCGAAGGCATCCGGCCGGTGGGCTACCGCGCGCTCGACTCGCTCCGGCTGGAGAAGGGCTATCGCGCCTGGTCCTCCGACATCACGCCCAACGACACGCCGTTCGAGGCGGGGCTCGGCTGGGCGGTCAAGCTCGGGTCGAACACCGACTTCATCGGCCGTGCGGCGCTTCAGGCGCAGGCGGGCAGGCCGCTGGCGAAGCGGCTTGCGGGGTTCACCGTCGCCGATCCCGGCGCGGTGCTGGTCGGGCGCGAGACCATCCTGCGGAACGGCGCGCCGGTGGGCTACCTCACCTCGGGCGGCTACGGCTACACCGTCGGGAAATCCATCGGCTTCGGCTATGTGCGAAACTCCGAGGGGGTCGGCGACGACTATCTCGCATCGGGCGACTACGAACTCGTCGTCGCCAATGAACGCTTCCCGGCCGCGATCGCGCTCCGGCCGCTC
>JBDHSQ010000027.1:0-32403 GCA_039808285.1 Paracoccaceae bacterium
TAGATGCGCCCGATCTGGCAGAGGGCGAGAGAATGGGCTTCAGGATGGGCATCGTCGGGTTGCCGAACGTCGGCAAGTCGACGCTCTTCAACGCGCTGACGAAGACTGCTGCCGCGCAGGCGGCGAACTTCCCCTTCTGCACCATCGAGCCCAACGTCGGCGAGGTCGCGGTGCCAGATGCCCGGCTGGACAAGCTCGCCGCCATCGCCGGGTCGAAGCAGATCATCCCGACGCGGATCACCTTCGTCGACATCGCCGGGCTGGTGCGCGGGGCAAGCAAGGGCGAGGGGCTCGGCAACCAGTTCCTCGCCAACATTCGCGAGGTCGACGCCATCGCCCATGTG
Source organism: Paracoccaceae bacterium (assembly GCA_039808285.1). Lineage (GTDB taxonomy): Bacteria > Pseudomonadota > Alphaproteobacteria > Rhodobacterales > Rhodobacteraceae > Albidovulum. The sequence goes on from JBDHSQ010000027.1 coordinate 345, forward strand.
CTTCGCTGTTTCGAGGACGGCGACGTCACCCACGTCGAAGGCCGGATCGACCCGATCGCCGATGCCGAGACGATCGAGACCGAACTGATGATCGCCGACATGGAGTCGATCGAACGGCGGCTGGCCAACCTCATCCGCAAGGTCAAGGGCGGCGACAAGGCGGCGGCGGCGCAGGAACGGCTGATGAGGACTGCGCTCGCCGCGCTCGAGGCCGGCCGGCCCGCCCGCACCGTGACGGTGGCCGAGGACGACGCCAGGGCCTGGGAGATGCTGCAACTGCTGACCGCCAAGCCCGTGCTTTACGTCTGCAACGTCGAGGAGGCCTCGGCCGCCACCGGCAATTCGCTCTCGGCGAGGGTGGCGGCGATGGCGGCGGCGCAGGGTGCGGCGTCGGTGGTGATCTCGGCGAAGATCGAGGAGGAGCTGGCGCAGATGCCGCAGGAGGACGCGGCGATGTTCCTCGAGGAGATGGGCCTGCACGAGGCCGGGCTCGACCGGCTGATCCGCGCGGCCTACGGGCTTCTGGGGCTGGTGACCTACTTCACCGTCGGCCCGAAGGAGGCGCGCGCCTGGACCATCACCCGCGGCACGCTGGCGCCGCAGGCGGCGGGTGTCATCCACGGCGATTTCGAGCGCGGCTTCATCCGTGCCGAGACCATCGCCTATGACGACTACATCGCCGGGGGCGGCGAGGCCGGCGCCCGCGACGCCGGCAGGTTCCGGGTCGAGGGCAAGACCTACGAGGTCAAGGACGGCGACGTGCTGCATTTCCTCTTCAACGCCTGACGGCGGCTCACCGTCCCGCCTCAGGCGTAGCGGCCGACGCTGCGGAAGAGGCGCATGATCAGCACGTAGAGCGCCGGCACCATGAAGAGGCCGAGGAAGGTGGAGGCGATCATGCCGCCGATCACGCCGATGCCGATCGCGTTCTGTGCCGCGGCCCCGGCGCCCGAGGCGGTGGCGAGCGGCAGCACGCCGAGGATGAAGGCCAGCGCCGTCATCAGGATCGGGCGGAGCCGGATGCGCGCCGCCTCCACCGCCGCCTCGGCGATGCTGCGGCCCTGGCCGCGCAGGCTTTCGGCGAACTCCACGATCAGGATCGCGTTGCGCGCGGCCAGCCCGATCGTGGTCAGCATCCCGACCTTGAAGTAGACGTCGTTCGACTGCCCGAAGGCCCAGGCCGCCAGAAGCGCGCCGAGCACCCCCACCGGCACCGCCAGCATCACCGCGAAGGGGATCGTCCAGCTCTCGTAAAGCGCCGCCAGCGTGAGGAACACGACGAGTACCGAGACCGCGTAAAGAAGCGGCGCCTGGGTGCCCGACTGCTGTTCCTGATAGCTGATCCCGGTCCAGGCCAGGCCATAGCCGCCTTCGATCTGGCCGACGAGATCCTGCATGACCTCCATCGCCGTTCCGGTCGAGACCCCGGTTGCCGGCGCGCCCGACACAAGGATCGCCGCCGTCGCCTCGTAGCGTTGCAGCCCGGGCGGTACCGGCTCCCACCGCGTGGTCATGAACGAAGAAAACGGCACCATCTCGTCCCTGGCGTTGCGCGCGTACCAGGCGAATATGTCCTCGGGCTGCATCCGGAACGGGGCGGCCGCCTGCACGATCACCGGCCGGAGCGAGGCGCCGAGGACGAAGTCGTTCACCGTGTCGCCGGCGAAGATCACGGAAAGCATGGCGTTGACCTGCGACAGCGACACGCCGAAGCTCTCCATCTTCTGCTGGTCGAGGTCGAGCCTGAGCGCGCTGTCGTCCTCGGTGCCGTCGACGCGCACGTTCTGGACCAGCGGGTCGGCCTTGGCGCGGCGCTCGAGCCGCCGGGCGGCGGTGCGCAGCGCCTCGGTTCCCTTGCCCGCCTGGTCGACGAGGTAGAAGGTGAAACCGCCGGTGTTGCCGAGCCCGCGGATCGCGGGGGGCTGGCTGACCACGACCCGGCCCGCGCGGAACTTCGAGAAGGCTTGGTTGGCGCGGTCAGCCACGGCGGCCGAGGTGAGGCGTTGGTCGCCGGCGCGCTGGGCGAAGTCGCGCAGCTTGACGAAGACCGTCGCACGGCTCTGCCCCCCTCCGCTGAACCCGAAGCCGAGCGTGGCGAAGGTCGATTCGACCGCCGCCTTCTCCTCCTCCAGCATGTAGGCGTTCACCGCGTCAAGCACGGCGCGCGTCTGCTGCGCCGTGGCGCCTTCGTCCAGCCGGATGAATGTCATGAGCACACCCTGGTCCTCGGGCGGGATGAACGACGAGGTCATCCGCCCCCAGATCGCCCAGGCTCCGCCGAGGATCAGCGCGAGCACCGGCAGCATCAGCACCGGCGCGCGAAGGCTCTGCCGCACACTCGCGCCGTAGAAGCCGGTGAAGCGCGCGAGCCCGGCGTTGAACCAGCGCGCCGGGGCGAAGCGATGGTGGATGTCGCTCTGCCGCAGGAGCCGCGCCGACATCGGCGGCGACAGGATCACCGCGACCAGAAGCGACAGCGCCATCGCGCTGACCATCGTGATCGAGAACTGCCGGTAGATCACCCCGGTCGAGCCGGGGAAGAAGGCCATCGGCAGGAACACCGCCGCCAGCACCACGTTGATGCCGACCAGCGCCTGGGTGATCTGCCGCATGCTCCTCGCCGTGGCCTCGCGCGCGGGCAGGCCTTCGTCGGCCATCAGCCGCTCGACGTTCTCGACCACCACGATGGCATCGTCGACCAGAAGCCCGATCGCCAGGACCATCGCGAACATGGTCAGCGTGTTGATCGAGTAGCCCGCCGCATAGAGCACCGCGAGCGTGCCCAGAAGCACGACCGGCACGGTGATCAGGGGAACGAGGGTGGCGCGCCAGCTTTGCAGGAATACCACCAGCACCAGGACCACGAGGGCCACGGCCTCGATCAGCGTATGCTCCACCTGACGGATTGACAGTTCCACGAAGGGCGAGGTGTCGTAGGCGATGCGGAATTCGAGCCCCGCGGGCAGCGCCGCGGTGAGCCGGTCCAGCGTCCCGCGCACCCGGGCCGAGGTCTCGACCGCGTTCGCCCCGGTTTCGAGGTTCACGCCGAAGCCCGATGCGGGCTGGCCGTTGTAGAGGCTTTCCGATCCGTAGCGTTCCTGTCCGATCTCGATCTGGGCCACGTCGCCCAGCCGGACGGCGCCGCCGCCGGCTTCGGTCTTGAGCAGGATCTGTTCGAATTCCTCGACCGAGCCGAGCTGGCTCTGCGCCGTGATCGTGGCGGTGAACTGCTGGCCCGGCACTGTCGGCTGGCTCCCGAGCGCGCCGACCGAGACGGTGGTATTCTGCGCCTGCACTGCCGCAACGACGTCCGAGGGTGTGAGCTGGTAGCGCACGAGCGACAGCGGATCGAGCCAGATGCGCATGGCATAGCCGGTGCCGAAGCTGTTGAGCCCGCCCACGCCCTCGGTGCGCTCGACCTGGCCCTCGACCTGTTCGGCCATGATGTCGCCGAGTTGCAGCGTGGTGTAGCGTCCCTGGGTGTCGACGAGCGATCCCACAAGGAGGATATCCGAGCTTGACCGCGTCACCCGCACCCCCGCCGTGCGCACTGCGGAGGGCAGGCGGCTTTCGATACGGCTGACCTTCGACTGCACCTCGTTCTGCGCCTCCACCGGGTCGGCGCTGCCATCGAAGGTCAGGGTGATCGACGCATTGCCGAGGCGCGAGCCGCTTTCCATGTAGAGCATGCCGTCGAGCCCGGTCAGGCTTTCCTCGATCACCCGGGTGACGGAGTTCTGCACCGCGCTGGCGGTGGCGCCGGGATAGCGGGCCGAGATGCTGACGGTGGTCGGGGCGATGTCGGGGTATTGCTGCACCGGCAGGACGAGGAAGGCGGCCGCGCCTGCCAGCATCACCATCAGCGACAGCACCCAGGCAAAGACCGGGCGGCCGATGAAGAACGTGCCCATGCCTAGTTGCTCCCGGCGGCAGGGGCAGGGGCGGTTGCGGCGGTATCGGCCTTGGCCTCGGCGGCATCCTCCACGACGCCTTCGGGCGAGATCGTCACCGGCACGGTGCTGACCTCGGCGCCCTCGGAAAGGTTGGTCCGCCCGTCGACGATGAGGTTCTCGCCCGCCCGCACGCCCTCGACCACGATCCAGGCGTTCTGGTAGCTCCCGGATTCGACAAGGGTGCGCTGCTCTGCCTTGCCCGCGACCGCCACGAAGGCGGTGAGGCTGCCGTCGGAGCCGCGCGAGGTGGCGCGCTGCGGGACCAGAAGCGCGGTCGTGGTGCCCAGCGTCATCTTCACCCGCAGGAACTGGCCGGGCAGGATGGCGTGGTCGGGGTTGTCGAATTTCAGCCTGAGCGCCGTCGTCCCGGTGGTGGTGGAGACCGACACGCCGGGCGCGACAAGCTCGCCCCTGCGGTCGTAGGTTCTGCCGGTCTCGAGCGTCAGGGCGAAGCCCGCGTCGCTGCCCGGGGTCAGGGTGCCGGCCTCGAAACGGTCGCGGGTTTCCTGGATGCGGCGGCTCGATTCCTCGATGTCGACATAGATCGGGTCGAGCCGGGTGACCGTGGTCAGCGCCTCGCTCTGGTTCGCGGTGATGATCGCGCCGACCGAAACCGTGGCCACATCCGGGACGCCCGAGATCGGGCTGAGGATTTCGGTCCGCTCGAGATTGAGCCGGGCGAGGTCGCGCGCCGCCTCCGCCGCGCTCAGCGTCGCCTCGGCCTCGGCTGCCTTGACGCGGGCGCTGTCGACGTCCTCGACCGTCACGCTGCGGTTCTCAAGCTGCTGGTAGCGGGTGAGCGTCGCCTCGGCGGCGGCAACCGCGGCGCGCGCGCCCGCGACCGAGGCCTCGGCCGCCTTGAGGTCGGCCGCGTAGGTGTCGCCGTCGATGCGGAACAGCGGATCGCCGACACTCACCGGCCGCCCCGGGTGGTAGAGGATTTCCGAGATCACGCCGGCGACGCGCGGGCGGATGTCCACCTGCTCGAAGGCGACGGCCCGGCCCGGCACGGTGACGGTGTAGGGAACCCGCGCGGGTTCGAGCGTGATCACCCCCACCGCGGTCGGCCCCTCCTGCCCGCCGGAGCCGGTTGCGCCCTGCTGCGCAGCCGCGGGAAGGGCGAGGGCCGCGAGGGCGGCGATGACACACGCCGGAGATCGGACAAGCTGCGTGAGACCCATGACACCCTCTTATCCGGCGGCGCGGGAAAAACCGAGTGGATTCGTCTTGAACGGCGGCGCGGGGCGTTTCCGTCGCATCGGCTTCGCCAGCCGGTGGCAAGGCGGCATCCGATCGCGGAACGCCTCGATTCCGGACTGGCGCGGCCGCGACCGACCTGCTACGCTTTCATGAAATAGCGGCATGCAGGCCTCGGACCGATCGCAAAGGGCGCGGATCGGTGCGGGGCCTTTCGGTTTTGGATCGGGGATGAAGCGGAACCTCAGCATCGGCGTTCTCCATTCCGCGCGCGGGCCTTACGCGGTGCTCGGCAGGGCGGCGCGGTCCGGCGTTCTCAGGGGCGTGGCCGAGGTGAATGCCGACGCCGCGTTCGATGTCGCCTTCTCTGTCGTCGAAAGCGATCCCGAGGGCCGCCTGGACCGGTATGCGCCTCTCTGCCGCGACATGCTGCGGAACGCGGGGGTGCGGCACGTCTTCGGCTGCCTCACCTCGTCGAGCCGCAAGGAGGTGATACCGGAACTGGAGCGGCTGGACGGCGTGCTGTGGTACTGCGCGCCCTATGAGGGGTTCGAGGCCTCCGAACAGGTGGCCTACATGCATTCCTGCCCGAACCAGCACCTTCTGCCGCTGCTGGACTGGGCGATGCCGACCTTCGGGCGCCGCGCCGCGCTGGTGGGGTCGAACTACATCTGGGGCTGGGAAATCGCCCAGATCGCCCGCGAGCGGATCGGCGCGGCCGGCGGAGAGATCCTGTCGGACCGGTATCTTGCCATCGGCGACACGGAACTCGACCACCTGGTCGCCGAAATCCGGGCGCTGCGGCCCGATTTCATCGTCAATTCGCTGATCGGGGAAAGTTCCTACACCTTCCTTGCGCGGGTCGCCGGACTGCGCGCGGACCTGGGGGAAGCCTGCGCCCTGCCGGTCCTGTCGTGCAATTTCACCGAGGTCGAGATCGGCGCGGCCGGGGCGGCGGCGGAAGGGCTCTATTCCGCCGGCCCGTATTTCGAGGCGGCGGCAGGCGGGCTCGGCTCGTTCGCGGAAACCTCGCGACTGGCGGTCCACGAACTTGCCCGGCTGCTGCGCGGCAACGCGGGAGGCGAGACGCTTCCGCTGGCACAACTCCTCGCTGGGGCCGCCCGGCAGGGGCGCCCGTCGCGACTTGATCCCGACACCCAGCACGCCCGCCAGCCCGTGGTCATCGCCCAGTTGCGCGGCGGCCGGTTCCGCGAAGTCCTGCGGCTGCCCGAGATCGCCGCCGATCCCTACCTGAGCCGCCGCGACCGGGCGCCGCTTGCCCGGCCGATGCTGAAAGTGGTGTCCTGATGCGGATGCGCACCGGACATCTGGGCGGCGCGCGGGCCTTCGTCCTTCACCGTCCGCATCCGGCGATCCAGCCGCTCGCGCGGCAACTGCATGTCATCGGGCTCGAGGTGCGCGAGGCCTGGCCCGAGCTTCCGGCCGAGGCGGTGGCGTCGGATTTCGTGTTCTACGATGCGGACATGGCGCACGAGGCGCAGTTTCCCTGGGCGGCCGGAGCCGCGCCGATGCCGATGATCGCGCTGATCGCATCCGAGGCGCCGGGGCGGCTGCGCTGGGCGATGGCGATGGGGGCGCATGCGCAGCTTCTCAAGCCGGTGGGCGGCAAGGGCGTCTATGCGGCCCTTCTGGTCGCGCGCAGCAACTTCGACCGCACCAACGAGGCGGTGGCCCGGATCGCCGACCTGGAATCGCGCCTGTCGGCGCGGCAGACCGTCGTCCAGGCGGTGATGATCTTCGTCCTGCGCGGCAAGAGCCAGGGGGAAGCCTATGAGCTTCTGCGCCAGACAGCGATGGCCTGGCGCGTCACCATCGAGGAGGCCGCCGAGCGGCTGGTGGCTACCCATTCCGGCGAAGGACGGTCCGATGACGGCAAACGCCTCGACCTCGCCTGAGCCGGCGGCGCTGTCTGAAACCTCCCCGTCGCTCTGGCGGCGGCTGGCCCGGCGCAAGCTGGCGCTGACGGGTCTTGCGGTCATCGCGCTGTGCCTTGCCGGTGCGGTCCTTGCCCCCTGGATCGCCCCCTATGACCCGAACGAGCAGCATTTCGACGGGCTGACGATCGAGGGCGCGCCGCTCCCGCCCGGTGCGATGTTCTGGTTCGGCACCGATCTTCTGGGGCGCGACCTCTTCTCGCGTCTGCTGTTCGGCGCGCGGACCTCGCTGGTCATCGGCATCGTCGCCAACGGCACCGCGCTGGTCATCGGCACGCTGGTCGGCGTCGCCGCGGGCTATTTCCGCGGCCTCGCCGGCGCGGTGCTGATGCGCTTCACCGACCTGATGATGGCCTTCCCGGCGCTCCTGCTGGCGATCTGCCTCGCCGCGATCTTCTCGCCCTCGCTCTGGATCGTGGCGATGGTGATCGCCTTCGTGAACTGGGTGCAGACCGCGCGGGTGATCTTCACCCAGACCTCCTCACTCGCCGAACGCGACTTCATCGCCGCCGAAAGGACGCTCGGCGCGGGGCACGGGCGCATCCTCTTCCGCCACATCCTGCCGCATCTGGTGCCGACGCTGATCGTCTGGGGCACGCTCGGCATCTCGACCACGGTGCTCCTCGAGGCGACGCTCAGCTACCTCGGCGTCGGGGTGCAGCCGCCGACCCCCTCCTGGGGCAACATCATCTTCGAGAACCAGACCTATTTCCAGACCGCGCCCTGGCTCGTCTTCATCCCCGGCGCGGCGATCCTCGCGCTGGCGCTCGGCTTCAACCTCGTCGGCGACGCGCTGCGCGACATCCTCGATCCCACCCAGCAGGGGCGCGATTGATGCTTTCCTACATCGCCCGCCGCCTCGTCCAGTCCGCGCTGATCCTTCTGGGGGTGTCCTTCATCACCTTCCTGCTGCTCTACGTCCTGCCGGCCGACCCGGTGCGCCAGATCGCCGGCCGCTCGGCCACCGCCGAGACGGTGGAAAGCATCCGCCGCCAGCTCGGCCTCGACCAGCCGTTCCTGGTGCAATACGGCCGCTACCTGGGGAACCTCGTGCAGGGCGACTTCGGCCGCTCCTATCTCCAGAAGACCGAGGTGGCCGACCTGCTCCTCTCGCGCCTTCCGGCCACGCTCCTGCTGATGGTCGCGGCGATCCTCTGCGAGCTGGTGATCGGCCTGACGCTCGGCGTGATCGCCGCGCTCAACCGCGGCAAGGCGCTCGACAACACGTTGATGCTGTCGAGCTTCGTCACCGTCTCCGCGCCGCAGTTCGTGGTGGCGCTGCTCTTGCTCTACGTCTTCGCGGTGCGGCTCGGCTGGTTCCCGATCGGCGGCTACGGCACGCCGGCGCATCTGGTGCTGCCGGCGCTGACGCTCGGCATCCTCGGGTCAGGCTGGTATTCGCGGATCATGCGCTCGTCGATGCTCGACGTGCTGCGCGCCGATTTCATCCGCACCGCGCGGGCCAAGGGGCTCGGCCGGGCGCGGGTGGTGCTGGGCCACGCGCTGCCCAACGCGATCCTGCCGATCGTGGCCATGATCGGCATCGACATCGGCATGTTCATGTCGGGCATCGTCGTGGTCGAAAGCGTGTTCGGCTGGCCTGGCATCGGCCAGCTCGCCTGGCAGGCGATCCAGCGCGTCGACATCCCGATCATCATGGGCGTCACCCTGGTCTCGGCCCTTGCCATCGTCATCGGCAACCTCTTGGCCGATCTCGTCGCGCCGGTGATCGACCCGCGCATCCGCATCCGCTGAACCAACCAACCAACGGGAGAGAGAGAAGATGAAAAGACTGGCCCTGTCCACCGCCCTCGCCGCGCTGATCGCGCTTCCCGGCTTCGCCCAGGACGCCGAGCCGAAGCACGGCGGCAACATGATCGTCACCTACAAGGACGATGTGGCGACGCTCGACCCCGCGATCGGTTACGACTGGCAGAACTGGTCGATGATCAAGTCGGTCTTCGACGGGCTGATGGACTACGAGCCCGGCACCACCGTGCTGCGCCCCGGCCTTGCCGAAAGCTACGACCTGTCGGAGGACGGGCTGACCTACACCTTCCACCTGCGCCCCGGCGTCAAGTTCCACAACGGCCGCGAGATGACCTCGGAGGATGTGGTGTGGTCGATCAACCGCGTGGTCAACCCCGCCACCCAGTCGCCGGGTCAGGGCTTCTTCGCGATGATCGAGGGCTTCGACGCCGCCGCCGCCGGCACTGCCGAAGGGCTTTCGGGCCTCTCGGCGCCGGATGCGCAGACCGTGGTCTTCAAGCTGTCTCGCCCCGACGCGACCTTCCTCCATGTCATGGCGCTCAACTTCTCCTTCGTCGTGCCGAAGGAGGTGGTGGAGGCCGAGGGCGCCGATTTCGGCAAGAAGCCCGTGGGCACCGGCGCCTTCCGGCTGACCGAATGGACGCTGGGCCAGCGGCTGGTGTTCGAGAGGAACCCCGACTACTGGATCGAGGGCGTGCCCTATCTCGACAGCTTCACCGTCGAGGTCGGGCAGGAGCCGGTGGTGGCGCTGCTGCGCGCCCAGAACGGCGAGGTGGACGTGCCGGGCGACGGCATCCCGCCGGCGAAGTTCGTCGAGGTGATGTCCGATCCGGCGCAGAAGGCGCTGGTGGTCGAGGGCGGCCAGCTCCACACCGGCTATGTCACGATGAACGTGACCCAGCCCCCCTTCGACAAGCCAGAGGTGCGCCGCGCGGTGAACATGGCGATCAACAAGGACCGGATCGTCCAGGTGATCAACGGCCGCGCGGTTCCCGCCAGCCAGCCGCTGCCGCCGACGATGCCGGGCTACACCAAGGATTACGCCGGCTATCCCTACGACCCGGAGGGGGCGAAGAAGCTCCTGGCCGACGCGGGTTACGCGGAGGGCTTCACCACCGAGCTTTACGCGATGAACACCGACCCCAACCCGCGCATCGCCCAGGCGATCCAGCAGGATCTGAAGGCGATCGGCATCGACGCGGCGATCAAGTCGCTGGCGCAGGCCAACGTGATCGAGGCCGGCGGCGCCGGCACCGCGCCGATGATCTGGTCGGGCGGCATGGCCTGGATCGCCGACTTCCCCGACCCGGCCAACTTCTACGGCCCGATCCTCGGCTGCGGCGGCGCGGTGGAGGGCGGCTGGAACTGGGCGAAATACTGCAACGAGGCGCTCGACGCCAAGGCGGCCGAGGCCGATTCCATCGTCGATCCGGCGAAGGCGGAGGACCGGCTGAAGATGTGGTCCGACATCTACATGGCGGTGATGGAGGACGCGCCCTGGGCGCCGGTCTTCAACGAGCAGCGCTTCACCATGAAATCCGCCCGGATGGGCGGGGCTGACGCGCTCTACGTCGATCCGGTCTCGATCCCGGTCAACTACGACTACGTCTTCATCAAGGAGTGAGCGGGCGCGATGTGCAAGCACTGCAACCATACGATCCATGCCCGGAGCCACCATTTCGGCTGGGACAATTCCTTCGCCCCGGCGCTGAGGGCGGCGCCGGGGGAGACGATCCTGTTCCAGTGTCTCGACAGTTCCGGGGGCCAGCTTGGCCCCCGCTCCACCGTCGCCGACGTGGGGGCACTGGACTTCGGCAAGATCAACCCGGTCTCGGGCCCCGTCTTCGTCGACGGCGCCAGGCCCGGCGACGTGCTGAAGGTCACCATCGAGGGCTTCACCCCGCAGGAACGCGAGGGCGCCGGCTTCGGCTGGACGGCGAACATCCCGGGCTTCGGCCTCCTCGCCGACCAGTTCACCGAACCCGCGCTCCACGTCTGGAAGTTCGACGCCTCGGTCATGGCGCCGGCGCTTTACGGCAAGGCGGCCCGTGTGCCGCTGAAGCCCTTCGCCGGAACCATCGGCAACGCCCCGGCCGAGGCGGGCCATCATTCGGTGGTTCCGCCGCGGCGGATGGGCGGCAACATGGACATCCGCGACCTGTCGGCGGGAACCGTGCTCTACTTGCCGGTGGAGGTGGAGGGCGCGCTCTTCAGTGTCGGCGACACCCATGCGGCGCAGGGCGACGGCGAGGTCTGCGGCACGGCGATCGAAAGCCCGTTCGACGTGGTCCTGACGCTGGACGTGGTCCGGGGCCAGCCGCTGAAGACCCCGCGCTTCACCACGCCCGGCCCGGTCACCCGGCACCTCGACGCGAAGGGCTACGAGGCCACCACCGGGATCGGCCCCGATCTCTGGGCGGCGGCGCGGGAGGCGGTGGCGAACATGATCGACCTTCTCTGCGCCACGCAGAAGCTCGACCCGGTCGATGCCTACATGCTGGTGTCCACCTGCGGCGATCTGAGGATTTCGGAAATCGTCGACATGCCCAACGTGGTGGTCAGCTTCTACGTCCCCCGGTCCGTGTTCGAATGACGCCGCCCGAACCGCGTTCCCCTGCGCCAGATGGCGCGGCGCCCGAGATCGTCCTGTCGGTGCGCGACCTGCATGTCGCCGCCCGCTCGGAGACCGGGCCGGTGCCGCTGCTGCGCGGCCTTTCCTTCGACCTGCGCCGGGGGGAAACGCTGGCCATCGCGGGGGAAAGCGGCTCGGGCAAGTCGATCACCGCGCTGGCGATGATGGGGCTTCTGCCGCAGCCGGCGGTGCGGGTGACGGCGGGCTCGGTCCGGCTGGGCGGGACCGAGCTGACGACCCTGCCCGAATCGCGGATGCAGGCGCTGCGCGGCGCCCGCATCGCCATGATCTTCCAGGAGCCGATGACGGCGCTGAACCCGGTGATGACGATCGGCCGGCAACTGACCGAGGCGATCCGCGCGCACGACCCGGTGCCCGCCGCCGAGGCCCGCGCCCGGGCGCTGGCGGCGTTGCGGTCGGTGCGCCTGTCGCAGCCCGAGCGGCGGCTGGACCAGTATCCGCACGAGCTTTCCGGCGGCATGCGCCAGCGCGCGATGATCGCGATGGCGCTGGTGCTGCGCCCCGACGTGCTGATCGCCGACGAACCCACCACCGCGCTCGACGTCACGGTGCAGCGCGAGGTGCTGGACCTCCTGCGCGATCTCCGGCGCGACCTGTCCACTGCGGTGATCCTGATCACCCACGACATGGGCGTGGTGGCCGAGATGGCCGACCGCGTCATCGTCATGCGCGACGGCCGCGAGGTTGAAAGCGCCGCCACCGTCGACCTGTTCGACGCCCCGCGCGACGCCTACACGCGCGAGCTTCTGGCCGCGGTGCCGCGGATCGGCGGCGGCCCGCCGCGCCCGGCACCGGCTGCGCGCGAGGTGCTGGTGCGCTTCGACGACGTGTCGGTGCGGTTCCCGGTCCGCGCCGGCCCCTTCGGCCGTGTCACCGCGCAGGTCCATGCCGTCGAACACGTCTCGTTCGAGGTGCTTCGGGCCGAAACCCTCTCGCTCGTCGGCGAAAGCGGCTGCGGCAAGTCCACCCTCGCCAAGGCGCTGGTCGGGCTGGTGCCGCATTCGGGGCGGATCGAGATCGGCGGCAAGCTGCCGGGGGAGCTGGACGGCGCCGGGCGCAAGGCGCTGCGCCGCGATCTCCAGATCGTGTTCCAGGACCCGATGGCGGCGCTCGATTCCCGCATGACGGTGGGCGAGCTGATCCGCGAGCCGCTGGTCATCCATCGGATCGGCACCCCCGAAGAGCAACGCGCCCGCGTCCGCGACCTCCTGGAGCGGGTGGACCTGCCGGCCGCGGCGGCACGGCGCTACCCGCATCAGTTCTCCGGCGGCCAGCGCCAGCGCATCTGCATCGCCCGGGCGCTGGCGCTGAAGCCCCGGCTGATCGTCTGCGACGAAAGCGTCGCCGCGCTCGACGTGTCGATCCAGGCGCGGGTGCTCGACCTCCTGCGCGATCTCCAGAAGGAGACGGGGGTGAGCTATCTCTTCATCAGCCACGACATGGCGGTGGTCGAGAACATCTCGGACCGGATCGCGGTGATGTATCTGGGCCAGATCGTCGAGATGGGGACGCGCGCGCAGCTTTTCGGCGATCCGCGCCACAGCTACACCCGCCGCCTTCTGGCCGCGGTGCCGGTGCCCGACCCGCGCCGCCCGCGCGCCGTCACGCCGCGGCTCGCCGGCGAGATCCCGAGCCCGGTCTGGCCGCGGGGGCAGGGGCCGGCGCGCGTGGCGCTGGCCGATGTCGGCGGCGGCCACCTCGTCGCGCCGGAAGCGGCGGCGGAGAGCCTGCGGTCAGCCTGAGGAACTGCCCGGCGCCGCGGGGCTGCGGAGGGGAAAGGCCGACCGGCGCAGGATGGTGCCGTTCTCGTCGATCACCAGCCGCCGCGCCATCCCGCCGTGCTGGAAGGTCAGCCGCCAGCGCCCGGCGTCGCTGCCCTGGCCTTCCTCGCAGCGGGTGGCGATGGCGCCCTCGCGCATCCCCTCCCGCACCTCGGCGACGGAGAGGCCGAGGATTTCCGCCACCAGCGCGGCATCGACGACGAACCCCTCGCCGTCGCGCTCGACCCGGGTCACGGCACTTGTCGCCAGTAGCCGTTGGCCGCCGCGACGGTGGCGAAATGGGTCGCCACGACCTGGCTGATCGCGATCAGCGCATCGGCGTCCTCGGCATATTCCGGGCGCACCCGGTCGCGGACGGCGGCGTCGGGCTGGGTCAGCTTTACCGCATAGCGCGAGAGCTTCACGGCAAGGTCATAGCCTTCGGCCGGTGTCGCTGTGATCAGGCTGGGAAGCCATGTCGTCATCTTCGTTTCCTTTCGGTTCCGGTGGTATCGTCAGGATCCGCCAGGCGTCGCCCTCGGGGTCGTCGAACTGGCCGGTGCGCAGCGCCCAGGCAAAGCTCGCAAGCCCGATCAGGCCCAACCCGAGCGACAGCGGGATCAGGAAGAAGATATTCATCCTGTCCCCGCCGCGATAGCCCGCCAGGCGTGCCAGGTGCCATGCCCGAGGACGGGGAAGACGACGACGAGCGCCACAAGCCCGGTCAGCGCCGAGACGGCGAGCCCCAGGGTGACGATGGCGCCCCAGGCGAGCATCGGGCGCAGGTTCTGCACCGTCATCGCAAGGCTCGTGCCCATCGCCGTCAGCGCGTCGCGCCGGGTGGAGACGAGCATCGGAATGGAAAAGACGCTGACCGCGAAGGCGAAGGCTGCGAACAGCCCGCCCACCAGCGTGCCTGTCGCGATCAGCGTCCATCCCCGGGGCGTGGTGAAGGCGTTGGTCAACGCTTCCTCTGCGCCGGGGAAGGGGGTGAGGCCGAAGAAGAGTGCATAGAGCAGGTCCGCGGCCCGGAGCCAGAAGAGGACGAGCAGGCCGAGAAAGAGGCCCGCATAGGCCAGTTGCCCGCCCGATGCGGGGCTGAGCGCCACCATGTCGGCAAGCGACGCCCGCCCGCCCGCCGCCCGCCGTCGGCTCTTCTCGTAAAGCCCGATCGCCAGGAACGGACCGACGATCAGGAAGCCCGAAACCGCCGGCAGGGCCAGATAGAGAAGCCCGAAGGCGTGCAGCGCAAAGAGAAGCGCGTACGAGAGCGCGCCGAGCGCGGCGCCGTAGGCAAGGCTCGGGCCGGGATCGGCCCGCAGGTCGGCCCAGCCGCGGGCCAGCCAGTCGACAGCGGCACGGGCGGGAAGGTGGCGGGCCCAGGCCGGGTCGGGGCGGGAGGGTGGACGAAGCGTCGGCAGCGGTTCGAACATGGTCCTCGTCTCCTCAGCAGGCCGGTTTCGCGGGCATCGCGGCGCCGCGGGCGACGCATTCTGGTTGCGATCCGATGGCGACCGCAAGCAGGTGGGCGTTGGCGCCGAGGAACAGGCCGACCACCAGCGCCACCCCGGCGATCGCCGCCCGCCTTTGCGCCCGCCCGGTCATTGCCCGTCCTCTCCGCCGCCGAGCCGCGTCACGTAGAGCGCAAGGAGGTTGATCTCGGCCGCGCTCAGCCGCGGCGCCCAGGACGGCATCTCTCCTTTCCGTCCCGTCTTCAGCGTCTGCGCGACCGTGGCTTCGTCCTGGCCGTAGATCGTCGCGGCGTCGGTGAGCGAAGGTGCGCCGTTCATCAGCCCGCCGTCACCGGCATCGCCGTGACAGGCCGCGCAGTTGTCGGCAAAGAGCGCGGCCGCGGGGCCGTCCTTTTCCGCCACACCGGAAGGCAGGCCGGCGACATGGCGGGCCAGCGTCGCGCGGTCCTCCCGCGGCAGCCCGGCGAAGCTGGGCATTTCGGCATAGCGTGTGTCGGCGTCTGTGGAATTGATCCCCACACGGATCGTCTCTGCCACCGTCTCCGGGTCGCCGCCCCAGAGCCAGTAGCGGTCGGCCAGCACCGGAAAGCCCGGCCCGCCGCGGCCGCCGGTGCCGTGGCAGGCGGCGCAGTTGTCGCCGAAAAGCCGCGCCGCCGCCGGCATCGCCGCGGCCATCAGCACGGGGTCGGCGGCGAGGGCAGCGAAGTCGGGCTGGTCGAACCGCGCCAGCCAGCCCTGCCGCCGGCCGTCGAGCGCCGCGAAGCCCTTCACCGCGACCTGCCCCTGGTCGAGCCCGAGAAGCCCGCGGGTGTGGTCGCGCCCGGTGGGCCAGGCGGGCAGCAGGATCCAGGCCACCACCGAATAGAGGACGGTGGCGAGCAGGAAGACGAGCACGATCTTCGGAAAGGGCGTGTTGAGTTCGCGGATGCCGTTCCAGTCGTGCCCGGTGGTGTCGTAGCCGGTGACCGGATCGACCTCGCGCTCATGTCCCCCGGACGGGCTCATCTCGGTCCCTCCCCGTCGTCGGGCAGCAGGATCGAGCGCGCCGCGCGGTCGTGGGCGGCGCGGCGGCCGGGGCTGTAGGCGCGGATCAGCACGACAAGGAGGAACCCGCCCATCCAGATCGGGCCGAAAGCCTTGGCGATGTAGACCAGAAGGTCGTGGCTCATTCGATGCCCTCCGCCAGAACCTCGTAGGGCGCCCGCGTCTGGGTGCCGAGCGATTGCAGGTAGGCCACCAGCGCGTCCATCTCGGTCAGCTCCGCCGGGTTGCCGTCGAAATCCCGCGCCGCGAAGCGTTCGCCGTAGCGGCCGCGCGCCGCCTCCGCCCCGGGCGAATCCGGCCGGGCCTGCGCCAGCGCGTCGGCCGCGGCATTGGCGATCATGCCTGGGTCGTAGGGCACGCCGAGCCGCGCGAGCGTGGCAAGCTCGGGCCCGAGGTTCCCGGTCTCCAGCGGCCGGGCGAGCCAGGGGTAGGCCGGCATGATCGAGGCCGGCACCACCGCGCGCGGGTCGGTCAGGTGGTCGACATGCCAGCGGTCGGAATACTTGCCGCCCAGCCGCGCGAGGTCCGGCCCGGTGCGCTTCGACCCCCAGAGCATCGGGTGATCATACGCGCTTTCCCCGGCCAGCGAATAGGGGCCGTAGCGGTCGATCTCGTCGGCAAGGCTGCGCACCATCTGGCTGTGGCAGGCATAGCAGCCCTCGCGGATGTAGATTTCCCGCCCGGCGAGTTCCAGCGGCGTGAGCGGGCGCAGATCCTTTGGCACCGCCACCGTCTCGTCGATGGTGAAGAGCGGCGCGATCTCGACCAGCCCGCCGATCGAGGCGGCGACGATGATCGCGGCGACGAGGCCCATCGAGAGCTTTTCGAGGTTGTAGTGCAGCCTCAGCGGCATGGGCCTACTCCGCCGGTTGCAAGGTGAGGGGGCGGTCGCGGGCCCCGGCGCCGGCCGGCGCCGCGCGCATCGTCGCCCGGCAGTTCAGCGCGCAGATCGCCGCGCCGGTCAGGAACATCGCGCCGCCGATCGCCCTGAGCAGGTAGTAGGGCGCCATCGCCTGCACCGATTGCAGGAAGCTGTAGCTGAGCGCGCCGCTGTCGTCGTAGGTGCGCCACATCAGACCTTGCGTGATGCCCGCGTTCCACATCGAGACGACGTAGACGAGCGTTCCGGTGACGGCGAGCCAGAAGTGCCATTCGACCGCCCGCGGCCAGGCCATCGCCTCGCGCCCGGAAAGCTGCGGCACCAGCGTGTAGAGCGCGCCGAAGATGATCATGGCGACCCAGCCGAGCGTGCCGGAATGGACATGGCCCACCGTCCAGTCGGTATAGTGGCTGAGCGAGTTGACCGGGCGGATGGCGAGGAACGAGCCCTCGAAGGTCGAAAGCCCGTAGAAGACGGCGGCCACGAACATGAAGCGCAGCGTCGCGTCGTCGCGCACCTTGTGCCAGGCGCCGTTCAGCGTGGCGATGGCGTTGCCGGCGGAGGCCCAGGAGGGCACCAGCAGCATCACCGAGAAGGTCATGCCCAGCGTCTGCACCCAGTAGGGCAGGGCGGTATAGTGCAGGTGGTGCGAGCCGACCCAGATGTAGAAGAAGACGATCCCCCAGAAGCTGAGGATCGAGAGCCGGTAGGACCAGATCGGCCGGCCGGAGCGGACGGGCAGGAAGTAGTAGAGCATGCCGAGGAAGCCGGCGGTCAGGAAGAAGGCGACCGCGTTGTGGCCATACCACCACTGGATCATCGCATCCTGCACCCCGGCCCAGACCGGGAAGCTCCGCGCCCCCGCGAGGCTGACGGGGAGCGCGATGTTGTTGACGATGTGCAGGATCGCCACCACCAGGATGAAGGCCATGTAATACCAGTTGGCGACGTAGATATGCGGCTCCGCCCGTCGCGCCAGCGTTCGGATGTAGAGCGCGAAATAGACCAGCCAGACCGCGACCAGCCAGAGGTCGGCATACCATTCGGCCTCGGCATATTCCTTGGACTGGGTCGAGCCCATCAGGTAGCCGGTCACCGCCCAGGCGCAGAAGAGGTTGAAGCCGATCAGCACCACCCAGGGGCTGAGCGCATCGGCGAGCCGCGCCCGCGAGGTCCGTTGCAGGACATGGAACGAGGTGGCAATGAGCGCGTTGCCGCCGAAGCCGAAGATGATCGCGGTCGTGTGCACGGGCCGCAGCCGGCCGAAGCTCGTCGCCGGCCACAAGGGCGTCGCCTCGGGCCAGTAGAGAAGCGCCGCCACCCAGACGCCGGCGGCCATGCCGATCATCGCCCAGACGAGCGTCATGACGATGCCGAAGCGGGTGGGCGCGTCGTCGTAGCGGCCCTGCCGGTCGGGGATCGCGGCGGGAGCGTCGTAGAGCGCGGCGCCGAGCCGGAACACCAGCACGAGGCCGAGCGCCAGCGCCATCGCGCCATGCACCGCCATCGCGCCCTGGCGCGCCGCCGCGGCCATGACGAGCCCGAGCAGCGCGAGCGCCGCCGCAAGGCCCAGCCCTGTCTTCCGTTCTGCCATCGTCAGCGATGCGCGCATGTCCCCTCCGGGTCTTTCGGAAAGCGCCCCTTCAGGTCCGGCCGAAGCTCGGCGCGAACCCTCGCGACGCCGGCGGCATCGCAGGTGATTTGAATCGGTATTTACAATACCAATTAACAGACCTAGACAGGATTGCAAGTCACAACCGGAGTCTTCCCGATGTCAGGAGCCCAAACGTCCGTTTCCTCTGCCAGGCCGGAGATCACCGCAGCGCTGATGGCCCAGACCGGGCTTGACGAGATGATCCTGACGGCGCTCGTGCACGGCTTCTATTCCCGGGTGCGGGCGGATGAGGTTCTGGGGCCGATCTTCGCCGACCGTATCGCCGACTGGCCCGCGCATCTGGACCGCATGGTGGCCTTCTGGTCCTCGGTGGCGCTGATGACCGGGCGCTATCACGGGGCGCCGATGCCCGCCCACGCGACGCTGCCGGTCAACTGGGCGCATTTCGACCGATGGCTGGCGCTCTTCCGCCAGACCGCGGACGAGCTCTGCCCGCCCGAAGGCGCCGCACTCGTGATCGAACGGGCCGAGCGCATCGCCCGGTCGCTGCACATGGCCGTCGAGGAGACCGCCCGCCGCACCGCTTTCGCCCTGCGATGAGACCGGTTCCGCCGGGCTGAAACGGCGGCTCCCGCGATGGCGCGATCGCCAGCCCGGCGGACACGCGCCCGGGTCCGGGCGCGACCGTGCTGGACTATTCCCCGGAGATCGGCTTATGGTCGCCGCATGGCCACGGTCTTTTCCCCCCGCAGGGTCCGGCATCGCGCCGGGATCCTGCTGACGCGCTCTCTGCCCCGGGCAGAGGCTTGCCTTCGCTGACCCGTCGCCCGGGGCTTTTCACGAAAAGACGCTGTCGACCGCGGGGGCATCCGGCCCCGGTCAAGCCGCACCACCACCGAAGAGGACAAGTTCATGGCCCGCAAAGCCCGCCCGCAAGTGACAATCGCCCGCGAAACCCTCGACCGCCTCGAAGGCTTGGCCGAGGGCATGATGGCGCGCAGCCCCGATCTGGCGGGCCGGCTTCTCGACGAGTTGGCCCGCGCGCGCATCGTTCCGGCCGCGAAAGTCGGCGCCGACGTGGCCGGCATCGGCAGCACCATCACCTATCGGGACGAGGCGACCGGCCGCGACCAGACCATCACCCTCGTCTGGCCCGAGGACGCCGACATCGCGGCGGGCCGCGCCTCAGTCATGACGCCGATCGGCGTGGCCCTGCTCGGTCTGGCGGCGGGGGCGCGTTTCCCCTGGGAAACCCGGATGGGCGAGACGCGGGAACTGACGGTGCTGTCGGTGTCCCCGCCCGAGGCGGACGCCCCGGCGGCCTGAGGGCAGGGCGATGACGCTGTTCGACTGGACCATCCTCGCTGCCGCCGCTTTCGGGGCGGGGATGCTGAACACGGTGGCGGGCGGGGGCACGTTCCTGACCTTTCCCGCCCTCGTCCTTACCGGCATCCCGCCCGTCGCGGCCAACGCCACCAGTGCGGTGGCGGTGTTTCCCGGCTATCTCGCCGGCGCGCTGGGCTTCCGCCGGGAACTCGGCCGCGTGCACCGTGCGCGCCTGGGTCGGCTGGCGGCGGTGACGCTGGCGGGCGGGCTCGCCGGGTCTCTTCTGTTGATGGTGTCGTCGAACGAGATGTTCTCGAGGATCGTGCCGGCGCTCCTGTTGTTCGCGACACTGGTGTTCCTGTTCGGCGACCGCCTGCGCCGGCTCGTCTCGGGCCTTGCCACCGGCGAAGGGGCGGCGGGGCTTTTCCTCGTCAGCCTCTATGGCGGCTATTTCAACGGCGGGCTCGGGATCATGCTGCTCGCGCTCTTCTCGATCTGGGGCATGAGCGACCTCTACGAGATGAACGGCCTGAAGAACGGCCTCTCGTTCGTTCTCTCGGCGATTTCGGTGGCGGCGTTCGCCGTGGCGGGGCTGGTGGTCTGGCCGCAGGCCGTGCTGATGATGGCGGCATCCACGGCGGGCGGCTATGCGGGGGCGCCGGCGGCCCGGCTCCTGCCGCGCCCGGTGCTGCGCGGGCTGATCGCGCTCGTGGGGGTCGGGATGACGGCGGTCTTCGCGCTGAGGGCCCGGGGTTGAGCGCGGCCGCGGCGCATCGGACCGCCGCCCACCGCTTCGTGGTCATTTCACCCTTTCGAGGATCGAGACGTAGTTGGCGACGGCGACGCCGCCCATGTTGAAGATGCCGGCGAGCGTCGCGTCGCGGACCTGGATGCCGCCCGCCTCGCCGGCAAGCTGCATCGCCGAGAGCACATGCATGGAAACGCCGGTGGCGCCGATCGGGTGGCCCTTGGCCTTCAGCCCGCCGGAAGGATTGACCGGCAGCGGCCCGCCCGCCTCGGTCCGGCCCTCGAGCGCCACCCGCGCACCCTCGCCGGGACGGGCGAGCCCCATCGCCTCGTATTCGATCAGCTCGGCGATGGTGAAGCAGTCGTGCGTCTCGACGAAGGACAGCTCGTCCAGCCGCAGCCGCGCCGCGGCGAGCGCGCGCGCCCAGGCCTCGGCGCAGCCCTCGAGGCGCAGCACGTCGCGCTTCGACATCGGCAGGAAGTCCTGCACCTGTTCGTTGGCGCGGAAGGCCACCGCCCGGCGCATCCCGAGCGCGGTCGCGGTCTCTGCCAGCACCAGCGCCGCCGCCCCGTCGGAGACGAGCGAGCAGTCGGTGCGCTTCAGGGGGCCGGCGACATAGGGATTCTTCTCGCTCTCGCTGCGGCAGAAGTCGTAGCCGAGATCCTTGCGGATCTGCGCGAAGGGGTTGCCGGTGCCGTTCCTGTGGTTCTTGGCGGCGATCCGCGCCAGCGCGTCGGACTGGTCGCCGTGGCGCTGGAAATAGGCCTCGGCGATGCGGCCGAAGACCCCGGCGAAGCCGCCCGGCGTGCCCCCCTCCTCCGCCAGGTAGGAGGCGCGGAGCAGGTTCTGCCCGACCTCGGGCCCGGGCGTGTCGGTCATCTTCTCGACGCCGACCACCAGAACCACCCGCGCGGCCTTGGCCGCGATGGCGCGGAGGCCCTGCCGGACGGCGGCCGAGCCGGTGGCGCAGGCGTTCTCCACCCGTGTCGCGGGCGTGAAGCGCAAGCCGTCGTCGGCCTGGAGGACGAGGCTCGCGGTGAAGTCCTGGGCCGAGAAGCCGGCGTTGAAATGGCCGAGCACGATCTCGTCCACCTCTCCGGGGCCGATGCCGGCATGGTCGAGCGCATCGCGCGTCACGCGCACGATCAGGCTTTCCACCGTCTCGCCCGGAAGCCTGCCGAAGGGCGTATGGGCCCAGCCGACGATGCAGGCGGTCATGCTTGCCTCCCTTCCCGGCCTCAGCTCGTCTCGAAATGCCGGAGCAGCTCGTAGCTGGTGACCTGCGCCGCCAGCCAGTCGTTCCAGTATTGCAGCTCCGCCCGGCGCGAGGCGGCGAAATGCTCGACGAAGTCGTCGCCGAACCAGTCGCGGGCCAGCGCCGAGCGCTCGAACACCTCGGTCGCCTCGCCGAGCGTGCCGGCGAGCCTCGGCGCATCCGGCGCCTTCAGCGCGTTGCCCGCGACGGCCGCCGGCGGCACGAGGCCGCCCGCGATGCCGTGGTGTCCCGCCGCCAGCATCGCGGCGATCGACAGGTAGGGGTTGGCGTCGGCGCCGGGCACCCGGTGCTCGATCCGGTAGGCCCTGGGCTCGGGATAGGCGATCACGCGCAGCGCGGCGCTGCGGTTGTCGTGGCCCCAGGAGACGTTCTCCGGGCTCCAGGCAGAGACGTTGAAGCGGCGGAAGGAATTGACGTAGGGGCGGAAGATCACGCCGCAGTCGGAAAGCCCGGCCAGCATCCCGGCCAGATAGCGCTGGCCAAGCTCGGAAAGCCCGCCGGTCGCCGGGTCGTGGAAGAGGTTCCTGCCGTCCTTCCAGACGCTCTGGTGGACATGGGCGCCGCAGCCGGAATCGCCGACGCGCCACTTCGCCATGAAGGTGGCGGTCAGCCCGCGTTCGGCGCAAAGCTCGCGGAAGTAGGTCTTGGCGCGGATGGCGTTGTCGGCCGCCTCCATCGCCCCGGCGGGCGCCATCGCGAACTCGACCGCGCCGAGGCCAAGTTCGGTGTGGAAGACCTCGACGGTGATGCCGATGCCGCGCATCCGGCGGATGAACTCGGCGCCCAGTTCGCGCGCCTCGTCGGCCTGGGTCAGCCGGTAGGCATTGGCCATCCGGCCGATCGAGGTCAGGTCGTGGTGGCGGCCCGCCTGTTGCGCCTCGCGGTCGGCGTGGAAGACGAAGGCCTCGTATTCGACGCCGAACATCGGCGTGAGGCCGGTTTCGGCGAAGCGGTCCGCCACCCGCCGGAGCACGCTGCGCGGCGCCAAGGGAAAGGGCCTGCCGTCGGGATAGGCGACATCGTAGAGGACCGCGCCCATGCCCTGCCGCCACGGCAGCACCCGGGCGGTGGCAAGGTCCGGCACCGCCAGCACGTCGGGAAAGCCGTTGTCGTAGGAGCTGTGGCGCGATTCCCAGACGTCGTCGACCGGCGTCATCTGGTAGAGCACGGTGCAGATCGCGCTCCTGCCGCCGCCGGCGACTTTCGCGGCGGCAGCGAACTTGCCGCGCAGCGCCCCGTTGAGGTCGGGGATCTCCATCTGCACCAGGTCGGCCTCGCCGGCCTGCATGGCCGCCACGGCCCGTTCGGCAAGCGAACTCCCGGCCTCTTCCTGTCCCGTCGCCATCGCTCCGCCTTTCTAGCCGCCGTCCCGCTGCGCCTTCCCGCCGAGGCGGCCGGGCTTCACCGCGCCCACCCGGCGATAGACCTCCTCCGGCACCAGCGCGGGATCCTTGTAGACATACCAGGTGCATTTCCCGCCATCGCGGGCCTCGGGCCAGACCGGCGGCTCCACCACCCGGGTCGGGTAGCCGAAGCGGCGCATCGGCATCCGTTCGTTGAGCTGGCAGCAATGGACGCAGTAGAGGCAGATGCCGGCCTTGTTCCACGACCAGTCGTGCGGCCTCGTCGTCACCCCGAGGTTCCACGGCGGCCCGATCCGCGGGCCTGCGCCGCTGTCGGGATCGTCGCGCAGCGTCCGGCCGCCCGAGCCGCAGGGGTCGAAGCGGAGCGCCCAGCGGTCCGCCTCCTCGACCACCTCGACGGCGCCCGTGCGCCCCGGCCCGCTGAGATGGCCCCGCAGCCCTTCCAGCGCATAGTGCATCAGGAGGTCGAAGCTGCGCGCCCAGGGGTGCACGTCCGTGTCATAGCGGATGTAGTAGTCATACATCGGCTGCATCAGCACGTCCCAAAGCTCGCCGACGCTGTCCTCACCGAGGTGGCGCGCTGCCGCGTCCACCCAGAAATAGACCCCGTCGCAGAGCCGGTCATGGGTGTCGCGCCACACCGCGCGCGCCTGTTCCAGAAGCGCGGGGTCGCCCCGCGCCGCCTCGGCGCCGGCGGCGTAGTCCTCGATCAGCCCGCGGTAGCGCACCCAGCCCGCGTCGCCGTCGAAGGCCGATCCATCCGCGCCCGCCCAAAGCGACGCCAGCCGCGCCGCATCTGCCGCGATGACGGCGGCCGGAACCCCGCGCGCCGCGAGCAAGTCGGGAATTTCACGGCACCAGGCGGTGAAAAGCTCGTAGGCTTCCAGCGCCTCCTGCACGGTATAGCGCGCGAGATCGGCCGCATCCGCGCCGCGCCCTTCGCGCAGGGCCGCCCGGGCAAGGTCATAGCTCGAGGCGGCATGATCGGCATAGCTGCCGGCGCGAACCTTTGCGTCCATCGCCGGGTGTTCGACGAGGGGCCCCCCGGAAGCGGCCCTGGGGCCCTGTGCCATCACGACACCTCGACGCCGGCCTTGCGCAGGCGCCGGCGGTGCCAGATGTCGTCGATTTCATCCGAGCCGAGCAGGCCCGACGGCCGGAACGCCATCGACAGCACGATGACGAGGCCGAGGAAGAAGCCGGTCAGGCCGAACATCTCGGGCAACTGCATCCCCGCGACCGCCGGCCCGCTTTCCAGGAAACGCATCGTCTCGACGCCCGCGGTGACGATGACGCAGCCCACCACCGCGCCGGTGACGCTGTGCATCCCGCCCAGGATCAGCATGGCGATGGTCAGGAAGGTCAGGTCGAAATAGAAGCTCTTCGGGCTGATCGTGCCGACGAAGAGCGTGAAGAGCGCCCCCGCCACCGCCATGATGAAGGCGCTGAGCATCCAGGCCGCGAAGCGCAGCTTGCGGATCGGCACACCCACCGCGCTCGCCGCCGCCACGTCCTCTGAAGAAGCGCGCAGTTGCAGCCCCCATTTCGAGTCGCGGAACGCTCGGGCCAGGACGATCGCGCCGAACGCGGTCGCCACCGCCCAGCCGATGGTCGCCTTCGGCGGAATGCCGTAGAAGGCGCGCGGTCCGCGGGTCAGGTCGACCCAGTTCATCACCACGACATGCACGATGACGAGGAAGGCCAGCGTCGCGATCGTGGCGGCAACGCCGGCCTGTCGCACCATCATCAGCCCGACGAGAAACGCCACGGCGAGCGTGACCAGGATCGCGAGGACCACGGCGACAAGGGGGGAAAGCTCGAACGTGTTCACGCCGAAGGGAGCGGAGGCGAGGGCCGAGCGCTTCACCGCGACGGGGGTGGCGAGGATCGCGGTGACATAGGCCGAGATCCCCATGAAGCCGACGTGGCCGAAATGGGTGATGTCGGAATTGCCCATGAACACCTGGAGGCCCACCACGGCGATCAGGTTGACCAGGAAGGTGAAGAACAGGCGCTGATGATAGGGGGCGGCGAAGCCCCAGACCAGAAACCCCGCCACCGCGATGCCCAGCCCGAGCACCACCGCGCCGACGAGCGCGCGTCTTTCGATCATCATGATTTCTCTCCGAAGTCGGGGCGTTCGCCGAGGATGCCCTGCGGCCGGACCAGCAGGAGCACGCCGACTGCGGTAAAGATGAAGGCATCGCGGAACCCCGCCATGCTTTCGGGCAGCACCACCTGCATCATCACCTCGGCCACGCCGAGGACAAGCCCGCCGATCACCGCGCCGGGCAGGCTGCCGAAGCCGCCGATCACCGCGGCGACGAAGGCCTTCAGCACCGGCGTGAAGCCCATGAACGGATCGACCGCGCCGCGCCGGGCCAGCACGAAGATGGTGGCGAGGCCCGCAAGGAAGCCCGAGATGGCGAAGGCGGTCGCGATGACGCGGTCGGCGCGCACGCCCATCAGCCGCACCGTGCTCACGTCCCTGGCGGCGGCGCGCATCGCCATGCCGATCGTGGTCCGCTTCAGGAACACCACGAGAAGGGCGATGGCGATGACGGTCACCGCGGTCTCGAAGATCTGGACCACCGGGATGCGGACCGAGCCGATGGTGACGTTCTGGATAAGGAAATCCATCGTCGGCACCGATTTCGCCCGCGTGCCGACGAAGATCAGCGCGACGTTCTGGATCAGGATCGACACGCCGAAGGCGGTCAGCATCCCGGTCGTCGGCGGCGCGCCCCGGACCGGCTTGAACGCCACCTTCTCCAGGAACATGGCGAAGAGCACCACCGACAGCACCCCCACCGGCAGCAGGAGCGCCGGGTTGGCGATACCCATCCCGGCGGCGACGAGGAACATCGCATAGCCGCCGAAGGTGATCATGTCGCCATGCGCGAAATTCACCAGCCCCATGACCGAGAAGACGATGGCGAGGCCGAGCGCCAGAAGCGCGTATTCGCCGCCGAGGCTGAGCGCGTTCATGGATTGCTGAAGCAGATATTCCATGCTCAGTGCCCCTCGAGCCCCAGATACATTTCCATCACGCCACCGCTTCGACGCAGATCCTCGGCCGTGCCCGAGAACTGCATCGCGCCGCTGGCGAGCACATAGGCACGGTCGGCGAATTCCAGCACCTCGTGGGCGTTCTGCTCGACCACGAGCATGGTCACGCCCCAGGTGCGGAGCTGGACGAGGAATTCGAAGATCTGATCGACGATGCGGGGGGCAAGCCCGAGCGAGGGTTCGTCCAGCATCAGAAACCTGGGCCTCGACATCAGCGAACGCGAAATGGCCAGCATCTGCTGTTCACCGCCCGACAGGTATTTCGCCGCCGAATGGAAGCGTTTGCGCAGGATCGGGAACATCTCGAGGAACTTCTCGGTATCCCCGGCGATCCCGTCAGGGTCACTGCGGGTCGCCGCGCCGAGGCGCAGGTTTTCCGCCACGGTCAGGTCGGCGAAGACCCGGCGGCCCTCGGGCGTCACGGTCATGCCGCGGCGCACAAGGGCCTCGGTGCCAAGGACAGTCACATCCTCGTCCCGGAAGGCGATCCGCCCGCCGGTCTTCGGCACGAGGCCGATGATGGCCGAGATCAGGCTGGACTTGCCCGCCCCGTTCGGGCCGAGGAGGGTGACGATCTCACCCTCCCCGACCGCGAGGCTGACGTCCCGCACGGCCCGGATCGGGCCATACGAAACCGATATGTTCTCGGCCCTGAACATCACGGGGCGGGCACCCAGGCGGGCGTCGGCCGCGCCACCTCGACGAAGGCACCGTCCTTGATCTGGAGCGCCACCATCTCCTTCAGCGGCGTGCCGTTCTGGTCCTTGTAGGTGATGGAGCCCGAGGCGATGCCCTTCATCCCCTGGATCTCCCGGATCGCCGCGTTGATCGCCGCGGGCTCGAAGGAGCCGGCCGCCTCGACCGCGGTCTTGACCACGTCGACCGCCTCGCCGCCGAGGCCGAAGAAGATGTTCTGGACGTTGAAGCCGCGCGCCGCGCAGTCCTCGTAGAACGCCTTCAGCGCGCTGCCTTCGGAGGGGAAACCGTGGGTGATGAAGGTCGCCAGCTTGCCGCCGTCGCCCGACACCGGGATGAGGCTCGGGTCGTCGAACCCGTCGGTGCCGTAGACCGGGATGTTGACGTCGGCGCTGGCGAGCGTGCGCAGGAAGACCCCGGCATCGGGCACCAGGATTGCGCCGAAGATCACGTCGGGCTTCTCGGCCATGTTGCTGATCTCGGTCACCTGCGGCGTGTAGTCGGCAAGGCCGTGGTGGTAGGCGACGCGGCCGACGATCTTGCCGCCGAGCTTCTCGAAGGCCTGGGCGAAGTATTCCGGCGTCACCAGCGAATAGGCGCCCACGTCATGCGCGATCATCAGCGCCGCCTTGCGATGGCCCGCGGCATAGGCCAGTTCGGCCGCCGCCGCGCCCGAGGCGTTGTCGCCGTAGGGCACCAGGTAGCCGTTCTCCGGCGAGGCCTGCGGGAAGGCCGGCTGGGTCGAGCCGACCGAGAGCACCGCCATCCCCTGTCCCAGTGCAAGCCCGGCCATCGGGATCAGCCCGTCGTCGGTCGGCGGGCCGAAGAGCACGTCGGCACCGGCGTCGATCAGTTCCTGGGCGATGTTCGCCGCGGTCACCGGATCGCTCTTGGTGTCGCGGGTCAGGAGCGTCACCGGCTTGCCGAGGATGCCGCCCGCATCGTTGATCTGCGCGACGCGGCAGGCGACGCCGTCGGGCCCGTCATAGGGGGCGAGCAGCCCGGTGACCGCCGCGGCATGGCCGATCACCAGCCCGTCCTCCTGGGCCGCGGCCGGCAGCGCCAGGGCAACACCCGCCAGAAGGGCCGCGATCGTGCGTTTACGCGTGCTGTTCATGTTTCCTCTCCTCCGTTGATGCAGTCTTCCCTTTCCGGGAATGACCAATGTAGACCTCGATGACCTTGGGGTTCCTCGTCACCTCGTCGGGTGTGCCGGAGGCAATGATCCTCCCGGCATCCAGCACGAAGATCCGGCTGCACAGCGTCATGATGAAGCGCAGGTCGTGGTCGATCACGATGACGCCGCAGCGGAAGTCGTCCGAGGCGCGGCGCACCGCCGCGATCAGCGCCGTGGTCTCGCCGGCGTTCATCCCGGCCGCGGGTTCGTCCAGAAGCAGGAAGTCGGGCGCCAGCGCCAGTGCCCGCACGATCTCCAGCCGCCGCTGGCTGCCGTAGGGCAGCGCCCCCGCCTTCCAGTCGGCAAACCGGGTCAGGTCGAACTGGTCCAGAAGCGCGGCCACGTCGACGCGACGGCTCACCTCGGGACGGTCGCGCTGCCCCGAGGTGAAGGCGACCTCGACGTTCTGGCGCACGGTCAGACGGGTGAAGAGACGGATGTTCTGGAAGGTGCGCCCGAGCCCGGAGGCCGCGCAGAACTGCGGCGAGGTGTTGGAGACGCGCACGCCTCCCAGCCGCACCTCGCCCGACGAAACCGGCATCAGCGAGGTGATCGCGTTGATCAGGGTGGACTTGCCGGCGCCGTTCGGCCCGATCAGGCCGACGATCTCGCCGGGGTTGCAGTCGAGCGAGACGTCGTGAAGAACCTCGAGCCCGCCGAAGCTCTTGCACACGCCCGAAACGACCAGCGAGCCGCCATGCCTTTCCATTGGGGGAACTCCCCCTTGCGCTACGCTACCCTGCGGCACGATCTTCTCCCATGTCAGGAAGTGTCGCCGTTTGTCGGCTGTTCTTTGGTCTAGTAATCAGACCTTCATAACACAAGTCAACCGATAAATTCCGCGTTGCCGGCGCCCCGGACACGCCGCGGAGACCCCTGCGGCAGGAGGGTCCAAAATTCCATTGTTCTATTGTCAGACCATTCATATACTTGCGCCAATGGCGCCCTGGCACGGGGTGCCGGCGGACCGAACGCGAAGGGGCCCGGCGTGTCACCTGCGTCATGGAGCGGCCGGGTGGAGCCGGGACGGAAACAAGGCGTCTCGTCGTGGAGAATCCCGAATCGACGCGCCCACAAGTGAGGTAACGATGGCCCGGAAACCGGCTGGGGATGATGCGCCGAACCCCACGGACGACGATGTGACACGCGCTGACGGCCTCGTGCTCGGGGCGATCAACAGCATCCGCCCGGTGGCGACCTATGAACTGGTCGTCGAACAGGTCAAGCGGGCGATCTTCCTCGGCCGCTTCGTCCCCGGTGACAAGCTTCCGCCGGAACGTGACCTTGCCGCGCAGATGCTGGTGTCGCGGACGACGATCCGGGAAGCCATGCGCGTGCTCGAGGGCGAGGGTCTGATCCAGGTGAAACGCGGCGCCACCGGCGGTCTTGTGGTGAAGCCGCAAAGCGGCCTGCGCCCGCACGAGATCGAATCCTATATGGAGGCCCAGCGCGAGATGCTGGACGCGATCTACGAATACCGGATCGCGAACGAGTGCATGGCCGCGCGCCTTGCCGCGACGCGCCGCAGCAAGGACCAGTTGCGGCGCATGGCCTCGGCGCTGAAAGCGATGGGGCAATTGTGCGAAACGCCCGAACTCAGGGCGACGATGGCCAATATCGCGAGGTTCCGCGCGCTCGATTCCGAGTTCCATCTTGTCGTGGCCGAAGCGTCGGGAAACCGCCTGATCCAGCAGGCCGTCGAGGATGCGCGCACGGCCATGTTCCTGCCGATCGGCAAGGTCTTCAAGCGGCTGGAGGACAGCGCCAACGAACATCACGAGGAGATTTTCGCCGCGATCAGCGACGGCGACCCCGATCGTGCCGCCGAGGCGATGCGCCGCCACATCGTCACGACGCGCGAAAGCCTTGAAAACCTGATGCCGCAGAAGGCCACGCCGAAACGGGCCGCCGCCCGTTCCGGCCACAGGGGCGCGGCGCGGCGGGGCGCGCCGACAGCGGGGTGATACCCTGCGAAGGTCGCGGCCGGCGGTTGCATCCGACGGTCAGCGGAACCGCGCAAGGTAGCCCTTCGCCAGCCTCGCCGTGTTGGCGGCGAAATGCGGCGCCATCGCCTGCGGCTCGGGCGCCTCAATATGGCTGCCGATCCAGGCCAGCAGCGCCATCCGCCGGAGCATCACGAAGGTGTCGATCTCGGCCTCCTCCGCATCCGACAGCGGCCGGACGGAGCGGTAGCCCTTCACCCAGGCGCGGCGCAGCGCCGGCACCTGGGGATGGTCCTCCATGAAGCTGACGCCGGTGGCGAAGTCGTAGAGGAACCAGCCGAGGCCGCAGTCGTCGAAGTCGATCAGCGTGGTCCTCTCGCCCTCGATCAGGAGGTTCGCCAGCCGCATGTCGGCATGGACGAGCCCGTAGCGGTCCGCCCCCTTGCCGAAGGCGGCGAGGCGGCGGCAGACCAGCGCCTCGGCCTCCTCCAGCACCGCGCGGATCTCCGGCGTGACGTTCGGCGCGTCGCGCCAGTTGCCCCAGTTCGCCTGCGGGCCGAACACCGCCCCGGCATCCCAGACCAGCCGCTCCAGCGGCTCGGGCTTCGCCCAGGCCTGCGAATGCAGGTGCGTCCGCGCGGCGATGGCGCCGAGCCGCTCGAAGGGCGCGGTCAGGTCCTCGTTCTCGTCGGGCTGGCGGCCGGGGGCGAAGGCGAACATCACCATGAGGCGCGGCTCGGGCAGGCCCTCGGCATGGCCCTCCTGCACCAGATCGCCGTTCACCCCGGCGATCGGCGGCGGCGTCTCCACCAGCCCGCTCGCGGCCAGCGCCTGCGACCAGGCGAGTTCCTGGCCGATGCCGCGCCGGCTGTGATAGGCCGGCCGGTGGATGCGCAGGATCGAGCGGAAGCCCTCCGCCTCGACCAGGTAGGTCGCGTTCTCGGACACGTTGATCAGCCGCGCTCGTGCCCCCGCCGGCACCGGCCAGAGCGGCAGCGAGGCGTTCGCCAGCCGCTCGAGATGCTCGAGCAGTTCCTTCAGCGGCATCGTGGTCCCGTCAGCCATCGCCCGCCCCTGCCGCTCAGATCGAGGCCAGCGCTTCGAGCGATTCCGGCAGGATCTGCCCGCCGTCCACGACGATCTGCTGCCCGGTGATGTAGCCCGCCTCGTCGGAGGCGAAGAAGAGCGCGGCATTGCCGATGTCCTCGACATCGCCGAGCCGCTTCAGCGGGATCGAGGCCGCCATCGTCTTCAGATAGTCCTCGCCGAGGCCCTGCAACCCCTCGGTGACGATGTTGCCCGGCATCACCGCGTTGATCGTGGTGTTGTAGCGCGCGAGTTCCATCGCCGCGGTCTTGATGAAGCCGAGCTGCCCGGCCTTCGAGGCGCCGTAGTGCGCCCAGCCCGGATAGCCCGTCACCGGCCCGGTGATCGAGGAGGTGACGACGACGCGGCCCTTTCCGCGCTTCTCGAAATGCGGGATCGCCGCCTTCACGCAGAAGAAGGTGGACCGCAGGTTGGTGGCCATGACGTGGTCCCAGTCGGCCGCGCTCATCTCGACCATCTTCACCTGCGGGAAGATGCCGGCATTGGCGCAGAGCACGTCGAGCCCGCCCTGCGCCGCGGCCGCCTCGTCGACCATGCGCTGCACGCTTTCCATGTCGGTCACGTCGCAGACGGCGCCCCGCGCGGTCGCGCCGGCTGCGGCCATCTCCTCCACCGCCGCGTCGATCTCGGCCCGGTTGCGGGCGGCGATGGTCAGCTTCACCCCCTCGCGGGCGAAGACCCGGGCGATGCCGCGGCCGATCCCCTTCGATCCGCCGGTGACGATGACGCTGCGGCCCTTGAGCGATTTCAGCATGGTGTCCTCCCTTGACGTTTCTTTCCTTCAGGTCCGCCGGCGCATCCAGCGCACCAGGATCAGGCCGGCCAGCACCAGAACCGCCGAGCCCGCGACCGACATCACCCCGAGTGCGGGGATCTGCGGGGTGAAGCCCGATACCATCCGCGAATAGAGCCATTTGGGCAGCGTCGCATCCACGCCCGAGGTGAAGAGCGACAGCGGGAAGTTGCCCCAGGACAGCAGGAAGGCGAAGAGCCCGGCCGAGACGATCCCCGGCATCAGGAGGGGCAGCGTCACCTCGCGCATCACCGTCAGCGT
>JBDHSQ010000028.1:0-31655 GCA_039808285.1 Paracoccaceae bacterium
GGGGGTCCGGGGGACGGGACGTCCCCCGGCGGGCCGCCGGAGGCGCGGCGGATGGTGGCTCGCGGATGGCGGGCGGCGTCAGGCCGCGAGATCGCGCAGGGGCGCGAGCGCTGCGTCGATGGCCTCGAGGCCGGCGCCCTCGGCCGTTGCGCGTTCGGACAGGACGCGCCGCCAGGTCCGCGCGCCGGGCTCGCCGTGGAAGAGGCCGAGCATGTGGCGGGTGATCTGGTGCAGCCGCCCGCCCGCGGCGAGGTGCCGCTCGATATGGGGCCGCATCCGTTCCACCACCTCGAACCGTCCGGGGCCGGGCGGGCCGCCGAACACCGCCGCATCGGCGGACCCGAGGATCTCGTGGGGGGCGTGATAGGCGGCGCGGCCGATCATCACCCCGTCGAGGCCCTGTGCCAGGAAGCCGCGCGCCTCCGCCAGCGTCGCGATGCCGCCGTTGACCGACAGGTGGAGCTGCGGAAACGCCCGCTTCATCGCCAGCACGAGCGTGTGGTCGAGCGGCGGGATCTCGCGGTTCTCCTTCGGCGACAGGCCCTGGAGCCAGGCCTTTCGGGCATGGATGGTGAATCGGGTGACCCCCGCCGCCGCGACAGTCTCGATGAACCGGGGCAGCGCCTCCTCCGGCACCTGGTCATCGACGCCGATGCGGCATTTCACCGTCACCTCGGCCGGCTGGGCGGCGATCATCGCGGCGGCGCAGTCGGCGACAAGCCCCGGCCGCTCCATCAGGACCGCGCCGAAGCACCCCGACTGCACCCGGTCCGACGGGCAGCCGGCATTGAGGTTGATCTCGTCATAGCCGTAGTCCGCCGCGGCCCGCGCCGCCCGGGCCAGGTCGCGCGGCTCCGATCCGCCGAGTTGCAGCGCGACCGGGTGTTCGGCCGCATCGAAGCCCAGGAGCCGGTCGCGGTCGCCGTGGATCACCGCCGCCGCCGTCACCATCTCGGTGTAAAGCAGCGCCCGGCCGCTGATCTGCCGGTGGAAGAACCGGCAGTGCCGGTCCGTCCAGTCCAGCATCGGCGCCACCGACAGGCGCGCGGCCTCTACGGCTGCATTCAGGGACATAGGGCGATCTCCTCGGGCCGTGCCGCGTCGTGCCGGCCCCGGGGGGGCAGATACCACGCCGTGGCGTGCCGGGCCACCACCCTGCCGCAGAAAGGGGCGGGCAGGCGAATGGCGTTCCCGCCTCGTCTCAGCGCGACACCGTGTCCACCGGGTAGGCGGTGGTGAACCTCATCCGCTCCATCACGAAGTGGCTGGTCACCTTCTTGATCGGCACCGCATCGGTCAGCCGCCTGTAGAACCTGTCGAAGGCCGTCATGTCGGCGACCGTCACGCGCAGAAGGTAGTCCGTCTCGCCCGCCATGCGGTAGACCTCCATCACCTCGGGGATCGCGTCCGTCGCCTTCGCGAAGGCTTCGCGCCAGCCCGCCGAATGGTCGGGAGCCTCGATGCCGACGAAGACCGTCAGACCGAAGCCCAGCTTGCCGGGGTCGGCCAGGGCGACGCGGCCGGTCAGGATCCCCGCCGCCTCCAGCTTCTGGATGCGCTTCCAGCACGGCGTCTGCGACAGCCCCGCGCGGTCGGCGATCCGGGCGATGGGCAGCGTCGCATCACGCATGAGCTCGGCAACGATCTTGCGGTCGATGAGGTCGAGATCGGTCAAGGGTCGGCTGCCTTTCGGGCCCGGTCGGGCGGGCCTGGCGATCAGCATGCACCAAATCCGAATAAAGTCTACAATCTTTATCGTGTATAAGGCGCCATCACGCCGGCATCCCCTCTCGTCGCCTTGCCGAGGATTTCGGACGGCGCGCCGGTGCCGCCGCCCGATGCTGCAATCTCGACATTGATTCTCGTTTTTTCCCCGCATAACTCTGGGACATGATCACGCAGAAGATGAAATACGCCCTCAAGGCGCTCCTGGTCCTCGGCGACGAAGCCGCCAAGGGCCAGCCCGAACCCTTGACGATCGAGGAAATCGCCCGGCGGTCCGGCACGCCGAAACGGTTTCTGGAGCATATCCTGCTGGAGGTGCGCAACGCGGGCGTGATCGCGTCCATCCGGGGGCGGTCGGGCGGATACGTCATGATCAGGAAGCCCTCCGAGGTGTCGATCTCGGAACTCCTGCGCACGATCGACGGGCCGATCGCCCCCCTTCCCTGCCTGTCCCGCCGCGCCTATCAGCGCTGCGAGGATTGCGCGGACGAGGCCGCCTGCCGGATTCGCAAGGTCTTTGCCGAGTTGTTCTGGTCCTACCTTGTGATGATCGACTCGCTGACATTGGAGGACATGCTGCGCTCCGGCGTGGCGGCGGATCAGCTCACCGGCAGCGCGCAGGAAGCGTAAGCTCCCGTCAGGACATCGGATTTCAAGGATGCGGGGGCAGGCCCCCGGCGCCGGGCGGAGGAGAATAATCCCCTCTATACACGACCAATTTTAGCGTGAATTTTCCTTTGCAATACTCGACTATCTCTGTCGTTATTAATGTCATGGCAGGGCCGGACCCTGGCCGACAGCGAAGGAGAGGACCATGACCCCCACCGTCACCCACACCGGCGTCGTCACCGCCCGGACGCTGCGCGGAACGCTCTCCGCCGTCGCCCTGGCGATCCTGGCGCTGGGCGCCGCGCCGGCCGAGACCAGGGCGGAGACGCTGCTGAACGTCAGCTACGACCCGACGCGCGAGCTTTATCGCGAGATCAACGAGGCCTTCACCGCCTTCTGGGTCGCCCAGGGCAACGAGGCCCCGCAGATCGAGGCCAGCCACGGCGGCTCAGGCAGCCAGGCCCGCGCGGTGATCGACGGGCTCGAGGCGCAGGTGGTGACGCTGGCGCTTGCCTCCGACATCGACAGGATCGCGGCAGCGGGCAAGCTGCCCGCCGACTGGCAGTCGAAGCTGCCGCACAACGCCTCGCCCTACCCCTCGACGATCGTCTTCCTGGTGCGCGAGGGAAACCCCAAGGGCATCAGGGACTGGGGCGATCTGGTGGCCGGGGGCGTGCAGGTGATCACGCCGAACCCCAAGACCAGCGGAGGCGCGCGCTGGAACTATCTGGCCGCCTGGGCCTGGGCCGAGAAGAACGGCCGCGACCCCAGGGAATTCGTCGCTGCGCTGTTCCGCAACGTTCCGGTGCTCGACAACGGCGCGCGCGGCTCGACCACCACCTTCGCCCAGCGCGGCATCGGCGATGTGCTCCTCGCCTGGGAGAACGAAGCCTACCTCGCGCTCAAGGAGATCGGCGAGGACCGGTTCGACATCGTCGTGCCCTCGGTCTCGATTCTGGCCGAGCCGCCGGTCGCGCTGGTGGACGGCAACATCAAGTCTGACGCACAGCGCAAGCTGGCCGAAGCCTATCTGGACTTCCTCTACTCGCCCGAGGGCCAGGCCATCGCCTTCAGGAACTTCTACCGCGCCTGGGACGCCTCCGGGGCCGACCCCGAAGACGTCGCCCGCTTCCCGAAGCTGGATCTCGTCGACATCGCCCACTTCGGCGGCTGGGCCAGGGCGCAGCCCGAACACTTCGGCGACGGCGGCATCTTCGACCAGATCTATGTCG
The DNA here is from genome assembly GCA_039808285.1 of Paracoccaceae bacterium. Taxonomy (GTDB): domain Bacteria; phylum Pseudomonadota; class Alphaproteobacteria; order Rhodobacterales; family Rhodobacteraceae; genus Albidovulum. The sequence continues at coordinate 3,567 of JBDHSQ010000028.1, forward strand.
CGAAATAAGGTGACGTGATGGGTAGACCGCTGATCCACCGCTCCCCGATGCCGGGCCTCGGCGTCAGCATGGGAATCACCCTGACGATGCTCTCGCTCGTTGTCCTGCTGCCCATCGGCGCCCTTCTCCTGAAGGGCGCCAGCTACGGTCTGGCGGGAATCTGGGAGACGGTGAACCGCGACCGCGTCTGGGCGGCGCTGTTCCTCTCGTTCCGGCTGTCGCTGTTCGCTGCGCTCTTCAACCTTGGCTTCGGCGTGGCCCTGGCCTGGGTTCTGGTGCGCTACCGCTTTCCGGGGCGGCGCATTCTGGATGCCGCGGTCGACCTGCCCTTCGCCCTGCCCACAGCCGTTGCCGGCATCGCGCTGACCACGCTTTACGCCCCGAACGGGGCCTTCGGGCAGTTGGCCGCAGCGATCGGCGGGAAGATCGCCTACACCCGATGGGGCATCTTCATCGCGCTGGTCTTTGTCGGCCTCCCCTTCGTCACCCGCACCGTGCAACCCGTGATCGAGGAGATCGAGCGCGAGGTCGAGGAGGCCTCGGCCACCCTCGGCGCGGGCCGCCTGCACACCCTTCGCCACGTCGTCCTGCCGATGCTGGCGCCCGCCGCCCTGACCGGCTTCGCCCTGTCGCTGGCCCGCGCGGTGGGCGAATACGGCTCGGTCATCTTCATCGCCGGGAACATCCCCCTGGCGACGGAGATCGCGCCCCTTCTGATCGTCGTCCGGCTGGAGGAATTCAACTACGACGCCGCCGCCGCCATCGGCATCGCCATGCTTTTGATCAGCTTCGCGATGCTCATGGCGATCAACCTCATCCAGATCTGGAGCCGCCGGAGGATTGGCGATGTCTGATGCCGCGACCAGGTGTTTCCGCCCGGCCACCGGGGAACCCCCGGCCGCCCGCCGGGCACTGATCGGCCTCGCTTTCGCAGGTCTCGCCGTCCTCGTCTTCGCACCTCTCGCCGCCGTCTTCGCCGAGGCGCTGGCCGATGGCCTTGGCCCTTCGCTGAAGAGCCTCGCCAGCCCCGACGCCCGCGCCGCGGTGCGCCTGACGCTGACCATCGCCGCCATCTCGGTGCCGCTGAATGCCGTCTTCGGCATCGCGGCGGCCTGGTTCATCACCAAGTTCGACTTCCGCGCCAAGGCCTTCCTCATCACCCTGATCGACCTGCCCTTCTCGGTCTCTCCGGTGGTGGCCGGCCTCTGCATCGTGCTGATGTTCGGCACCGACAGCCTTGTCGGCGGCTGGCTGGTCGCGCAGGGCCGGCCCGTCGTCTTCGCCCTGCCCGGGATCGTGCTGGCCACCATGTTCGTGACCTTCCCCTTCGTCGCGCGCGAGCTGATCCCGGTGATGATCGAACAGGGCCGGGCCGAGGAAGAGGCGGCGCTGACGCTGGGCGCAAGTGGCTGGCGGACCTTCCGCACGGTCACCCTGCCGAACATCCGCTGGGCGCTCCTCTACGGCGTCCTGCTCTGCAACGCCCGCGCGATGGGCGAATTCGGGGCGGTCTCGGTCGTCTCGGGGAAGATCCGCGGCCAGACCGCGACGATGCCCACCACGATCGAGATGCTCTACCAGGAATACCTCCCGGTCGCGGCATTCAGCCTGGCGGCCGTGCTGGCCCTTCTCGCCCTCGCCACGCTTCTGCTGAAGACCGCGCTGGAGCTGCGTCATGCCGACCAGCTCGCCGCTGCGCACCGGCACTAGGAGACCGCCCATGCATATCGAAATCGACGAAATCTCCAAGCAGTTCGGCACCACCGCGGCGCTGCACCCGGTCTCGCTGTCGATCCCCTCGGGCGCGCTGGTGGCGCTCCTGGGCCCCTCCGGATCGGGCAAGACCACGCTCCTGCGCATCCTCGGCGGGCTCGAGTTCCCGACCTCGGGCCGGGTCCGCTTCGACGGGCAGGATGCCACAGCCCTCACCGTGCAGGACCGCCGCGCGGGCTTCGTGTTCCAGAGCTACGCGCTCTTCCGGCACATGACGGTGTTCGACAACATCGCCTATGGCCTGAACGCGCGGCCCCGCGCCAGCCGCCCCACCATGGCCGAAATCGCCCGGCGTGTCACGAAACTCATGGAACTGATCCAGTTGCCCGGCATCGGCGCGCGCTATCCCGGACAGTTGTCGGGGGGCCAGCGGCAGCGCGTGGCGCTGGCGCGCGCACTGGCGATCGAACCCCGGATGCTGCTTCTCGACGAACCCTTCGGGGCGCTCGATGCCAAGGTCCGCAAGGAACTTCGCCAGGGCCTGCGCGACATCCACGACACCACCGGCCTGACCACGGTCTTCGTCACACACGACCAGGAGGAAGCGATGGAACTCGCCGATCTGGTGGTGGTGATGTCGATGGGACGCATCGAACAGATCGGCAAGCCGCAGGACATCCGCGCCCGGCCGGCAACGCCCTTCGTGCGCGACTTCCTCACCGCATGACGGCGAGGGACAGCGGCCGGCCGGCGCCGCACCGGCGCCACGCCCGACGGCGTGCAGGGCGCCCCGCCCTGCCGTCCCTGCCGCGGGTCCGCGCGCCGGGCCCTTCGCTCAACGCCCGGGCCCCTTCCCAGCCCCGCCTCCGGTCCCGCCCCCGCCCCCGCGCCAGGCGCGCAGCCGCCGCATCGCCGGCTTCACGTCGAGCCCGATCACGAGGACGCCGAGCGGGATCATCCAGAAGCCGAGGACCGGCAGGAACCCCACCGTCCCCCCCGCGACCAGAAGAAGGCCGAGCAGCGTGCGCAGCCCCGGCGGCACCCGCTGCCGGATCCGCACCAATGCCCGCCTGAGCCGCGCCCTGAACGTCATTTCCGCCTCCCTCCGGGGCGATATGGGGCCGGCGAGGGCGCGGCGGAAGGCCCTCCGCCCATCCCTCCGCCCATCCCGCGCCCCTCCCGGCGCGCTTGCACCGCTCACCCCAGAGCCGCCTCGGGCCCGCTGGCCCCCGCCTGCGGCGCGATCCTCAACGCCCTCAGCGCATTCAGGATCACCGCCACATCGATCGCCTCCTGCATCAGCGCCCCCTCGACAGGGGTCAGGTAGCCAAGGGCGGCCACGGCCATGCCGAGCACCGAAAGCCCGATCCCGGCGACGACGCTTTGCAGCGCGATCGTGCGCGCGCCCCGCGCGATCGCCAGCCCCGCCCGCAGCCGGTCGAGCCAGTCGACCAGCAGCACGACATCGGCGGCCTCGGCCGAGGCCGCGGCACCGCGCGCGCCCATCGCCACGCCGACATCCGCCGCCGCCAGCGCCGGCGCGTCGTTGACACCGTCGCCCACCATCATCACCGGACCGTTCTTCCGCTCGCTCAGGACCAGAAGCACCTTCTGGTCGGGCCTGAGCCCCGCCCTGAGCCCGTCGAACCCGAGCCCTGCCGTCACCTCCTCGGCCACCTCGGCGCGGTCGCCCGTGGCCAGAAGGATGCGCTCCACCCCCTGGGCGCGCATCCCCTCCAGCGTCGCCGCCACGCCTTCGCGCAGCGGATCGGCCATGACCAGATACCCCGCCATCCGCCCGTCCACCGCCACGGCGACAAGGACCGAACCCGCGACATGGGCCGGCGCCCGCTCCGGCGCCAGCCCCAGGCGTTCCCGCACGAAGCCGTGGCCACCGACGACGACCGCACGCCCCTCGACGCGCCCCGCAACCCCTTCGCCCGGCACCTCGGTCACCTCCCACGGCACCGGCAGGCCCGACGCCCCGGCGGACGCCGCGCCCGCCTCGGCCGCCGCGACGACCGCCTGCGCCACGGGGTGCTGCGATGCCTGTTCCAGCGCCGCGGCCAGCCGCAGGATCGTGGCCTCGTCCACTGCCCCGAACCGCTCGATCGAGACGATCCGCGGCCGCCCCTCGGTCAGCGTGCCGGTCTTGTCGAGGATCAGCGTGCGGATGCGCGCCATCGCCTCGAGGGGCCGCGCGCCCTTGATCAGCACGCCGAAATGCGCCGCCCGCGACAGCCCGGCGACCAGCGCCACCGGCACCGCGAGGATCAGCGGGCAGGGTGTGGCCACCACCAGCACCGCCACCGCCCGGATCGGATCGCCCGTCGCCCACCATGCGGCGGAGGCGATGGCGACGGTGGCGGCGAGAAAGCCCAGCGACCAGCGGTCGGCCAGCCGCGACATCGGCGCCTTCGACGCCTGCGCGGCCTCCACCAGCCGGACGATCCCGGCATAGGTGCTGTCGCGCGCGGGGCGGAGCACCACGAGGTCGAAGGCCTCGCCGGCGTTGGTCGACCCGCTCATCGCCTCGGCGCCGGTCTCCAGCCGCACCGGCAGCGATTCGCCGGTCAGCGCCGAAGTATCGAGAAAGGCCTGGCCCGCGGCCACACGCCCGTCGACCGGCACCACATCGCCCTGCCGGATCAGGAGCCTGTCGCCGGGGCCGATCCCGTCCAGCGGTACCTCCTCCAGCGCGCCGTCGCGGTGCCGCCGCGCCGTCCGTGGCACCCGCGCCAGAAGCGCGTGCATCTCGCGCCGCGCCCGGCCCTCGGCGAAGCTTTCAAGGAAGGTGCCGCCGGAATACATCACCGCGACGACGGCAGCCGCCAGCGTCTCGCCGAAGGTCAGCGCCGCCGACATCGACAGCGCGGCGACGATGTCGAGCCCGACCTCGCCCCGCCGCAGGCTGCGCACGATCTCCGCCACGAGCGCCGCCAGAACCGGCACCACCCCCATCGCCCAGACGATCGCCGCCTCCGGCCGGCCCGAGAACCTCAGCCCGAGGCCGAGCGCGAGGCTCGCCAGCGCCACCGCGATCAGCGCGATCTTGAAACGGTCGCCGCCTGTCTGCTCCATCCGTTCCTGCCTCGCCGTGCCCGGCGGCTGCCCGGGGGCCGCCACGGCCACGACGCCATCATCGCCGGGCCGCCGCACGGCGTCGAGGCCGATCCGCTCCGGCGCAGCGCGGCAACATGTCCCGCCGCCCGGCGCGCGCCGCGCACGGCCCCGGTTGCGGCCCCGCGCGGTTTCCCCGATGATCGCGGCGCAACCGCCGGGACAGCGCCCCATGAAACCGATCCTCGTCCTCAACGGACCGAACCTCAACCTCCTCGGCACCCGCCAGCCCGAGATCTACGGGCGCGAGACGCTTGCCGATGTCGAGGCGCTCTGCGCCGCGACCGCAAGGGCACGGGGACTTTCCGTCACCTGCCGGCAGTCGAACCGCGAACACGAACTCATCGACTGGGTGCAGGCGGCGCGGGAGGAGCATTGCGCCATCGTGATCAACCCCGGCGGCTTCAGCCACACCTCGGTGGCGCTGCTCGACGCGCTCAACGCCTTCGAGGGGCCGGTGATCGAGGTGCACGTTTCCAACATCCACCGGCGCGAGCCCTTCCGCCATCACTCCTATGTCTCGTCGCGCGCCGATGCGGTGATCGCCGGCGCCGGCGTGCAGGGCTACGGCTTCGCCGTCGAACGCGCGGCGCGGCTTCTGAAGGGATGACGTGATGGACCTGCCGCAGAACCGCTTCAAGGCGCGCCTTGCCCGGGGCGAGGTGCAACTGGGCCTCTGGTCCACGATCCCGGACGCCACGGCGGTGGAGGCGCTGGCCGGTGCGGGCTTCGACTGGATGGTGCTCGACACCGAACACAGCCCGACCGAGGTCAGCGCCGTCCTGCCGCTCCTTCAGGCGATGGCGCCCTGGCCCACGGCGGCCGTGGTCCGGCCCTGGGTGAACGACACCGCGCTGATCAAGCGTCATCTCGACCAGGGCGCGCAGACGCTCCTCTTGCCCTACATCCAGTCGCGGGCCGAGGCCGAGGCGGCGGCGGCGGCCGTCCGCTACCCGCCGCGCGGGCTCCGCGGCGTCGCCGGCACGATGCGGGCCGCGGGCTACGGTCGCGTCGCCGGCTATCACGCCAGGGCGGACGCCGAAATCTGCCTCCTCCTCCAGGTCGAAACCGCGCTGGCGCTTTCCCGCCTCGAGGAGATCGCCACCGTGGACGGCGTCGACGGCATCTTCTTCGGTCCCGCCGACCTCTCCGCCTCGATGGGCCACCCCGGCCAGACCGGCCATCCGGACGTGCGCGCGGCGATCCTCGATGCCATCGCCCGGCTGACCCGGCTCGGTGTGCCGGCGGGAATCCTGACGCAGGACGCCGGTTTCGCGCGGGCGACGATCGAGGCGGGCGCGCGCTTCGTGGCGCTCGGCGTCGACATGTCGCTGCTCGTCCGCGCCGCCGACGCGCTCCTCGGCGGCTTCCGCCCCTGACGCGGGGGGCGCGTGGCACCGGGCGTCGGTTTCATTCTGGCTGGAATATCCCCGCCGGAGGCCCGGCCGGGCAAACCCCGGCACGTTCCGGAAGGATCCGCCCCTCAGGCGTCCTGGCGGCGGTTGTAGAGGATCGAGGAGACCAGCGCGAGGCCGATGAAGGCCGAGCCGAGGACGCCCGTGACCAGTTCGGGAATGTGCCAGAGCGTCTGGGCGAACATGATGACCGAGAGCACGAGGATCGAATAGAACGCCCCGTGTTCCAGATAGCGGAACTCCGACAGGGTCCGGCGCTCCACCAGCATGATCGTCATCGACCGCACATACATCGCCCCGATGCCGAGGCCGATGGCGATGAGAAAGAGGTTGTGGGTCAGCGCGAAGGCGCCGATCACGCCGTCGAAGCTGAACGAGGCGTCGAGCACCTCGAGGTAGAGGAACGCCCCCAGGCCGCCTCGCGCCGCCGTCTGCGCCGCCTCGCGCTGATCGAGCACGTGACCCAGGACCTCGACGCCGAGAAAGGTCAGGAGCCCGCCCACCGCGGCGAAGAGAAAGCGCGCGACCTCGCGGTCGGGCAGCGCCGTGGCAAAGACCATGACCACGGCAAGGACGAAGGCGATCTCCAGCCCGCGCACGCTGGCGCAGCGGCGCAGCCGGCATTCGAGTGCGCGGATCCAGTCCACCTCCTTGCCCTCGTCGATGAAGTAGCGCAGCGCGACCATCATCAGGAAGGTGCCGCCGAAGGCGGCGATCGGCAGATGCGCCTCGGCGATGATCTCGGCGTATTCCTCGGGGCGGAACGCGGCGAGCCTGAGCGCGGCGATGGGGCCGATTCCGGCCGCCACCACGACGATGAGCAGCGGAAAGACGATCCGCATCCCGAAGACGGCGATCAGGATGCCCCAGGTCAGGAACCGGTGCTGCCAGACCGGGGTCATCTCCTTCAGCTTGTTGGCGTTGACGATCGCATTGTCGAACGACAGCGAGATCTCCAGCACCGCCAGCACCGCGCCGATGAGCAGGAAGCTCACCGCCCCGGCAAGCCGGTGGTCGTAGCCCCAGCCCAGCCAGAACGCCAGTCCGAGCCCGACGGCAGTCACCAGGAAAGCCCAGCGGAAATAGTGGAAGGCTGTCGACATGATGCGCTCCGCTCACGGCCGGGCGCGCCCCGGCGACAGAGGATGGGGGCGACATAGGGGTCTTGGCGGGAAAGGACAAGGACGGGCGGTCCGAATACCACGCGCGCGCGCGCGCCGCCGTGGCCGGGCGACAACAGCCCCGCCCGCCCCGGTACGAGCGCCGAAATGTCACCCGGGCGCCGCAATGGTGCCGGGATTTCCCGCCACAAGGGGCCGTCAGCCGCGGAGGGGACGATGGATTTCCTGAGCCAGTTTTCATTCGACGAGATTGCCGCCAGCCTTCTTGCCTGCCTCGTGATCCGCGAACTGATGATCCTCGCGCTGCCCGACCGCATCGCCGGCCCCGGCGGCTGGCTGATCGACACCGGCGAGGAAGAGGCCTGACCGCCGGAGTTCGGGCGCCCGCGTCTTCCGCCCGGGCGGGTGGCCTTTCATCCCGGAATGTGATCTTCCTGCCGTTGCGGCGGCTGCCCCGGCCGGGCGGCCCAGGAACGACGCGGACGACAGGATGCAGACCATCACCCCAGATGCCCCGGAGGACGGCGGGGGCAACGGCATCGGCAGGCGCGCCTTCCGTGCAGCGCTCGGGCGCTATGCCACCGGCGTGACCGTCGTCACCACGCGCACCGCCGAAGGCCCCGTCGGCATCACCGCCAACAGCTTCACCTCGGTGTCGCTCGACCCGCCGCTGGCGCTCTGGTGCCCGGCGAAGGCCTCGGCGCGGTTTTCCGCCTTCACCGGGGCCGGTCACTACGCGATCCACGTCCTTGCCGCGGACCAGCTCGACCTCTGCCACCGGTTCTCGCGCTCGGGGGTGGATTTCGCCGGCCTCGATCCGGCCGAGACGCCCGAGGGCCTGCCGTTGCTGCACGGCTGCCTCGCGCGGTTCGACTGCGCGGCGCATGCGGCGCATGACGGCGGCGACCACGCGATCCTCGTCGGCCGGGTCCTGCGCGCCTTCGTCCGCGACGGCACGCCGCTTCTGTTCTGGCACGGCCGCTACGGCGACTTCCTGCACCGCGACTGAGGGATGCCGCAAAGGGTGGAGGCGCCCCTCGCGCGCGCCCGCGCGGTGGACGACAAGCCCCTGGTTATCCCGGCCTCGGAGCATATGGCGCCCCTCGCGCGCGCCCGCGCGGTGGACGCCTTGTCATTGGCGGCCTCTCGCGCGGCGGCGGGGCGCCCGCCGCGCGCGCCCGCGCGGTGGACGGGTTGTCGAAATGGCCACGCTTGATGCCGATGGGGCGCCCCTCGCGCGCGCCCGCGCGGTGGACGGTGGACGATGCCGCCCAGCCAAGGGGCGACGGGATCGGGCGCCCTTCGCGCGCCCGCGCGGTGGACGATGCCGCCCGCCCTCCGCGGGCCATCCCGCCGTCACGCGCGCGCCCATGCCCCCCCGTGTGCCCCCCCTGTGCGCCCCGTGCGCACTCCGGGCACGAACCGTGCGCGCCCCGGGCACGAACCGGCGAACGCCGCGCGGCCGGTCGCCGCAGGTCTGGCGCGGCGGGCCGAATTCCCCTACATTCCGGGAAACACCCGGATCACCATGCCGCTCAGCGACCCACATCCCCACGTCGACACCTCCGCCCTTCCGCCCCGGTGCCCGGTTGCGCCCGAGGAGATGCTCGCACGCGCCGACGAGGCGTCGAATTTCCTCAAGGCGCTCGCGCACGAGGGCCGGCTGATGATCCTGTGCTACCTCGCCAGCGGCGAGAAGTCGGTGACCGAGCTTGAAATCCTGCTCTCCTCGCGCCAGGCGGCGGTCAGCCAGCAGCTTGCCCGCCTCAGGCTCGAAGGGCTGGTCTCGGCGCGGCGGGACGGCAAGGCGATCTATTATTCGCTGGCCGATTCCCGCGCCGGGCGGCTGGTCGCGGCGCTTCACGACATCTTCTGCAACGACCCCGGCGGGCGCTGAGCCCCGGGTCGGGCGCCTCACGCCCCGACATGGGGCCGCAGGAAGGTCCGGCAGGCCGCCCGCGCGTCCGCTTCCGTCATCAGCGCCGGTTCGACGGAGCGCTGCACGCCGAAACCGTCGACGAGGCAGATGAAGGCCGCGGCGACGGTCTCGGCGTCGATCGGCCGGCCATTGGCGGCCGCGGCCTCCGCCAGCGCGGCGACGATGGCGGCGCGGTAGGTGCCGTAGAGCTTGCGGTGTTCCTCGCGCAGCACCGGATTGGTGGCGACCTCGCCCCAGAGCGTGAGCCAGATCTTCAGCACGTCGTGGTCGAATATCTCCGGCGAGACCAGCGCCTCGACCAGTGCCGCGATCCGTGTCAGGCCGGGGCGCGGCGCTTCGATCGCCGCGATCCATTCGCGATACATCCTCGCATAGACCGCGACGAGAAGCCCGTCCATCGAGCCGAAGTGATGAGTGATCAGCCCGCGCGAGACGCCCGCCTCAGCCGCCACCTTGTCGACGGTGAAGCCGCGGATGCCGCCCCGCGCGATGCAGGCGCGGGCGGCATCCTCCAGAAGCGCCCGCCGGTCGGCGGGCGACAGGCGGGCGTTGCGTCGCGGAACCTCGGCCAAGCGTCCTCTCCGTTCTTCCGGGGCCGCGGGCGCGGCCCCGGGCGCGTTCAGGTCAGGCGGAAGGCTACCGGGTCGGGGTGGCCGTCGGCAAGGATGACCGGCACGAGGTTCGCGTCGTGCAGCGCAAGGTAGGGCTCAAAGCAGATGAAGACGAAACCGCCCGACTCCTCCATCAGATCCTCCATGCGGTTGAACATGGCGCGGCGCTTGTCGGCATCGGCCTCGACCATCGACTTCTGATAGAGATCCTCGTATTCGGCGCTGTCGAAGAACGACCAGTTGTAAAGCCCGATCTGGTCAGGACGGAACCAGACGAGGTTCTCGGTCGGGTCGATGCCGCCGGCGAAGTTCATCAGCACAAGCTCGATCGACTTGTAGGCATCGCCCGCGGTCTTGTCGCCGAGCGCCCAGTAGGCGGCTTCCTCGGTCGGCTGGATGGTGACGGTGATCCCGGCCTCGGCGAGGCTCGCCTGGACGATCTGCGCGATGGCCTGGCTGGTGGCGTCGGTCAGCGCGTAGAGGTTCAGCTCCAGCCCCTCCGCGCCCGCCTCGGCCAGAAGCGCGCGGGCCTTTTCCACGTCACGCACGGCGACGAGGTTCGAGGGCCGGGCAAAGCCCGAGGTCGGCGGCACCACGCCGGTCGATCGCGCGACCAGCCCGTCATAGGCGCCGCCCAGCACCGCGTCGCTGTCATAGGCATACTGGATCGCCTGCCGGACGCGCGGATCGCGCAGCGGCTCGGCGTTGGTGTTGATGGTCAGCCAGGCATAGCGGGTGGATGGCGCCTCGATCAGCGCCGCACCCTCCGGCAGCGCCGCCTTGAGTTGCGCGGCCGCCGCCACCGCCACGCGGGTGAAGTCGAAGGCATCCGCCTCGTAGGCAAGCTGCGCCGCCTGGTCGTCGGTGACGATGAAGAACTCCACCCTGGCGAAGGCCGGTTTCTCGCCGGTCCAGTCGGGGTTGGCCCTGAGCGTGACCTTCTGGTTCTGTTCCCAGGCGTCGAACAGATAGGGGCCGCACTGCGCCGGGATCTCGGTGGTGTAGCTGCCGCCCGCCGCCTCGACCGCCTTCTGGCAGACGATGTGGCCGCCGTAATAGGGCAGCGCGATCACGACGAAGGGGGCGAAGGGCTCGGTCAGATGGATGATGCCCGACCGTTCGTCGATGACCTCGACCTCCTTCAGCTTCTCGAACTGGTAGGCCCAGGCGCTGTCCGACCCGGCGATCCGCTCGAACGAGAACTTCACGTCCGCCGCCGTGACCGGGCCGAAGCCGCCGGTCCATTGCAGCCCCTCGCGAAGGGTGAAGGCAAGCTTCGTTGGCTCCTGCCACTCGATCCGTTCGGCCGCCCAGGGGCGCCACGGATTGCCCTCGCGCATGTCGCCAAGCCGCACCAGCGTGACGTTGGTGCAACGCGGGATGATGTCGTCCAGCTCGCCGATGATGCCGTAGGGGTCAAGCACCTGGAAATCGGCGACGACCCGGATGCGCAGGGTGTCGCCCTCCGCCGCCCAGGCGAAACGGGGCATCGCGGCGGCGGCGGCGAGGCCGGCCCCGGCGGCCGCGAGGAAGCCGCGTCTGTCAGTTCTCCACTGCATGTCTTTCTCCCTGTTCTGGTTGGGTCACGGCAAGGTGGCACCGCGCCCGGCGATCCGGCCCCGTGACGGCCAGATCGGGCGCCCGCCGGCGGCAGATGTCGCGCGCCAGCGGGCAGCGGGTGTGGAACTCGCATCCCGCCGGACGCCTGAGGATCGAGGGCACCTCGCCCCGGATCGCCAGATCGGCGCGGCGGCGGCGCGGGTCGGGCAGCGGCTCGGCGGCGATGAGGCTCGCGGTATAGGGATGGGCGGGGGCGGCGAAGACCGCGCCCGTGGGCCCCTCCTCCACCACCCGGCCGAGGTAGAGCACCGCCACCCGGTCGGCGACATGGCGGACAAGCGCGAGGTTGTGGGTGATGATGAGATAGGCGAGCCCCATCGCCTGCCTGAGATCGGTCATCAGGTTCAGCACCTCGGCCTGCACCGAGACGTCGAGCCCTGCCGTGGGCTCGTCGGCGATGACGAGCCGCGGCTTCAGAGCCAGCGCGCGCGCCACGCCCACGCGGCGCGCCTGTCCACCCGACAGTTCGTGCGGGTAGCGGCTGGCCATCGCGGGAGGAAGGCCCACCATGCCGAGAAGCTCGCGGGCGGTGCGGCGCGGGTCCGGCAGCGGCTGGCCGTGGATGCGGAAGGGTTCGGTGACCAGATCGCCCACCGTCAGGCGCGGCGACAGCGAGGCGGTCGCGTCCTGGAACATCAGCGCCGCGTTCCGCCGCAGCCGGGCGAATCCCGCCCGCCCCTCGACCGCCGCGCCCTCGAAGGCGATGCGGCCGGCGGCCACGGGCTGAAGCCCCATCACCGCCCGCGCCAGCGTGGTCTTGCCCGACCCGCTTTCGCCCACGAGCGCCACGCTCTGGCCCCTTGCGACGCCCAGCGAGACATCGAGCACGACCGGCAGCCGGACGGGCGCGAAGAAGCCGCCGGCGGGCAGATCGACCGAGACGCGCGCGAGGTCGAGCACGGCCGTCATGGCGCCACCCCGTGGCAGAGGACCGACCGCTCCGGTCCCGGCACCCGCCGCGGCACCGGTGTGCGGCAGGCGGCGAACGCCGCCGGGCAGCGCGGCGCGAAGGCGCAGCCCTGCGGCAGCGCGGCAAGGTCTGGCACGCGCCCGCCGATCACCGGCAGGCGGCCCGAGGCCGGATCGACCACCGCCGGATCACAGGCCAGAAGCGCGCGGGTATAGGGATGGCGCGGATCGTGGAAGAGCGCGTCGACCGGCGCCTCCTCCACCACCTCGCCGGCATACATCACCGCCACCCGGTCGCAAAGCTCGGCGATCACGCCGAGGTGGTGGGTCACGACCACGATGGCGCCGTCGAACTCGCGGCTGAGGTCGCGCAGAAGATGGATGATCTGCGCCTCCATCGTCACGTCGAGCGCCGTGGTGGGCTCGTCGGCGATCAGCACCTCGGGCTGCATCAGGAGCGCGGCGGCGATCGCGACGCGCTGGCGCATCCCCCCCGACAGTTCGTGCGGATAGCGATCGAGGCAGCGCTCGGCGTCGGGGATGCCCACCCGCGCCAGCATCGCCGCCAGCGCGCCCCGCGCAGCCCGGGCCGCGTCGTGCGCCCCGGCGAAATCCGCCATCTGCCGGCCGATCGTCAGCACCGGGTTGAAGGCGGTCATCGGATCCTGGAACACCATCGCCACCGCCCGTCCCCTGAGCCGGCGCTGTTCGGCGGCGGGCAGGCGCAGCATGTCCGCCCCGCCCAGCCGGACCGCGCCGCCCTCGATCCGCGCGCCCGGCGGCAGCAGGTTGATCATCGCCGCGGCAAGCGTGGACTTGCCCGACCCGCTTTCCCCCATGATGCCCAGCACCTCGCCCCGCGCCACGGCGAGAGAGACCCCCCGCACCGCCCGGACGTCGCCCCCCTCCGGCACCCGGTAGCTGACCGACAGGCCCTCGACCGACAGGAGCGGCGCGGTCATGGCCGCCTCCGTCCCGCGCCGCGCGGGTCGAGGACGTCGCGCAGCCCCTCGCCGAGGAAGGTGAAGCCGAGCGTGGCGAGCACCAGCGGGATGCCCGCCACGACGATGACATGCGGCGCCTGCCTGAGCGAGGTGTAGCCGTCCGACAGGATGTTGCCCCAGGAGGGCGCGGGCGGCCTCACGCCCAGGTTCAGGTAGCCAAGCCCGGCCTCCAGCATGATGACCACCGGGATGTCCATGCAGATCAGGATGACGAGCGGCCCCACCACGTTGGGCAGGAGGTGTCGGAAGATGATCCGTGCGGGCCCCGCCCCCATCGCGCGTTCGGCGAGGATGAAATCCGCCCCCGAAAGCGCCAGCGTCTGGGTCCGGATCATGCGGCCGTAGGCGGGAAACGAGACGAGGACGATGACGAGGATCAGCGTCGCCGTGCCGGGGCCGAGCACGGTGATGACGGCAAGCGCGAGGAAGATCATCGGCAGTGAGGACATGCTGTCGAAGACGAGGACGAGAAGCGCGTCGAGCCAGCGCGGCCCGTAGCCTGCGACGAGGCCGAGCACGAGCCCCAGCGCGCCGGCGATGCCGACCGAGGTCGTGGCGATGCCGAGCGCGAGGCGCGCGCCCCAGACGATGCGCGACAGAAGATCGCGCCCCAGATGGTCGGTCCCCGCCCAGTGTGCTGCCGAGGGCGGCTGGAACTTCGCCTTCACGTCGAGTGCGACCGGATCGAACGGCGCGATCCAGGGCGCCAGAAGCGCCATCGCGAGGAAGACCGCCACCAGCGCGAACCCCGCCGCGCCCAGGGGATCGGCCATCAGCGCGCGGCCGATGCCGCGGCGGGCCGGAGGCCGCACCTCTTCAGCCGCGCAGGACATCGCGCACCCTCGGATCGAGCCGTGCGATCAGCAGATCGGCGGCGGTGACGACGGCAAGGTAGAAGGCGGTCATGAACAGCACGGTGCCCATCACCACCGGATAGTTGCGCTTTTCCACCGCGCCGGTGATCAGCGTGCCGATGCCGGGGCGGGAAAAGACCGATTCGACGAAGACCGCACTCGACAGGATCGCGCCGAAGCCGACCGCCAGCACCGAGAGCGTGGGCACGATCGCCACCCTCAGCGCATGGCGCAGGACGATGTCGCGCTCGGACATGCCGAAGGCGCGGGCGGTGCGGATATGCGGGGCCTCCATCACCTCGAGCAACGAGGCGCGGATCAGCCGGGCGAGGTAGCCCGCCCAGCCGACGCCCACCGCGAAGGCCGGCAGCACCAGCGCGCGCGCCTGCCCCGCGATGTCGCCCGTCTCGCCCGCGCCGATCGCCGGCAGCCAGTTCAGCCAGACCGCGAAGACGATCAGCGCATAGATCGCCACCACGAACGAGGGAACCGCGATCACGCTCACCGACAGGATGCCCAGAAGCCGGTCCACCCAGCGGTCGCGCCAGACCACGGCCGCCGCGCCCAGAAGGATGCCCGCGACAAGCGCCCAGCCGAGCGCCACCGCCCCGAGCAGGAGCGTGTTCGGAAAGACCTCGAGGATCTGGTCGAGCACCGGGCGCTTCGACCAGACGTCGATGCCGAGATCGCCCCTGAGCGCGCTGCCGAAGAAATGCCCGACCTGCACCGGAACGGGCTGGTCGAGCCCCATCCGTTCACGCAGCGCCTCCTTCAGTTCGGGCGTCGCGCGCGGGCCGAGCGCCAGCGAGGCCGGATCGCCCGGGACCAGGAAGACCATCGCATACATGGCCGACATGACCAGGATCAGGATCAGGACCGAAAGCCCCAGACGCCGGATCGCGTAGGCCAGCATCAGCCCGCCCTCCTGCCGCTACATGTGGTCACGCGGAATCCTCTCGTTCCAGTCGCGGGCGAAGACCTCGCGGCCGTTCTCGCGGATGCGGAGCCGCATCTCGACGGTGAAATGGGTGGCGTCGCAACTGAGCGCGCCTTCGCTTTCATGGGTGAAGGTGCCGTCGGCACGCTGGATCACGACGGCATAGCGCGTCTCGCAGCGCGCGCTCAGCGGATCGCCGTCGGTGATGCGGTAGCGCGCCAGCCCCTCGCCGCGGTGGGTCTGACCGATCGCGGGCATGCGGGTGGCATGGGTCCAGCGGGGAAAGTCCACCACCATCTCGCCGGTCAGGAGATCGCGCCGGATGCTGCGGCGGACGGGATGCGCGCGGGGCTCGGCCGGAAGGTCGTGCTGGGGGTCGCTTTCGGCACATTCGGCCGGACCGAAGGGGCAGAGGCCCGCATCTTCCTCGCGCGGCGGGCGGACCGGAAGTTCGATCGCGCTCTCGCCCAGAGAGAGGCTCAGCGTGGCAAGCTCGGGCGAGGGCCAGGCGATCGGCCAGGAGACGGTGGAGATCGACACCGCGATCCGGTGGCCCGCCGGGAAGCGGTGGGCGATGTCGTCGAGATCGACCACCGCCGTCCCGACCTGCCCCGGCACCAGGGCTGCGGGCGCGTCGTGGCCGTTGCTGTGGCAGAGGTTCAGGTGCCCGACCGTGACGCGGGTCGAGGCGCCCGAGGGCGCCACGTCGTTCAGGCGCACCGAGACGAGCGCGCGGGGCTTGTCGCTGGCAAAGCGCAGGCGGAGCTGCGGCGCGCCGAGGATTTCGAGCGGCTCGCCAAGAGGTTCGGTGACGAAGACGAGCGACCCGCCGTCATCCTCGCGCTGGTCGGTGGGCCAGTCGGCATCGTTGCCATACCGCCCCACCTCGCCCGCGCCGAGCCCAACCCAGAGCGGCGAGCAGATGCGCGCCACGCCCTGCCCCCCGCCGCCCAGCACCCCGCCCGCGCCGAGCGCGAGCCGCCGCATCGCGATGCGCGGCGACGGCCAGTCCGTCTCGCCCACCCAGCGGCCGGGGCGGTCGCGGTAGCAGGTGCGGGGCGGCACGCTCTCCTGCATCCAGACCCGCAGCATCGGTTCGTCCATGATCCCGGTGTCGCGGCCTTTCAGCCAGTGGTCGCACCAGCGCAGCACCTCCTGCAACCAGCCGATCGCCGGTTCGACGGTGACGTCCTGGGGATAGGAATGCGCCCAGGGGCCGATCAGCCCCCGCCGCGGGCAGGAAAGCCCCGCCAGCAGCCGCGGCACGCTTTCCGAATAATTGTCGGCCCAGCCCGACACCGCATAGACGGGAACCGCGATGCGGCCGAAATCCTCGCAGACCGAACCCTGCCTCCAGTAGGCGTCGCGGCTCTGGTGGGCGAGCCAGGTGAGGATCCAGGGCCGGTTGGCCTCCTGCCGGGCCTGCCACATCGCGCGCCAGGCCGGGCCGACCACGGCCGGATCGGGCGGCAGATCCTGATGCGCGAACATGGTCGAGGACCAGTCGAAATTGTCCTTCGACAGGCAGCCGCCGACCCAGTGGATGTCGGTCGCATAGCGGTCGTCGGTCGAGCCCACGGTGATGATGGTCTTCAGCGCCGGCGGCCGGCGCGCGGCGATCTGCAAGCCGTTGAAGCCACCCCAGCTGATCCCGATCATCGCCACCTGCCCGTCGCACCAGGGCTGGCGGGCGATCCAGTCGATGGCGGCCACGCCGTCGGTCTGTTCCTGAACGCTGTATTCGTCGTCGATCACGCCCTCGCTGTCGCCGGTGCCGCGGATGTCGAGCCTGAGGCAGCCGTAGCCGTACCGCGCGAGGTAGCGGTGCATCCGTTCGTCGCGCGCGCGGGTGCCGTCGCGCTTGCGGTAGGGAAGGTATTCGAGGATCACCGGCACCCTCCCCGCGCCCTCGGGCAGCCACAGCCGACCCGCCAGCCGCACGCCGTCGGGCATCGGCACCCAGATGTTCTCGATCTCGGTCAGCCCGAAGGGATAGTCCGTCCGTATCCGCATTCTCCTCCCCCGCGCGTGCCTTCAGTTCATCGGTGCCCCGCCCTCGGCCTTCCGCCGCGCGACGAAGGCGCCGAGCGCCTCGTCGATCGCGGGATCGAGCGGCGGATCCTCCGCCGCGGCCAGCAGATCCTTCCAGACCGCGTTCGCGCGGGCCCGCGCATCGACGCTGCCGCGGGCCAGCCACTGCGGGTGGCTGTCCCAGTTGGAAAGCATCGGTGCATGGAACGCGCTGCCGTAGCGTTCCATCGTGTGCCGGGTGCCGAAGAAATGCCCCCCCGCCCCCGCCTCGCGGATCGCATCGAGCGCGAGGTCGGCGGGCGCCGTGGCGACGGGCTCCATCCAGACGTCCATCATCTGGAGCATCTCGGCATCGAGGACGAGCTTCTCGAAGCTCGCCGTCAGACCGCCGTGGAGCCAGCCCGCGGCATGTTCCAGAAGATGCGCGCCCCCGGTCAGCGCCCCCCAGAGCGCCATCTGCGATTCGTAGGCCGCCTGGGCATCGACGTCATTGGCGGCGGTGACGTTGGAGGACCGGAACGGCACGCCGATGTGGCGGGCAAGCTGCCCCGAGGCCTGCGCCGCCTTGGCATATTCCGGCGTGCCGAAGGCCGGCGCGCCCGAGCGCATGTCGACGTTCGAGGTGAAGCCGCCATACATCACCGGCACGCCGGGCCGCACGATCTGGGTCAGCACGATCCCCGCCAGTGCCTCGGCATGCTGAAGCACGAGCGCACCGGCAAGCGTCACCGGCGCCATCGCCCCGGCGAGCGTGAAGGGGGTGACGACATTGACCTGCCCGTGTTCGGCCAGTGCGATCAGCCCCTCGGCCATCGGGATGTCGAGTTGCAGGGGCGAATTGGTGTTGATGATGCCGAGAAGCACCGGGCGACCGGCCAGACCCTCGGTCGTGGTGCCCAGCATGATCGCCGCCATCTCGATCCCGTCCATCGTCCGCGCCCGACCCAGCGTCTGGGTCTGCCAGCTCTTGTCGAGGTGGCGGATCTGGGCGTGATAGATGTCGAGGTGGCGGGTGTGCGCCGGCAGGTCCATCGGCTCGAACGGGCCGCCGCCTTCCTGGTGGATCACGTTCAGCGCCTGCACCAGCCGCAGGAAATCGCACATCTCGGCGAAGGTTCCGTCGCGGCGGCCGCGGTCGTTGTCCATCACATAGGCGGGCCCGCCGACCGAGGCGTAGACGCAGTGCCCGCCGCCCAGGCGAAGGTCGCGGGCGGGATTGCGGGCGCGGAGCGTGAAGGCGCCCGGCACCGTGGCAAGCCGTTCGGCCGCCATCGCCGGGTCGATGCGGACGGTCTCGCCCTCCACCCGCGCGCCGGCACCGGCGAAAAGCGCCCGTGCGGGCGGGTGGAGGACGCGCATCCCCTGTCCGGCCAGCACCTTCAGCGCCGCCTCGTGGATCGCCGCCACCTGGTCGTCAGAGATCACGCGCAGGGGCTCGATGCGGCGCTCGGCCTGGCCGAAGCGGCGCTGCGGCACGCCGGGCGCGGCGCGGGCATGGGGGCGCCTGCGTGCCGCGCGCCCGCTCATTCGGCAACCTCCGGCAACTGGAAATCCCGTGGCGCGAAGGGCGCGTCGCGGCGCACGGCGATGTCCGCCGCGGCAAGGCCAAGCTCGCGGGCGGTCCGGTGGCCCTGGTAGACAGCGTGGACGATGGCGCCGGGGGCGCGGGCGTCGCCGGTCAGGTGCAGGCTGCCGGGAAGGGCATGGGACGCCAGCGCCTCGTACAGCGCGCTGCCCGGCGCGCGAT
This sequence comes from Paracoccaceae bacterium, assembly GCA_039808285.1. GTDB lineage: Bacteria > Pseudomonadota > Alphaproteobacteria > Rhodobacterales > Rhodobacteraceae > Albidovulum. Next base: position 22,588 of record JBDHSQ010000028.1, read on the forward strand.
AGCCCACGATGACGAGCGAGCGGGCGGCGATCCGGCTTTCCTCGCCGCTGAAGATCTGGGCCAGGCGCAGCGTCTCGCCGTCGAACCCGGTGACGATCTGGAGCGTCCTGAGCGCGATGCCGCGCCGCGCGAAGGACTGGTGGACCAGCGGCTGTTCGTTGGTCATGAAGCCCCAGGCGGCGGCGGCCCCCGCCGTGGTGACATAGGTCACCGTCCGGTCCCGCCCGGCCAGATGTTCGGCGACGGCCGAGCCGAGGTAGTAGTTGTCATAATCGAAGACGGCCACGGGCGCCTCGGGGATCACGCCCGCCGCCAGATCGTCGGGCGTGTAGACGCGCGGCGCCTCCACCGGCCCCGCGGGCAGTTCGTTCGCGCCGCACAGATGCGCAAGCCAGCGCGCGCCGGTGGCGACGACCACGTGGTCGGCGCCGAACTCCGCCACATCGGCGGCCGAAAGCGCGCTTTCCGGGTAGAGCATGACATTGGGCATCTTCTCGAGCTGCCCCAGCCGGTAGTCCGCCACCCGGCGCCACGGGTTGAGGCCGGGCAGCGAGGATTCCCACCCGAGCCTGCCGCCGAAGGTCCGCGCCCGGTCGGCCAGCGCCACATCGAAGCCGCGCCGGCCGAGCGTCAGCGCGGCCTCGAGCCCGGCCGGGCCGCCCCCCACGACGAGAACCCGCCCCCGGCCGTCGCGGGCGACCCGCTCGGGATGCCAGCCGCGCCGCCATTCCTCGCCCGCCGTGGGGTTCTGGGTGCAGCGCACCCAGACGCCGTCGTGCCAGCTCGAAATGCACAGGTTGCAGCCGATGCATTCGCGGATGTCCTCGACGCGGCCCTCCTCGATCTTCTTCGGCAGGAACGGATCGGCGATCGACGGGCGCGCGCCGCCGATGAAGTCGAGCACCCCGCGCCGGATCATCGACACCATCGTGTCGGGCGAGGTGAAGCGCCCGACTCCCACCACCGGCCTGTCGGTCAGGCTCTTGACGAAATCCACCACCGGCTCGTGACTGCTCTCGGGCGTGTAGCGGCTGGCCGCGCAATCGGTCGTCGAATAGTCCATCTTCACGTCGAAGAGATCGGGCGCGTCCCTGAGGTATCCGATCACCTCATGCGCCTCCGAGGGCGCGGCCGCGGAGGGGCGGGCGCGCAGTTCCTGCAACGAGATCCGCAGCGCCACCGCGCAGCGCCCATGCGTCGCCTCGCGCACCGCGTCGATCAGCTCCTCGACCAGCCGCACGCGGTTGCGCAGGGGGCCGCCGTAGGCATCGGTGCGGCGGTTGTAGTCGGACATCAGGAACTGGTAGGGCAGATACCCCATCCCCGCATAGACGTAGAGAATGTCGAAGCCCGCCCGCTCGGCCCGCACCGCCGCCTCGGCGTGCCAGCGGATCAGGTCGCGGATGTCGGCCGCGTCCATCACCTTCGGCCGCGCCGAGGACATGAAGCCCACATGCGTCGCCATCCACGGCACGCCCGACGGCGACAGCGGCGCATGGCGGGTGGTGCGGTTCACCGCCGCCGCGCCGCCGTGCCACAGCTCGACCGCGGCCAGCGCGCCGGCGGCGTGCACGGCCTCGGTCGTCACCGCATGCGCGCGGACGTCCGCCTCGTCCCAGAGCGTCGCGCAGGGAAAGGGGCTGTCGTCCGACGACGGGTGCACCGAACAGGCACCGGTGGAAACCACTGCCCAGCCCCCCTCGGCCTTCGTCGCGCGGAAGGCGGCGCGCACATGCGGGGCGGCATTGGTCATGCCCGAGGCATGGGGCACCTGGAAGAAACGGTTCCGCGCCGTCTTCGGCCCGATCCTGACCGGCTCGAAGAGAAGATCGAAGCGCGGGTCGCGGGGCATGGCGCCTCCCGGGGCGATTCCTTGCTGAACTATCGTATAGTAACACCGTGTCGCCAGATCGCAACCGAAACCGGGCCCCCTCGCGGCGCGGCCAGGGGCCGGAAGGGGGGGCCGCAGGCGCTCCGCCGACCGACGCAACGCCTGCCCCGGCCGTTCCCCGGCGCCGCAGGCTCAGGCGGTGCCGTCGGTCGGGCTCAGGTCGAACACCTCGTCGGGGAAGAACTTGGCCAGCCGGACATCGGCGGTGCGCGCATGGCCCTCCATCCCCTCCAGCCGCGAGATGCGCGCCGTGGCGATCCCGAGCACGCGCGAGGCCGAGCGCGTCGCGCGCTGCCAGGTGACGGTCTTCATGAACTTGTGCACCGAAAGCCCGCCGGTATAGCGCCCCGCACCGGAGGTCGGCAGGACGTGGTTGGGGCCGGAGCACTTGTCGCCATAGGCCACGGTCGTCTCCTCGCCGAGGAAGAGCGAGCCATAGGCCCGCAGCCGGCGCAACCACCAGTCGAGGTCGGCCGCCTGCACATGCAGATGCTCGGGCGCGTAGTCGTCGGCCACCCGCGCCATCTCCTCGGCGCTGTCGCACAGGATCACCTCGGCGAGGTCGCGCCACGCCGATCGCGCGTTGGCCGCGTTCGCCTCGGGCAGTTCCTCGACGATCGCCGGAACCCGCGCCAGAACCGTCTCGGCAAGACGCCGGTCCGAAGTCACCAGCCAGACCGGGGAATTGTGGCCGTGCTCGGCCTGCCCCACGAGATCCCAGGCCACCAGCTCCGGATCGGCCGTGGCGTCGGCGATGATCATCAGGTCGGTGGGGCCTGCGACCATGTCGATGCCGACCTGCCCGTAGAGGATGCGCTTCGCCTCGGCCACGAACTGGTTGCCCGGCCCGACGAGGATGTCGGCCTTCGGAAGGCCGAAGAAGCCGTTGGCCATCGCCGCCACCGCCTGGACCCCGCCGAGCGCGAGGATCGCATCCGCCCCGCAGAGGTCCATCGCGTAAAGGATCGCGTCGGGGATTCCCCGCCCCGGCCGGGGGGGCGAACAGGCGGCGATGCTGGGCACCCCGGCCACCTTCGCGGTGGTGATCGTCATGATCGCGCTCGCGATGTGGCTGTATCGCCCGCCGGGGACGTAGCAGCCCGCGGCCGAGACCGGGATCTGCCGCTGGCCGGCCGTCAGCCCCGGAAGCACCTCGACGTTGCAGTCGATGATGGTGGCGCGCTGCGCTTCGGCAAAGCGGCGGATGTTGCCGTGGGCAAAGCGGATGTCGTCCTTGAGCTTTTCCGGAATCCGCGCGACGGCCGCGTCGATCGCGGCCCGCGGCACGACGATGTCGCCCTCCCACTTGTCAAGCTCGCGACTGTAGCGCCGCACCGCCTCCTCGCCCGAGGCGCGGATTTCGTCGAGCATCGCGCCCACGACCCCGCGCACGTCCTGATGGTCGGCCTGCCGGGCGCGGACGGCCTTCTTGAGGTAGCTTACGGCCATCCGCGTCTCACATCCTGCCCTTCCAGGGCACCACCCTGGCTTCGACCCAGCGCATCAGAAGGTCGAATGCATAGGCAATGGCGGCGATCACGACGATTCCCATGATCACGGTGGAGGTTTGCAGGAACTGGCTGGCCGAAAGGACCATGTAGCCCAGCCCCGAGGTCGCCGCGACCATCTCGGCGGCGACGAGCGTGGTCCAGCCGAAGCCGATGCCGATGCGCATCGCGGTCAGGATCTCCGGCAGCGCCGCCGGCAGGATCACGTGGCGCATCACCTGCCAGCGCGTCGCGCCGAAGGAATAGGCCGCGTGGATCTGCTCGATCGCCGCCGACCTGACGCCCGCGCGCGCGCCGAGCGCCACCGGCGCGAAGACCGACAGGAAGATCAGGAGCACCTTCGACGTCTCGCCGATGCCGAACCAGATGATCATCAGCGGCAGGTAGGCGAGCGGCGGGATCGGCCGGTAGAACTCGATCGGCGGGTCGAAGATGCCGCGGACCACGGGGCTCATCCCCATCAGGATGCCCAGGGGGATGCCGATGATGCAGGCCAGCACGAAGGCCCCGAACACCCGCGCGGTCGAGACCCAGACATGCTGGAGAAACGAGGTGTTGGTGAAGCCGTTCTGCCAGACGTCGGCGAATTTCCCCATGATCGCGCCCGGAGACGGCACGAACAGCGGCTTGACCCACCCCATCGCGGTGATCAGCCACCAGACGAACAGGAGGACGGCGATCGAGCCCACCGAAAGCCAGAGCGTGTCGCCCTGCCCCGGCACCCCGTAGATTTCCCCCGGCTTGGTGGCCCGGCCCTTGCCCAGCAGGAAGAACGATCTGGCGGGACGCTTGCGCGGCGTGCCCGGGCTGCCGTCGGTCATGCCAGCGCCTCCTCGTCGGCGAAGATGATGCCGAGCACCCTTTCGCGCAGGTCGATGAACTCGGGGGAAGCCTTGACGTGGCGCGCCGACTCGCCGGCCAGGAACCGGTGCGAGAACGGCAGGTCGAAGCGGTGCGTGATGCGGCCGGGGCGCGGCGACATGACGATGAGCCGCGTGCCCATGAACAGCGCCTCCTCGACCGAATGGGTGATGAAGAAGACCGACTTGTGGGTCTCGGCCCAGATGTTGAGGATCAGCTCCTGCGCCTTCTCGCGCGTCAGCGCGTCGAGCGCGCCGAGAGGCTCGTCCATCAGCAGCAGCTTGGGATCGCAGGTCAGCGCCCGCGCGATGCCGACCCGCTGCTGCATCCCCCCCGAAAGCTTGTAGACCGGCGACTTCTGGAACCCGTCGAGGCCGAGAAGGGCGATGAACCTCTCCGCGACCTCGCGCCGCCGCCTTTCGCCCACGCCCTGAAGCTTGAGCCCGAAGGCGACATTGTCGAGAACGTCGAGCCAGGGCAGGAGCGCGTGTTTCTGGAACACGACGGACCGGTCGGCCCCGGGCCCCTGCACGGGCTGGCCGTCAAGCAGGATCCGCCCCGAGGTCGGCGACAGGAAGCCGGCGATCAGGTTGAGAAGCGTCGATTTCCCGCAGCCCGAGGCGCCGAGCGCGACCACGAAATCGTCGGCCTCGATGGCGAGGTCGATCCTGCGCAGCGCCTCGACCGGCGGCCGCCCGTCCGCGGCGGGATACACGACCGAGGCATCGTCGATGATCAGGCCCATGCCCGTTTCCCTTTTCGATGATCCCGGACCCCGGGAACCGGGGTCCGGGGCCTGGCGGGCCTATTTCGCCGCCTCGGCGAACTCGGCGTTGACGAAACCCGAATAGTCGTCGCCGACGCTGTCGATGCGGCCCGCGGCCTTCAGGAACTCGGCCGTGCTCTTGATCTTGTCGGCCGCACCGCCGAGCCATGTCGCCTCGACCTGCGTGGCGAGCGGCAGGAAGGTGAAGCCTTCCAGGATGCCGGGCACCTGCGCCGGGTCGGCACCGGTGGCGGTGGCCAGCGCCTGCACCTCGGCGTTTTCGACGGTCCAGGCGGCGGGGTCGGCGAGATAGGCCGCGTTGGCCTTGTCGACCGCCTTCAGGAAGGTGACGATCTTGTCCTTGTTGGCCTGGCCGAACTCGCGGTTCACGACCCAGCCGTCGAAGGTGGGAAAGCCCCATTCGGCGGTCTGGTCGGCACCGATGACGAGCGTGCCCGTCTTCAGGATCTCCGACTGCACCGGCTGCCAGACCCAAGCCGCGTCGATCACGCCCTGTTCCCAGGCCGCGGCGATCTGGTCCGGCGGCATGTTCATGATCGTCACGTCGGTCTCGGCGATACCCTCGTGCTGGAGCGCGCCCATCAGCGAGTAATGCGCGGTCGAGCCGACCGGCACGCCGATGCGCTTGCCCTTGAGGTCGGCCAGGCTCGCGATTCCCGAACCGTTGTGCGCGATCAGGGACTCGGCCTTGCCGATCACGTCGGAATAGGCGATCAGTTGAATATCGACCCCCTGGCTCGTGGCGATGGCGAGGGGCGAGGAGCCAAGCTCCGACAGGACGACATCGCCCGAAGCCATCGCCGCGATCACGTCGGTGCCGGCGGCGAACTTGCGCCACTCGATCTCCCAGCCGGTGTCCGCCGCCAGCGTGTCCGTCGTCGACAGAAGCTGCATCGGGATCGGGTTGCCGAAATGCCCGATGATGATCTTCTCGGCCGAGGCCGCGCCCGCCAGCATGGCGGAGGCCGAAACGCCGATGGCGAGATATCCCAGTATTCGTTTCATGATCGTCTCCCTCCGTGTCGTTGTCGTTGTCGTTTTCGTTGCCGTTGTCGTCGTCGTCTCCCCCGGCGGGCGGTCACATCGCCGCCCGCGCCTTCTCCGCGTCCTTTCCGAGCGCGAATTCCCCGATCGCCTCGACGAGCACGTCGAGCGTGTCGAACACCAGGGCATCCCCGGCGACCGCATCGGCGATCAGCGAGAATTCGGTGCAGGCGATCATCTGCACCCGCGCGCCCCTTGCAAGCAGGAATGCAGAGGCCGCGCCCAGAACCGCGCGGGCGGCCGCGTCCGCCTCCCCCGCCTTGATCCGCCGGATCGCGGAAAGAAGCCCCGCCTCGTCTTCTGCGTAAAGCGGCTCCAGCCCCGCCGCTTCCATCTCCGCCTCGAACAGCGCGACCTTGCGGACGGCGGGAGAGGCGAGGATGCCGATCCTGCCGCCGGCGCCCGCCAGCGCCCGCGCGCGCGCCACCGAAAGCGTGACCATGTCGAGAAACGGCACCGCGACGGCATCCCTGATCGCCGGGGCGAAGAGGTGCGCGGTGTTGCAGGGCATGGCAAGCGCCTCCGCCCCGGCTGCCTGAAGCCCGCGCGCCATCGCGGCCAGCACCGGCGCGGGATTCTCGCCGCGGCCCTCGAGAAGGTAGGCGATGCGCGAGGGCACCTGCGGGTTCTGGTCGACGATCAGGTGGATATGGCCGGAATCGTCCGGCGCCCCGGTGGCCCGGATGACACGCTGCATCAGAAGCACCGTCGCCTCCGGCCCCATGCCGCCGAGGATGCCGACCGTCCTCATGCCTCCTCCGGCCACGCGGCCCCCGCCCCGGACCCCGCTCCGGCCACCGCTCCGGCCACCGCTCCGGCCCCTGCCCCGGCCCGCGCGCCGGATACCCGGCGGCCCGGCGGCTGCGCGGGATCGCTCATGCGAAGGCGCCCGGATAGCCGAAGAGCGCCGCCGCGCCCCCGGTGTGAAGGAAGACGACGCGCTCGTCCTTCCGGAACCGCCCCTTGCGGCAATAGTCGATGAGCCCGGCCGCGCCCTTGCCGGAATAGACCGGGTCGAGCAGGATGCCCTCAAGCTCGGCGAACATCCGGATCGCCTCGATCGTGTCGGCCCGCGGCAGCCCGTAGCCCTCGCCGACGTAATCGGTATCGGCCACCACGTCCTCGCGCTCCACGACTCCCGGGCAGCCCAGCTTCCCGGCGGTGCGCTGCGCCAGCGCGAAGACGCTTTCCTCCTGCTTCGGCCTCGGCGCCCGCACCCCGAAGCCCAGAACCGGAATCCCGGCGTTGATCGCCTTCAGCCCGGTGACCAGCCCCGCCTGCGTTCCGGCGCTGCCGGTCGCCGTGACGATGTGGTCGATACGGAGACCCCGGTCATTCGCCTGCCCGACAAGCTCGAAGGCGCAGTTGACATAGCCGAGCGCCCCCGTCGGGTTCGACCCGCCGCCGGGGATGGTGTAGACGCGGCGCCCCTCGCGGCGGAAGGCCTCGGCCGAAAGCTCCAGTTCCCGGTTCATGTCGAGCCCGCCGGGGCGCGTCTCGGTGCTCGCGCCGTGGAGGTGATCGAGCAGGACGTTGCCGTTCGCGGTATAGTCCGGGTCGGTCGAGCCGGTCCGGTCCTCCAGGAGCAGGTGGCATTTCATCCCGAGCCTCGCGGCGAAGGCCGCGGTCTGGCGCGCGTGGTTGGACTGGGTCGCGCCCTGGGTCATCACCATGTCCGCGCCCTCGGCCAGCGCCTCGGCCATCAGGAATTCGAGCTTGCGCGTCTTGTTGCCGCCGGTCGAGAGCCCCGTGCAGTCGTCGCGCTTGATCCATATCTCCGGCCCGCCGAGTTCCCGGCCGAGCCGGTCGAGCCGTTCGAGCGGGGTCGGCAGATGGGCAAGAAAGATGCGCGGGAAGCGGGCCAGATGCATGACGAATCCTTCCTCAACTTGCATGTCACAAATAACACGCGGGGATTCGCTCGCCAAAATGCGAAATTATTGATATATGATGCAAGAATTGCATGTCAGGGCGCCCCATGCGGCTCGAATGGCTGGACGACATCCTCGCCGTCGCGCAGGCCGGTTCCTTCGCCGGGGCCGCCGACCGGCGGAGGCTGACGCAATCGGCCTTCTCGCGCCGGATCCGGAGCATCGAGGACTATGTCGGGGTCGAGCTATTCGACCGGGACCACAAGCCCGTCCAGATGCGCCCCACCACCGAGGCGCAGCGCGAGCAGATCCAGCAGCTCGCGACCCGGCTGCGCCAGCTCGTCGAGGAACTGCGCCACGGCGAACGGCAATCGCAGAACCGCGTCGTGATCGCCAGCCAGCATGCGCTGACGACCTCGCTCACCCCCGGCCTCGTGCGCGACATGCAGGGCGGGCACGCCGACATCCATGTGCGCCTGCGCTCGGCCAACCTGGACGAATGCATCGGCCTTCTCCTGTCCAAGCAGGCCGACCTCGCGCTCGTCTACAAGGTTCCCGGCGAGGGCCCGTCGATGGAGGCCGACTACATCGAGACCATCGGGGTCGGCAGCGACCGGCTGGTGCCCGTCGCCGCGCCCGCCGTGGCCGAGGCTCTCGCCCGCAGGGGCGGCGAGCTGCCGACCGTCGCCTATCCGGCCGACGTCTACTTCGGTACGGTCTTCGACCGCTACATCGCGCCCCGGATCGAGGCGGACCTCACCCTCGCCCCCAGGGTGGAGACAGCACTCACGCTCGCGGCGGTGGAACTGGCCGGCGCGGGGATCGGCATCGCCTGGGTGCCGCAATCGCTCGCCCTGCGCAGCATTCTGGCGGGAACCCTCGCCGATCTCGGCCATGTCCTTCCCGGCTGCGACCTGACCGTGACCGCGGTCCGGCTGACCGGCGGTTCGGGCGCCGCCGGGAATGCGCTCTGGTCGATCCTCGACGAAAGGGCAAGGCGCCTGCGCACCGCCGTCCCCGACCGGGATCATCGGCTGCCGCGGCCGGACCCGATCCGGATGGCGCCCCCAGACGGACTTGAACCGCCGACCCTCTGATTACAAATC
>JBDHSQ010000029.1:0-31598 GCA_039808285.1 Paracoccaceae bacterium
CGCGGTGACGGCGAGGTCGGCGGCGGCGGGGCCGAGCCTGGGAGCAGGGCGCACCGCGGCCGGCTCGTCGGCGAGCAGATGCAGCCGTCCCGTCGCCTCGGCCAGAAGCGCCGCCGGGTCCGCCGCAGGTCCGCCGGAGCGGCGGGAGGCGAATGCGGGCGCCTGTGGCCGCCCCGGTCCCGGCGCCGGGGCGTCGTCCGGGGCTGCCGCCGGCATCCCGGCGAGGTCGTCGGCAAGATCGTCGACCGCGATGAAGGGAGCTTCGGCCACGGCGTCGGCCTGCGTGTCCGGAGCCGGCCCCGGGGTGGCTTCTTGGGAGGGTCCGCTGTCGTCGGGCCCGCTGTCGGGCCCGGGGGCGGGACCGGGGGCGGATCCGGCGGGCGCCTCGGGCAGCGGCACCGTTTCCACCGGCGCGGGGGGCTCTGCGCCGGGGCCTGCCGGTGCGGGCCCGATGCCGGTGTCAGGCTCTGGCGCGGCCTCGGCGCCGATGTCGGGCTCGAGGACGGAAATGTCCGGTTCTGCAGAATTATCCGGGCCTGCCGCCGGTATTCCGGCCGCCGGAGGTTCGATTTCGTCAAGCGCTGCCGCCGTTCCGTCCGCCCCCTGAGGGGTCAGGGCGGCGGCGAGCGCGGGCGGCAGGGCGACGATGCGCACCGGATTCTGATCGCGGTCGAGCCGCGCGCCTTCCGGCAGGTGCGCGGCCGCGCCGGCGGCCTGGCCGAAGAACGGCTCGCCGGCGAATCGGCCGGGCGCGGGGCGCGCGACGAAGGCCACCGGATTGAAGCCGCGGGTCTCGGCGAAGTCTTCCGCCTCGGCCAGCGTCACCCGGGCGACCACCGCGACCTGAACCGCTCCGCCCGTGCGCGACCAGTCGAAGGCGAGGTCGGCGACCGGATAGGGGGTGCGCCCCTCGAGCGCGGCCGCGATCTGGGCGCGGCGGCTTGCGGCGTCGGGGCCGGGGGCGTCGACCTCGGTGTAGAGGATCTGCGACTCCGGCAAGATCAGCTTGGTGGCGACGCCCCCGGGGGCGAGCGCCTCGGCGCGTGCGCGCAGGCCGGCGACGCGCGTCTCCAGGTCCGGGTCGTCGAAGCCCACGCTGCCCAGATCGGCCCAGCCGTCGTCAAGCCGGTAAAGCAGCGTCAGGGCATCCTGAGAAAGGTCGAGCGCGAAAGAAGGCTTCATTCCGGGGCAGGTAGCATGCGGGCGGCCGATCCCAAAGTCGCCGCTGTGTCGTGTTTCGTCCTAAAGCAGATTTTCGCCCAAGGAAAGCGGCCAGCCCAAGGATCGGCTTGCCGGCCGCGTCAGAAAAACGATGATCGGCGCCCACAACGGAGGTTTTCATGCGCGCATTCAGTCTTTTCGCCACAATGGCCCTGGTCACGCTTCCGGCGCTCGCCGCCGAGACGCCGCCGGCGACGATTTCGGTGACCGGGGAGGGGCAGGTCGAGGCCGCGCCCGACATGGCGACCGTCGCGGTCGGCGTGCAGACCGATGCCGACACCGCCGCCGCGGCGATGGCGGAGAATTCGGCGAAGCTTGCCGCGGTGATCGAGCGGCTGAAAGCCGCAGGCATCGAGCCGCGCGACATCCAGACCTCGGGCCTGTCGCTGGCGCCGCGCTACGACTACGGCCAGCAGGACGGCACGCCGCCGCGGCTTGTCGGCTATTCGGCATCGAACATGGTCACCGTGCGGGTGCGCGCGCTCGACACCGTGGGCGGCGTGCTCGACGGCGTGGTGGCGGACGGCGCCAACACGCTGAACGGCCTCAGCTTCGGCCTGGCGGACGACCGGCCGCTGATGGATGCGGCGCGCAAGGAGGCGGTGGCGGATGCGGCGGCCAGGGCCGCGCTCTATGCCGAGGCTGCGGGCGTGAAGCTCGGCCGGGTGATGACGATCGCCGAGGCGGGCGGCTATGCGCCGCCGCGGCCGATGGCGATGGAGGCGGGTTTTGCCAAGGCCGCCGACGTCCCGGTCGCGCCGGGCGAGCTGACGATCTCGGCCTCGGTGTCGGTGGTCTACGAGATCGCCCCGGAGTGAGCGGAGGGGCGGCCGGGCCGCCCCGTCCCGGACCTTGCCTCAGGCGGTGGCCTTCGCCAGCGCCTGGTCGAGGTCGGCGATGATGTCGTCGGCATCCTCGATGCCGATCGACACCCGCACCACGTTCGGCGCCGCCCCGGCGGCGCGCTGCTGTTCCTCGCTCAACTGCCGGTGCGTGGTCGAGGCCGAGTGGATGACCAGAGAGCGGGTGTCGCCGAGGTTCGCCACATGGCTGAACAGTTCGAGCGAATCCACGAGCTTCACGCAGGCGTCATAGCCGCCCTTGACCGCGAAGGTGAAGAGCGCACCGGCCCCCCTGGGGCAGATTCGCTTGGCGCGGTCGTAGTAGGGCGAGGAGGGCAGGCCGGCGTAGGTCACGAACTCCACCCGCGGATCCTTCTCCAGCCATTCCGCGACCTTGCGGGCGTTGGCGACGTGCCGCTCCATCCTCAGCGACAGCGTCTCGATGCCGAGGAGCGTGTAGTGCGCCGCCTGCGGGTTCATCGTCATGCCGAGGTCGCGCAGGCCGATGGCGATGCCGTGGAAGGTGTAGGCGAGCGCGCCGAAGGTCTCGTGGAACTTCAGCCCGTGATAGGCGGGCTCGGGCGCGGAGAGCGAGGGGAACTTGTCGGAGGCCGACCAGTCGAACCTGCCGGAATCGACGATGGCGCCGCCGGTCACCGTGCCGTTGCCGGTGAGGTATTTCGTCGTCGAATGGACGACGAGGGTCGCGCCCATCTCGATCGGGCGGCAGAGCCAGGGGGTGGCCGAGGTGTTGTCGACGATCAGCGGGATGCCCGCCCGGTCGCCGATCGCGGCGAGCGCGGGAATGTCGGTGACATAGCCGCCGGGGTTGGCGATCGATTCGCAGAAGATCGCGCGGGTGTCGCCGTCGATCGCCGATTCCACCGCCTTCAGGTCGTCGGTGTCGACGAACTTCGCCGACCAGCCGAAGCGTTTGATCGTCTGGCTGAACTGCGTCACCGTCCCGCCGTAGAGCCGGGTCGAGACGACGATGTTGCGCCCCGGCCCCATCAGCGGGAAGAGCGCCATGATCTGCGCCGCATGGCCCGAGGAGCAGCAGACCGCGCCCGCGCCGCCCTCGAGCGTGGCGATCCGTTCGGCCAGCGCCGAGACGGTGGGGTTGGTGAGCCGCGAGTAGATGTAGCCGACTTCCTGGAGGTTGAAGAGCGCCGCCGCATGGTCGGCGTCGCGGAAGACGAAGGCGGTGGTCTGGTAGATCGGCACCTGCCGCGCGCCGGTCGCGGGGTCGGGCCGGGCGCCGGCGTGAACTTGCAGCGTGTCGAATCCGTAGGTTTTGGTCATGGCGGGCTCCCTCGTTCCTGACGGGGCGCGACGTTAGGTCAGTTTCTGCGCCTGCACAACGGGAATCGGGCGAAGACGGGAAGCCCCCGGGAGCCTCAGCCGCCCGAGAGCCGCAGCACCGCCCGCTGTCCGTTCCTGAGAAGATCGATCGTCCAGTCGCGCGCGCCCGGAGTGGTGAGGCCGGCGACCTCGGGCGGGGCGGAAACCGGCGTGCCGTTGATCGCCGTGAGCACGTCGCCGGGGCGCAGGCCGGTGCCACGCGCGGGCCCCGCGACCCCGGCCACCACCACGCCCTTGGTCGCGAGCGGCAGGCCGAGCCGGTCGATCAGCGCCGCGTCGAGCGGCGCGAGCGTCAGCCCGGCGAAGGCCGATCCCGCCCCGAGCGTCAGGGGTTCCTCGCCCGGCGGCGCGGGGGAAAGCGCGACGTCCGCCACCGTCTCGGTGCCGTCACGGCGGTAGCTGACGCGGGCCCGGGCCTCGGGGCCGAGGACGGTCAGCCGGTAGTCGAGTTCCGCCGGGCCGTTGACCGCTTGGCCGTCGATCAGGGTGATCACGTCGCCGGTGCGCAAGCCGGCGGCGGCGAAGGGGCTCTCAGGGTGCAGGTCGCGGATCACCACGCCGCCCGGCGCAGGCAGGCCGAGCGCCTCGGCGAGGTCGGTGTCCACCGGCTGCACGTCGATCCCGGCCCAGGGCCGGACGAAGCGGGTCGCCCCCGCCTCGGCCTGGGCGACATACTGGCCGACGAGGTTCGCCGGGATCGCGAAGCCGATGCCGTTCGACCCGCCCGAACGGGTGAGGATCATCGTGTTGATGCCGAGGAGCCGGCCGGAGAGGTCGACGAGCGCGCCGCCGGAGTTTCCCGGATTCACCGCCGCATCGGTCTGGATGAAGTAGCCCTGCTGCCCGCCCGCCCCGCCGGCGGCGCCGGCGCGCCCGCCGCGGGCGAGCGCGGAGACGATGCCGGAGGTGACCGTCTGGCCGACGCCGAAGGGGTTGCCGATGGCGAGCACGAGGTCGCCCACCTCCGCCCCGTCGGAATCGGCCAGAGCCAGCGCCGGCAGGTCGCGGGCGCCCTGAAGCCGGATCACCGCGAGGTCGAGGTCGCGGTCGGCGAGGAGCACCTCGCCGTCGAACTCGCGTGCGTCGGTCAGCACCACGCGGATCTCCTCGGCATCGGCGACGACGTGGAAGTTGGTCACGACGATCCCGTCCGCGCGCAGGATCACCCCGGAGCCGAGCGCGTTCTGCACCCGCGGCACGGCGGGGCCGAAGTCGAAGAAGCGGGAGAAGAACGGGTCGTCGGCGAAGGGGCTCGGCCGGGTGGCGACGACCCGGCGGGCGTAGATCGAGACGACGGCGGGGGCGGCGGCGCGGACCACCGGGGCGAAGGAAAGCGCGATCTGCGCCCCGGTTGCGGGCACCTGCGTCTCGGCCATCGCCGGCGCTCCGGCGGCGAGGAGGAGACAGAGCGGCAGGGCGGTCAGGCGGAAGGGGCGCATCGGGGAGTTTCCTGTCCGGTCCACGTGCGACAGGTTGCGCCGCCGGGCGGCGATTTCAAGGGGCGGTGTCATGAGGTGCCATTGCCGCCTTCCCGGCCGGGTGCCCTTCGCACCCGGCCAGCGCCCGCCCCGCCCCCGGGCGGGCGCCGGCCTCTCCGAATCACGGGCCGACAGGTCTACAGCGGAACGCGTCCGCACTGATCCCGATCCGCCTCTACCGCATCCACAGTCCCGCGCGCCTGATCGTGTTGCGGATCACCTGCTCGCGCCGGGGCAGGTTGCCGCGGTCGAAGAGCGCGCGGACCTTGGCACCCCTGCGCTGGTAGACGATCTTCTTCAGCGGATCGTGCTCCTTCAGCACCTTCTTGACCGGGTTGGGGGCGGCCACCTCCTCCAGCACCGCCACGGCGCGGTCGCTTTCGCGGGCGTAGAGCAGGGGGAAGGTGCGGTAGTGGCAGGTCACCTCGCCGTCGAGCCCGGCAAGCTCCGGCCCCGGCCGGCCGCCGCCGAAGGAATGGATCACCAGCGGCAGCGCCACCTGGTCGAGCCAGGGGTCGAGCGGCTGGCAGACCAGTTCCTCCGGCGGGTCGTCGCGGATGGAAAGCGCCATGTCGAGGAAGCGCGCCCCGAAACTGCGGGGGCAGGTGCCGAAGAACCAGCCGGCGTTGAAGTAGAGGTAGCGTTCCCAGTATTCCTCGGGCTGCGCGAGGTCGAGCGAGGCCGCGAAGTCGAGCCCGAAGCGGTCGTAGAGCGATTTCCATGTGGCCGTATACCCCGGCCCGTAAAGCTCGATCACCGGCCAGGTGCCCTCGCGCCGCATCGAGGCCGAGGGGCGGGCGAAGTCGAACGCAACGGACGAGAGCGCCCCGGTGACCAGCGTGTCGGTGTCGAGAAAGAGGAAGGGTTCGCCCGCGGGCGCGGCGGCCAGCGCCTCGATCTTGTTGCCCTGGGGGTAGTCGGCGCCGAAGTGCTGCGCCTCGAAGGGAGTGATCTCGGCCCCGAAGCCTTCGAGCAGCGCCCGCACCGGGGCGGGCAGGCGCGGGTCGCCCGGCCATTTGCCGCCCGGCTGCGGCTCCAGCACGACGAGGCGGCCGGTGAAGCCCGGATCGGAGGCCCTGAGCGAGGCGGTAAGCACCACCGCCTCGTAGCCGATCCGGCCCGCTTGGCCGACGCAGAGGATGTTGAACCCCCGCCCGCCCTGTCCGTCCATCCGTCCGCCTCCCTTCGCCCCGGGGCGGGAGACTATCCCGGCGCTCCCGCCGGCGGAACGGGAAATCCGCGGCGACCCGCGCCGATGCCGGCGCCGGTCGCGCGAGGCCCGTTCTGCATGCAACCCTTCGGGCTTTGGGGCGTTCCCTGACTGCAAGCCGCTGGGGCCTGGCTTGCGATGCCCCCCGGAAGGACCGCGACAGATGTCCGGGCAGTGGCGCCCGGGCCGCCCGAAAGGAGCGCGGACAGGGTGGACAGCCGCCCTCGCCACCGGCCACGGCCGCGGGAGACAGCCATGCCGGCTTGTCGGGCATGTCCCGCAGCCCGGCGCAACTGAGGAGGACGACATCATGGGCAAGGTGCAGGCGCAGGCGATCATGTCCCTCGACGGCTATATCGCCAAGGAGGACAACACCATCGGCCGGTTGTTCGACTGGCTGGGAAACGGCCCCGTGGCGGTCCGGACCCCCGCCGGGGATTTCACCTTCCACCTCACCCCGACGAGCGCGGAGCACTGGCGGCAATGGGTGTCCTCGCTGGGCGTTCTCGTCTGTGGCCGGACGCTCTTCGACGTGACCGACGGCTGGCACGGCCGGCACAGCCTCGATGTTCCTGTTGTCGTGGTGACGCACCGGATCCCGCAGGACTGGGTGGAGGCCCACCCCGGCGCGCCGTTCTATTTCGTGACCGACGGGGTGGAAGCGGCGATCGGTCTGGCCCGGGAACTCGCGGGCGAGGCGGTGGTTGCCGTCACCGGGGGAACCATTGCCCGGCAATGCCTGGACCTGGGCCTGCTGGACGAGGTGGCGGTCGACCTCGTGCCGGTGGTGATGGGTGCGGGCAATCGCCCCTTCTTCGGCAACATCTCCTCCACGGACGTTCTGCTGGACAACCCGACGACCTGCATTCAGGGCGACCGGGTCATCCATCTGGTCTTCCCGGTGTCACGCTGACCCGACAGAGGGCGCCCCGGCGGGGCCGATGTCGCAAAATCGCGGGCGCGCTTCGCCCCGGTGACTGTTTGCAACGCAATTCCTGACGCTTGGTGGCGTCATACTCCAGACGGGAGAGGCATGATGAACGACGTATCCACAAGGGCGGCCCGGTCGGGCGGTCGCGGCGCGCGCAGGGCCCTTCGGGCGGCCCCCGATTTCGAGATGTGGCCGGCGCTGAAGCGCGGCCTGCCGGAATGCGAGCCGATGACGCCGGAACAGGTGGAGCGCATCGACGCCGCCTCGATGGCGATCCTCGAGGAGGTGGGCGTCGTCTTCCGCGACGACATCGCGCTCGAGGACTGGAAGCGCGCCGGGGCGAAGGTGGAGGGTGACCGGGTCTATCTGGACCGGGGCCTCGTGCGCGAGCTGATTTCCACCATCCCCTCGGGCTGGACCTACCGGGCGCGCAACCCCGAACGCAGCCTGCCCTTCGGCGGCAAGCACTCGATCTTCGTGCCGATGACCGGCGCGCCCTTCCTGCGCGACCTCGACGACGTGCGCCGCTGGCCGACGGTCGCGGACCTGAACATGTTCCACAAGCTCAGCCACATGTCGCCCGCGCTGCATTCCACCGCGCACCACATCGTCGAGCCGATGGACATGAAGGTGAGCCACCGCCACCTCGCCATCACCTATTCGTCGATGAAGCATTCCGACAAGACCTTCATGGGCATGACCACCTCGGGCAAGAACGCCGAGGACGTGATGGACATGTGCGAGATCCTTTTCGGCCGGGACGTGATGGAGGAAACCCCGGTCGTCACCGGCAACTGCAACGGCAACTCGCCGCTCGTGTGGGACGAGACCATGCTGTCCGCCATGCGCGCCTTCGTGAAGCGCCGCCAGCCGGTCCTCTGCTCGCCCTTCGTCCTCGGCGGCGCCAACACGCCCGCCTCGGTCGCCCCGGCAGTGGCGCAGCTCAATGCCGAGGCGCTCAGCGCGCTGGCCTACACGCAGGTCATCCGCAAGGGCGCGCCGGCGATCTACGGCCATTACCTTTCCACCGTCAGCATGAAATCCGGCGCGCCGATGGCGGGGACGCCGGAGATTTCGCTGATGAACTTCATGATCGGCCAGATGGCGCGGTTCTATGGCGTGCCGTGGCGGACCTCGAACCTGCTGGGGGGCGCCAAGACCTTCGACGCGCAGGCGGGCTACGAATCCGCGATGACGATGAACGCGGTGCTGCACGCCGGGGCGAACTACATCTGGCACTCGGCGGGCTGGAACGAGGCCGGAATGCATTGTTCCGTGGCCAAGTTCGTGGTCGATGCCGAGATGTGCCAGATGGGCTACCGCATGGCCGAGGGCATCCGCTGGGACGATTTCGACGAGGGGCTGGCGGCGGTGCGCGATGTCGGCCCCGGCAGCCACTACCTCGGCCATCCGCACACGCTGGAGAACTTCGAGCGGGCCTTCTTCATGCCGAAGCTCTTCGACAACAACTCGATCGAGCAGTGGCAGGCGGAAGGCTCGGTCGAGATCACGCAGCGCGCGCTCGACCACGCGAAAAAGCTCCTGCGGGAATACGAGGAACCGAAGCTCGACGAGGGCGTCGACGAGGCTTTGCGCGACTACATCGCAAGGCGCGAGCGGGAAATCCCGGCCGAGGATGCGCTGAACACCGAATACTGAGGAACGCTCCCCGACTGGCCGCCCCCCTCCGGGCGGCCTTTTTCTTCCGCATGGCCGAAAAAGTAGAGCGATCGCTCTACTTTTTCTTTACAGAGGTAGAGCGATCGTTCTACCACTGCGCCATGACCGGAACCAAAGAGCGAATCGCCAGCGAACTGGAACGCAGCTTTGCCGAGGCGGGCTTCGCCGGGCAGGGGGTGGAGGCGCTGCGCGCCGAGGCGGACGTCTCGCTCCGCACGCTCTACAAGCACTTCCCCTCGCGCGAGGCGATGATCCTCGGCGCGCTGGAACACCGCGACGCCACCTATTTCCGATGGCTCGAAGGCGGTCCGCAGGAGGGTGCCGCGCATGTGCTGCACCCGCTGGTGCGGCTCGGCGACTGGCTGGGCGAGGTCGCCAACACCGGCTGCCTGTTCCTCAACGCCTGGGCGCAATATCCCGACAGCGCGGCCATCGCGGCGGTGGTCAGGGATCACAAGGCGCGGCTGGCGGGCGAGTTCCGCCAGCGCCTCGCCCGCGTCGCCCCGCGGCAGGACACCGGCCATCTGGCCGAGACGCTGTTCCTCTTGCACGAGGGCATGACCCAGGCCGCCCGCCTCCAGGGCCGCGAGATCGCCTATGAGGCTGCCATGCACGCGGCACGCGCCGCCCTTGCGGCCCAGAACATCGACTGAACGGGAAGATCACTCCGAGGGATGGCATGAAGATCACCGAAATCCACGTCTACGCCCACCGGCTGCCAGTCAAGAACGGCCCCTATACGATGGCCAACGCCCAGGTCTGGGCGCTGGACACGACGCTGGTCAGGATCGTCACCGACACCGGCCTTGTCGGCTGGGGCGAGACCTGCCCCGTGGGGCCGACCTATTGCGCGAGCCACGCCAGGGGCGCGCGGGCGGCGCTCGAGGAGATGGGGCCGGGCCTGATCGGCGCGACGCTGCATCCCCTCGTCCTGCGCCGCAGGATGGACGGCCTTCTGAACGGCCACCGCTATGCCAAGGCCGCCGTCGACATTGCCGCCCACGACATCCTGGGCAAGGCCTATGGCGTGCGCGTGGCCGACCTTCTGGGCGGCGCGGTGACGGAGAAGGTGCCCTCCTACTACGCCACCGGCGTGGGCGAGCCCGACGAGATCGCCCGCATCGCCGCCGAGAGGATCGCCGAGGGCTATCCCCGGCTTCAGATCAAGATCGGCGGCCGGCCGGTCGAGGTGGACATCGCCGTGCTGCGCAAGGTCTGGGAAGTGGCCAGGGGCACCGGCACCCGGCTTGCCGCCGACGGCAACCGCGGCCTGCCGACGCGCGACGCGCTGCGCCTGTCGCGCGAATGCCAGGACATTCCCTTGATCCTGGAACAGCCCTGCAACACGATCGAGGAACTGGCGGCGATCCGGGGGCAGGTGCATCACGGCATCTACATGGACGAGAACGGCGAAGACCTCGCCACGGTGATCCGCGCGGTGGGCCAGGGGCTGGTCGACGGCTTCGGCATGAAGGTGACGCGGATCGGCGGGTTGCAGCAGATGGCCGCCTTCCGCGACATCTGCGAGGCGCGCAGCCTGCCGCACACCTGCGACGATGCTTGGGGCGGCGACATCATCCATGCCGCCTGCACCCACATCGGCGCGACCGTCTCGCCGCGGCTGAGCGAGGGCGTCTGGCTGGCCTCGCCTTACGTCGAGGGCCACTACGATGCGACGAACGGGATCGACATCGTCGGCGGCCATATCAAGCTGCCGGAAGGCCCGGGCCTCGGGGTCGTCCCCGAGGACGGCATCTTCGGCAATCCCGTGCTTTCGTTCGGATGAGGAAAAGATGAGTGATCTCAAAGGCAGGACCGCGCTGGTGACAGGCGCGGCGGGCGGCATCGGCGCTGCGGTCGTCAAGGCTCTCAGGGCCCGGGGGGCGCGTGTGGCCGCGGCCGACCGCGACACCGGCGGGGTCGAGGCCGAGGCGCATCTGGACGGTGACCTTCTGGATCCGGCCTATGCCGATGGCCTGCCCGCGGCGGCGGCAAAGGCGCTCGGCCGGCTGGACATCGTGGTGAACAACGCCGGCGTCATCACCCGCGGGCCGGTCGACGAGACCTCGGATGCCGACTGGGATCTGTCGGTCGGCGTCAACGTGCAGGCACCGTTCCGCATCTGCCGCGCCGCGATCCCGCTGATGGCGGGGCAGGGCGGCGGCGCGATCGTCAACGTCGCCTCCTGCTGGGGGCTGCGCCCCGGTCCGGGGCACGCGGTCTATTGCATGACCAAGGCGGCGATCGCCTCGCTGACGCAGTGCATGGGGATGGACCACGCCCACCAGGGCATCCGGATCAATGCCGTGGCCCCGAACGAGGTGAACACGCCGATGCTGCGCACGGGGTTCGCGAAGCGCGGCTTCGATCCCGACACTGCGGTGGCGGAACTGGGCAGGACCGTGCCGCTCGGCCGGGTCGCCGAGCCCGAGGACATCGCCGACGTGATCCTGTTCCTCGCCTCGGACGCGGCGCGCTACATGTGCGGCGCGGTGGTCGAGGTCAACGGCGGGAAACCGGTGAAATGAGCCGGTTTCAGGGAAAGGTTACCCTCGTCACCGGCGGCCGGAGCGGGATCGGCCAGGCGATCGCCCGCCGGCTGGCGTCGGAAGGCGCCCGCGTCTTCACCGCGCAGCGCGGGGCGGATGCGGAGTTCGAGGGGCTGGAGGCCGATTTCACCGACACCGCCTGCCCGGAGCGGGTGGTGGCCGAGGTCGTCGCCCGTGCCGGGCGGCTCGACGTGCTGGTGAACAATGCCGGCATGATGCAGGAGGCCCGCGTCGAGGACATGAGCCTTGCCGACTGGGAGCGCACGATCCGCGTCAACCTGACCGCGCCGTTCCTGCTGATCAAGGCCGCGCTGCCGCATCTGCGGGCGGCAAAGGGCAGCATCGTCAACGTCGGGTCCATCGAGGGGCTGGGGTCGAACCCGCGCCACGCCGCCTATTGCGCATCGAAGGCCGGACTGCACGGCCTGACCCGCGCCGTGGCGGTGGACCATTCGGCCGAGGTGCGCTGCAATGCGGTGGCGCCGGGCTGGATCGACACCGACCTGAACGTCGACTTCATCGAGTCGATGCCCGACCCGGCCGCCTTCCGCCGCGACATCGGCCGCATCCATCCGGTCGGCCGCACTGGCCGGCCCGGGGAGGTCGCGGCGCTGGTGGCCTGGCTCGCCTCGGGCGAGGCGGGATTCGTCACCGGACAGGTCTGGACGGTGGACGGCGGGCGGATGGCGAAGCTGTCGCTTCCGTAGGATGGGCAGTACTGCCTATCCTACCGCTTCATCACCCTGACCGGCGCTTTCGCGCCGAAAAGTCGCAGGCCTTCCCGCGCGGGTTGAAAGCGCCGACCCGACGGCCATATCTTGGGCATGATGATCTTCCGCCTTCACAAGAGGTTCCTGCTTTTCGCGGGAAGTCTGCTGAACCGGTACTAGCCCCGGGCGGGGCTGGCACATGCGCGTCCCACGCCCAGGGGTTTTCCTGATCCGCCACGGATCACCTCAGACGACGCAGGCGCCGGCGATCGGCTGGATCGCGCCGCCGGAAAGCCCTGCGCGCGTCACGGCTTCAGCAACCTTGAAACGGAGGACGACATGCATCTTGTTCGTTCACATCGCGACTACACGTCGCACGACGACGCCGTGCTGCCCGGCGGCACCCTGGAGCGCGGCGGATACCTGCGCCGCGCGTGGCAAGCAGCGATGCGGCGCTGGCAGCGGCGCCGGATGATCGCCGCACTCGAAGCCATGGATGACCGGCTTCTGCGGGACATCGGCATCGACCGGCCGGACATCCGGCGGATGGTTGCCACGTTTAGCGACCGCGAACTGCGGATGACCCCGCTGGCCACGTCCCCGACCCTGGCTGAAACGTACCCGGAGACCAGTCGGAAGGCCGCGTGAGATTCCCCACACGGTTGCGCCGCCGGTTTTCGACGGTGCGGCACGCGGCAGACGAGGAACCCATGACCTGATCAGGAGGACAAGACCGATGATGATCTGTGATGCCGATTTCGACGAGCTGTTTTCCCCGATGGATGAAACCATGCGCCGGGCCGCGCCATTCCCGGGCGTGCTTTCACCAGGCACCGCATGCATCGCCCGCTGGGAGGATGACGGTGGCCGGACGCCCGCCGGGCAGGAGCCCGGCAAGCCGGCGACCGTCCGGACGGGAAGGAGCATCAGCCGGAAGCCCGACCCCACGACGGCGGGGCTTGCGCTGGCCATGATGCCCGCCGCCGCGGCCTATGGCGCCGCATGGAGCGCGCTTGTGACCTACGATCGAATGACAAGGGTCTGACGGCCAAATCCGGCGGGGCCGGGCGCGCGCGGCGTGTCCCGGCTCCATTCACTCCTTCCCCGCGCGCCATTCCTTCCAGCGCAGATAGGCGTTCGCGCCGAGGGTCGCGAAGGGGGGCGGGGGCAGGCGGGTCGGTTCGGTCTCGGCGGTGAAGTGGCGGGTGACCGCGCTTTCGACGCCCGACGCCAGTTCCGCCGCACCGATGCCCGTCAGCGTGCTGCGCGCGGTGCCAAGCCCGTTGCAGACCGTGGCCGCATAGAGCCCGTTGTCGAGTTCGCGCATCACCGAGACGCCGTTGCGGCTGAGGCAGAGGTGTCCGGCCCAGGTGTATTCCATCGGCGCGCCCCTCAGTTGCGGGAAGCGCTCCTCGAACTTCTCGCGGTGGACGCGCGCGGTGCGGGCAAGGGCGGCCTCGCTTGCCTCCATTCCCGGCTCGAAGGTGGCGCAGGTGCGGGTGACGATGCGGTTGCCGCCCTGGCCGGTGTCGATCCGGCGCATGGTGGTTCCCATCGGGTCCGACGGCGTGACGCCCCAGCGCGGCCGGCCGCCCAGTTTCTTCAGCGCCGAGGCATCGAGATCGACTGTCATCGAGGCATAGAGGAAGACATGCATCAGGCGGTTCTTGGCGAAGCCGAAGCTTTCCAGGTGGCCGTTGTTGGCCAGGATCACCCTGGCCGCCCGCACCTTGCCCCGTGCTGTCGCGATCTCCCAGGAATTGCCCTGGCGCACGATGCCGGTCACGGGACTGTTCTCGAAGACCCCGATGCCGTCGCGCCTGAGCCCTTCGCCCAGGCCCCGGATGTAGCCCGCGGGTTGCAGCATCACGGTGCCGGGCGTGTAGATCCCCGACAGGTAGTGCCGGCTGCCGGTCAGGTCGGCCATTGCCTGCGCGTCGAGGTATTCGTTGGCCTCGCCGAGGCCCGTCAGGTGGCGGGCGTAGCTGCGGTTCAGGGCGTCGGCCTTCTCGCTGGCGGCGCCGTTCACCTTGCCCGCGGGATCGAAGAAGTTGCGGTCGATGCCGTAGGTTTCCACCGCGCCGCGGGCAAAGTCGATGGCCTGGCGGTTCAGTGCGATCACCGCGCGGTCGTCGCCGTGGCCGGCATAGTCCTCTGACGTCAGTTCGTGCGGCAGGTCGATCATGAAGCCGGAGTTGCGGCCCGCGGCGCCTTCCGCAAGGCGCGACGCCTCGAGCACCACGACCTTCGCGCCGGGATTCATCTGTGCCAGCCGCCGCGCCGCCGACAGGCCGGCGAAGCCGCCGCCGATGACGGCGAAGTCCGCGGTCCGGTCGCCGTCGAGCGTCACCGGCGCGGGCTGCCCCGGCAGGATGGCCGACCAGGCGGCGGGCCCGCGATGCACGGGCGTCCGCCGTGCGGCGTAGGTTGTCATGCCCTCGGCCCCTTATTCCACCGCCTCGTCGGCGTCGTCGGCAATATCCACCCAGATGGTCTTCAACTGGGTATACTGGTCATGGGCGTGGATGCCGTTGTCGCGCCCGCCGAAGCCCGACTGCTTGAACCCGCCGAACGGGGTGGAGATGTCGCCCTCGCCGAAGCTGTTGACCGTGACCGTGCCGGCGCGGATGGCGCGGGCGCCGCGGATCGCGCGCTTCACGTTGGAAGTGAAGATGGATGCCGCAAGGCCATACTGCGTGTCGTTGGCAAGCTGGATGGCCTCGTCGAAGGTCTCGACCGTCAGGACCGAAAGCACCGGGCCGAAGATTTCCTCGCGCACCTGCCTGGCCGCGCGGTCGGCGATGTCAAGCACGGTCGGCTCGACGAAGCCCTTCTCGGCCTTGCCGCCCATCAGCACCTTCGGACCCTTGCCGAGATAGCCCGCCACCTTGTCGAAATGCGCCTTCGACACCAGCGCGCCCACCCGGTTCACCGGGTCCAGCGGGTCGCCCATCGGCCATTCGCGGGCGTGGGCCAGGATACGCTCCACCAGCCGGTCCTTGATCCCCTTCTGCACGATCAGCCGCGACGAGGCCGAGCAGTTCTCGCCCATGTTCCAGAACGCGCCGTTGACGACATGCGCCGCCACCCGGTCCAGGTTCTCGGCATCGTCCAGCACCACCGCCGGATTCTTGCCGCCCATCTCCAGCGTCACCTCTTTCAGGTTCGACTCGCTGGCATAGGCCAGGAAGCGCCGCCCGGTGGCGGTGGACCCGGTGAAGGACACCGCGTCGATGTCCATGTGGCGGCCGATCGGTTCGCCTACCTCGGCCCCCCCGCCGGGCAGGACGTTGAAGACGCCCGCCGGAACCCCGGCCTCCATCGCCAGTTCGGCGACGCGCAGCGCGGTCAGCGAGGTTTCCATCGCCGGCTTGACGATCACCGAGCAGCCGGCGGCCAGCGCCGGGCCGATCTTCCACGCCAGCATCAGCAGCGGGAAGTTCCACGGCAGCACCAGGCCGACCACGCCCACAGGTTCGCGCACGATCATGGCGATGTGGTTGTCGGATGCCGGGGATACCTGGTCATAGATCTTGTCGATCAGCTCGGCGTGCCAGGTCAGGCAGTGGATGGTTTCCGGCACGTCCACCGTTTCGCAGTCGAAGATGGTCTTGCCGCTATCGAGCGATTCCATCACCGCCAGTTCACGGGCGTTGCGCCGGATCAGCTTGGCCAGCCGGATCAGCACCTCTTTCCGTTCCCTCGGGTGCAGCCGCGACCAGCGGCCGTCCTCGAAGGCGTCGCGGGCCTTTTCCACGGCGAAATCCACGTCCGCCGCGCCACAGGCCGCCACCTTCGCCAGCACCTCGCCCGTCGCCGGGTTCACCGTGTCGAAGGTCTTGCCCGACAGCGCCGGGCGGAAGCTGCCGTCGATGAAGGCTTGCGTCGGGAACGACAGGCCCGCGGCAATCGCCTTGTATTCCTCGGTCGTCAGAAGGTCGCTCATCGGTCTTTACTCCGCCTCGATCTCGGCCACGGTGCGCTTCAGGACACGCACCACCTGTTCCAGTTGCCGCTTGTCGTCCTTGTTCAGCGGCTTCAAGGGCGGGCGCGGGGGGCCGGCGTAGTGGCCGTCCATCTCGCAGCCATGCTTGATGCACTGGATGAACTTGCCTCCCTGTTCCAGGACGCGCATCAGGGGCATCAGCGCCGACATGATCCGCCGGCCCTTGTCGAAGTTGCCCTCGACAGCGCATGCCTTCCACAGCGCGATGTGTTCCGCCGGCAGGAAGTTCGACCCGCCGCAGACCCAGGACCGCGCGCCCCAGGCAAAGAATTCCAGTGCCTGGTCGTCCATGCCGCAGGACATCTGGATATGGGGATAGTCCCGCGCCAGAAGATGCACCCGGTTGATGTCGCCCGAGCTTTCCTTGATGGCGCAGAAGTTGCGCGACCGGCCGACGCGGTCGAGGAATTCCTCGCCCATCATGATGCCCATCCGGCCGGGGTAGTTGTAGAGCATGACCGGCAGGTCGGCCGCCCGGTCGATCGCCAACGCGTTCAGCGCATTCTCGCGCTCGGTCGGTACCGAATAGGGCGGCGAGCCGACGAGAAGTGCGGCCGCGCCGATCCTGGCCGCATGTTCGGCCATGCGCAGCGAATCTTCCAGCCGGATCGCCACCGTGCCGACGATCAGCGGCACCCGGTCACCGACCACCTCCTTCGCGAAGGAGGCCATCTCGCAGCGCTCCTCCATCGACTGGGCGTAATATTCCCCGGTCGAGCCGCCGTTGATCAGCCCGTGCACCCCGGCGCCGATCAGATAGTCGATCATCGCCGCGAAGGCGTCGCGGTCGATGCTGCCGTCTTCACGGTGGGGCGTGATGACCGGCGTGTAGATTCCCTCGAACTTCATGAAGCTGCCCTCTGTTCTTCCACGCCCGGCGCGCGGCCGAGCGGGATGTGGATGCTCTCCGGGGTGACGAAGCTTTCGATCTGCACCCGCGACAGTTCCCAGTGCGCGACGGCGAGATCCGCGGCGGCGTCGGCGTCGCCCGCCTCGATCAGCGCGATGAAATCGTCGTGCTGGTTGGCGGCAATGGCCGAAACGCAGGCCATCGCCTCCTTGCGGGGGTTGTAGAAGGTCATGCCGATGCGGGTGTGGTCGATCAGCAGCCGCCTGAGGCTGGGCATCAGGAATTCGTTGTCGGCCATCTCGCCGATGACGGAGTGGAAGCGCTGGTTCCACAGCGCGCGGTCGGCGGCATTGCCCGATGCGATCGCGGCGCGGAACGACCGCTGCGTCTCCTTCAGCCGGGCGATCTGGGCGCGCGTCGCATGTTCGGCGGCGAGCCGCGTCACCGCCGCATAGATCATCGGCGCGGCGACGAAGAAGTTCCTGAGCGTCTTGTGCGTCATTGGCGCGACCTGTGCGCCGCGGTTCTCGTGCAGCACGACATAGCCTTCGCCGGCAAGCTGGCGCAGCACCTCGCGCAAGGGCGGCCGGGAAATTCCGTAGGATTCCGACAGTTCCGTCTCGTCAAGATAGACCCCGGGCTCCAGTTCCTCGGTCAGAACCTTCCGGCGCAGGTCGTCCGCGCAGATCGCCTTCCTGCTTCTGTTGTCTGGTTTCATCGACGGCTCTCCTTCCCGATTCACTGTCGCCTGCCGCTGAATCAGGTAGCGTATCCCCTTTGTAGTCGGATAAAATACATATTGTCTACTATTAAGATTTGTGTTTTTAGTGCGCCAGAGGGAGAATCTGCATGACACAGCCTCAGAGAGAGGACGTCATCCGCTGCGAGGGGATCTGGAAGATCTTCGGCGACAAGTCGCGTCAGGCGATGGAGGCCGTGCGCCGCGAGGGGCTGTCCAAGACGGAGATCCGCAAGCGGTTCGACTGCGTGGTTGGCGTCCAGGACGCGTCGTTCGGGGTCGGGCGCGGCGAGATATTCTGCATCATGGGCCTGAGCGGTTCGGGCAAATCGACGCTCATCCGCCACATCAACCGCCTGATCGAGCCGACGGCAGGCTCCGTCTTCATCGAGGGGCAGAACGTCAACGCGATGACCCCGCGCGAGCTTCGCGCCCTCAGGGCCGAGCGTATCGGGATGGTGTTCCAGTCGATGGCGCTGATGCCGCACCGCACGGTGCGCGACAACGTCGTGCTGTCGCTCGAGGTGCGGGGGCAGCCCGAGGCGCGCCGGGCCGAGGTCGCGGCCCATGCCATCGCGGCGGTGGACCTGACCGGCTGGGAAACCAAATACCCCGACGAGCTGTCGGGGGGGATGCAGCAGCGCGTCGGCCTTGCCCGCGCCATCGCCGCCGATCCGACGATCCTCTTGATGGACGAGCCGTTCTCGGCACTGGATCCGCTGATCCGGCGACAGTTGCAGACGACGTTCATGCAGCTCTCGGCAGAGCTTCACAAGACCACCGTCTTCATCACCCATGACCTTGACGAGGCGATCCGCATCGGCGACCGCATCGCCATCATGAAGGACGGCGTCCTGGTGCAGACCGGCACGCCCGAGCAGATCGTGACCGAACCGGCGGACGAATACGTGGCGGAATTCGTCGCCGGGATCAGCAAGCTGGACCTGGTGACCGCGGCGCGCATCATGCAGCCCTTCGCCCAGTTCACCCAGGCCGAAGGGCCGCAGGACACCGCGGCCTGGCCGGTCGCCGCCCCGGACGACAAGCTCAACACGCTCGTCGATCTGGCCGTGGGCACCGATCACCCGATCCTGATCCGCACCGAAGGGCAGAACGTCGGCGTGGTCACCAAGCGCGTGCTCCTGCGCGGCATCCAGGGTCGCGAAGAGGCCGCCCGGCCGCAGATGGAGACCGCCTGATGGACAAGCCCTTCGACTGGCTCAACCCCTTCGCCTCGGTCGACCTGAGCATCGGCGCCCATGCCGACGGTATCAAGGAATGGGCGATCGCCCACCGCGACGCCATCCAGCCGATCAAGCGGTTCTTCGAAGCCAGCATCGTGCGCATCGAGGGTGTGCTCCAGGCGATTCCCCCGGTGGTGATGCTGGTGCTGCTCGTGCTTCTGGCCTGGCAGGTCGCGGGCAGGCGGGTCGCGGGGCTCGTGGCGATCTGTCTGCTTGTCCTGGGATTCCTGAGCCCGGAGGCCTGGTCGCTGGCGATGACGACGCTCGCCATCGTCGTGGCGGCCGTGATCCTTTCGGTTCTCATCGGGCTGCCCCTGGGAATTCTCGCCGGCAAGAGCGACCGGTTCGAGGCGGCGGTGCGGCCCATCCTCGACACCATGCAGACGATCCCGGCCTTCGTCTATCTCGTTCCGGTGGTCATGCTCATCGGGATCGGCAACGTCTCGGGCGTGATCGTGACGATCGTCTTCGCCCTGCCGCCCCTGGTGCGGCTGACCTCGCTCGGCATCCGCGGCGTCAACCCGGCCGTGGTGGAAGCCGCCCGCGCCTTTGGCGCATCGCCGGCGCAGATCCTGTGGAAGGTCGAGGTGCCGCTGGCGACGCCAACGATCTTCGCCGGCCTGAACCAGACGATCATGCTCTCGCTTTCGATGGTCGTGATCGCCTCGATGATCTCGGTCAAGGGACTTGGCAACGAGGTGTTGCGTGCGATGGGCCGGCTTGACGCGGGCAAGGCCATCGTCGGCGGTCTCGGCATCGTCATGCTGGCAATCGTCCTTGACCGGATCACGCAGGGCCTTGGGCGCTCGGGCCGGGAACGCGGCCACCGGCGCTGGTGGCAAACCGGGCCGGTCGGCCTCGTCACCGGTCTTTTCCGCCGCAACTGACCCTTTCAACAGACGACCACCAGGGAGGTATCCATGAAACACGTCTCGTTCACGTCGGCTCTCGCGCTTTCGCTGATCGCCGGACCGCTCTTCGCCCAGGACAGGCCCGGCGAGGGCGTCACGGTGCGGCCGGTGGTGCAGCCTGTGCTGGAGGAGTATTTCCAGGCCCGGATCATCGACCGCGCGCTCGGCGATCTCGGCTATACCGTGGCCGAGCCGCAGGAGGTGATCGCCCAGACCGCGCACCTGGCCATCGGCACCGGCGACGGCGACTATTTCACCAATAGCTGGGACACGCTTCACAACACTTTCTTCGAGGAAGCCGGCGGCACTGCCGTGATGACCAAGGTCGGCACGCTCGTCGAAGGCGCGCTCCAGGGCTATCTGGTCGACAAGGCCAGCTATGACGCCGGCGTCACCGACCTTGCCATGCTGAAGGATCCCGAGGTCGCCAAGCGCTTCGACGCCGACGGCGACGGCAAGGCCGACCTCGCCGGCTGCGTCCCCGGCTGGGGCTGCGAGCGGGTGATCGAGCACGAACTGACCGAATACGGCCTGCGCGACACCGTCACCCACAACCAGGGCGAATACAACGCGATCATCGCCGACACCATCGCCCGCTTCAAGAACGGCCAGCCGGTGCTCTACTTCACCTGGACGCCCTACTGGGTCTCGGGCGCGCTGGTGCCGGGCAAGGACGTGGAATGGCTGAGCGTTCCCTATACCTCGCTGCCGGACGGCGGGACCGGCCAGACCGAGTTCGAGGGCAAGAACCTGGGCTTCGCCGTGGACAACCTGAGGATCATCGCCCGCAACGACTTCCTCGCGGCCAACCCCGCCGCGGCGAAGCTGTTCGAGGTGGCGAAGATCGACATCAACGACATCTCGGCCGAGAACAAGCTGATCGCCGACGGCGAGAACAGCTCGGAGGCGATCGACAAGCACGTGGCCGACTGGATCGCCGCCCATCAGGCGGAATACGACGGCTGGCTGGCCGAGGCCCGCAAGGCCGCCGAATGACCCGGGACGGGGGCGCCTTTCCGGCGCCCCCGCCTTCGCGGACGGCCGTGGCACCGGCACGCTGCCCGCTTTTCTGTAGTTTAAGAAAATACATATTGTCTAAAAGAAGGACTCGTGGTCCATTGCGCCCCTGCAGGCTGCCGTTCCGCCGAGACGCGGTGCCCTGTGCCAAAGGCGACCTGTGTTGAAGGTGCCCTGTGCTAAACCCGTGCCGTGCCCGACGCAACGGGCAGTCTCCGGCGCGATCCGTTACCCGCGACCGGGCAGCCCGAACCCGGACCGCTTGCAAACTCGGGAGGAGGAAACCGAATGAAACTGACCCAACTGATCCTGCCGTCGGCCCTGGCGGTCCTGCCCGTGTCCGGCGCAATGGCGCAGGATGCGACGCTGCCGCCCTGCGACAACTGCTCCGACACCCTGACCATCTCGTCCTGGGGCGGCGCCTACCAGGACATGCAGGTGAAGAACTTCGCCGAGCCCTACATCAAGGCGACCGGCGTGAACATCGTCTGGGAGGAAGCCTCCAACGAGGCGGTGGCGAAGCTCCGCGCCATGAAAGAGGCCGGCAACGTGACCTGGGACATCGCCGACGTCCTGGCCTCCGACGGCATCCGCCTCTGCGACGAGGGGCTGGTGGAGGAAGTGCCCCTCGACGAATGGCTTGCCCCGGCGGCCGACGGCACACCGGCCAGCAAGGACATGGAAAAGAGCGTGACCTCGGGCTGCCACATCCCGACAAACGCCTATTCGACGACCTTCGGCTACCGCACCGACGTCGCGGAATGGAACGGCAAGGTGCCGACCTCGGTCTGCGATGTCTTCGACCTCGAGAATTTCCCCGGCAAGCGCGCGCTGGAAAAGCGCCCGGTGAACAACCTCGAATGGGCGCTGATCTGTTCCGGCGTGCCGGCCGACCAGCTCTACGACACGCTGGCGACCGACGAGGGGGTGCAGAAGGCGCTGGACAAGCTCGGGACGATCAAGGACCAGACGGTGTGGTGGTCCGCGGGCGCCGAGACGCCGCAGCTTCTGGCCGACAAGGAAGTGGTGATCGGATCGACCTACAACGGCCGCCTCTTCTCGCTCATTGCCGAACAGAACCAGCCCGTCGCCATGCTCTGGGACTATGAGGTTCTGGATATCGACGGCTTCGTCGTTCCCGCCGGGCTGCCGGAAGACCGGCTGAACCGGGCGAAGCACTTCCTGAACTTTGCCACCACGACCGAGAACCTGGCCGGCATCACGAAATACATCTCGTATGGCCCGGCCCGGGAATCCTCGCAGCCGCTCGTCGGCAATCACGTGACGCTTGGCATCGACATGAAGCCGCACATGCCGACCTCGCCCGATAACGCCAAGACCGGGTTCCTGTTCAACTATGCCTGGTGGGCCGACCACCGCGACGACCTCGACGCCCGCTTCCAGTCCTGGCTGGCGCAATAAGTCGTGCGATACTGTGGCGGGGCCGGAAGGCCCCGCCGCTTCCGGCAGGACAGCGCGTCACCCTCTATCGGCAGACGGACATGACCCGGACGACGCATTTCGTCTTCTTCCTCGTGGAGGAGTTCTCGCACCTCGCATTCTCCTGCGCGCTGGAACCCCTGCGCATCGCCAACCTGGTCTCGGGCAAGCCGCTCTACCGCTGGTCGCTGATCAGCGCCGACGGCAAGACCGCGACCTGCTCGAACGGCTCGGTGACGCTGGTCGACGGCGGCATGGAGCCGGTGAAACACGCCGACCGGCTGTTCCTGATCTCCGGCATCAACGTGCAGAACCACGCCACGCCGGAGCTTCTGACCTTGCTGCGCCGGGAACGCGCCGCGGGCACGCCCTTGGGCGCGATCTGCTCTGCCGCCTATATCCTCGCCCGGGCGGGCTTCCTGAACGGGATGGAGGCGGCGATCCACTGGGAATACCACGACCTGATCGTCGAGGAGTTTCCCGAGGTGAAGCTGGTGCGCAACGTCTTCGTCTCGAAGGCGAAGATCATCACCGCCTCGGGCGGCACTGCCGCGGCCGACCTGATGCTGCATCTGATCGGCCAGCAGCACGGCGCCGACCTGGCCACGGCGGTGGCCGACCAGATGGTCTACAACGCCGTCCGCGAAGGCTCGGCCGCGCAGCGCGTGTCGCTGCAATCCCGCCACGGGATGCGCAATGCGCACCTGATGCGCGCCATCGCGATGATGGAAGAGCATATCGAGGAACCGCTGTCGCCCAGCGTGATCGCGGAACGGCTGGGAATTTCCACCCGCCAGCTCGAGCGGCTGTTCGGCCGCTACCTGAACTCGACGCCGAAACACTATTTCCTCGAGATGCGGCTCCACCGGGCCCGCAATCTCCTGGTTCAGACCGAGCAGTCGGTCACCGAGATCGCGATGGCCTGCGGCTTCCGCTCCACCTCGCATTTCTCGAAGGTCTTCCGCGGCGTCTACGGCACCTCGCCGATCGCCCAGCGGACGACGCTGGGCTGACGCGCGCCGCCCGGCAGGCGGACCGGCTCAGGCCGCAGGATACCGGGCGAAGACCTCGCCCGGCCCGTCGCGGCGGATCAGCCAGAGATCAGGGGCCCCGCGTTCGCTTTGCGGCCCCATGCCGGGCGCGCCGAAGGGCATTCCGGGCACGGCGAGGCCGACCGCGACCGGCCGTTCCAGAAGCAGCCGCCGGATCTCCGCGGCGGGCACATGGCCCTCGATCACGTAGGCTCCGATCCGGGCGGTGTGGCACGAGGCCATCGCCTCGGGAATGCCGCTGGCGCGCTTGATCCGTTGCAGGTTGTCCTGGTCGCGCAACGCGATGCCGACGGCGACGCCGTTCTGCCGGAGGATGTCGGCCCAGGCGGTGCAGCAGCCGCAGCCGGGGGCCATCATCACACGGATCGCGGGGGCCGCAGCCTGCGCGGCCGCAGGCAGCACCGGCAGCGCCAGAAGCGCCGCCGCGCCGGCGAGCCCCCCGCGGCGCGGCACGGCGAACGCGGTCATCTCTTCCGCCCTTGTCCGGTGCGGCCCGTTCATGCCGTCATTCCGTCATTCCGTCATGCCGCGCGCGGGGCGAGGAGGATCACTGCGGCACCGGCCAGGACCAGCAGGGCGCCGATCATGTCCCAGCGATCGGGGTGCGCGCCCTCGATCCCCCAGAGCCAGAGGATCGAGGCGGCGACATAGACCCCGCCGTAGGCGGCATAGGCGCGGCCGGCAAACCCGGCGGGCGAAAGTGCGAGAAGCCAGCCGAATGAGGCGAGCGAGGCTGCCCCGGGGACCAGCCAGAGGGCCGACGCCCCGGCCCGCCACCAGGCCCAGATGGCGAAGCAGCCCGCGATCTCGGCCACCGCGGCGGCGGCATAGAGCGCGAATGCCGGCAGGAAGGTCATGCCGCAGCCTCCGGCCGGCTGTGGTGGTCCTCCGCGGCGCAGAGACTGTGGTCGCCCAGAACCTCGATCACCCGGCAGTCGGCGATGGTGCCGTGGGCGCACTGCGCGACCATCCGCTCGAGTTCCGCTTCGAGCGCCCTGAGGCGCGCGATTCGTGCGCGGACGGCGGCAAGCTGGGTTCTGGCGATGGCATCGGCGGCGGCGCAGGACTGGTCGGGCCTGTCCGACAGGCTGAGAAGGTCGCGGATCGCCTCGAGCGGGAAGCCGAGGTCGCGGGCATGGCGGATGAAGGACAGGCGGTCGAGCGCCGCCCCGGGATAGAGCCGCTGGTTGCCGGCGCTGCGCTCCGGCGCCGGCAGGAGGCCGATCTGTTCGTAGTAGCGGATCGTCGGCACCTTCACCCCGGCGGCGGCCCCAAGTTTTCCGATCGTCAGCATGAGAAACCCCTTGAACCTACAGGCGCTAGAGACATTAGCTTTCCGGTTGGACCTGGTCCAGTGCCGGAAAGGGAAGGCGAAGATGACCGAAGGCTTGGAATCCGAATCCTGCGAATGGCGGGTGACGGGGATGGATTGCGCCTCCTGCGCGGGCAGGATCCGCGATGCCCTGGGTAAGCTGCCCGGCGTGACCGATGTCAGCGTCACGGTGATGGGCGAGCGGCTGACGCTGAGGCTCGATCCGGCACGGACCGGGCGCGACAGGATCGAGGCGGCGGTGAAATCGCTGGGCTACGGCCTGGTCGCGAAGGACGCGGGCCCGGCGCGCAAGGCGTTCGTCCTGCCGGACGGGGCGCCGGTGCACCGCCGCCATGATCACGCCCACGGGCGAGCGGGGACAAGCCCTGCGGCCGGTACCGTCGACGGCGAGGGCGGCCACGGCCATGTGCACGACGATCCCGCCGACCGCGGCAGGGCGTGGCATCGCACCGGCAAGGGGCGGCTGGTGATCCTGACCGCGGGTCTTCTGGCCACGGCCTGGGCGGCGGACCTCCTGTTCCCGGCCCCGGCCGGCCATTGGGCCTTCGCCCTGGCCTGCCTCGCCGGTGTGGTGCCGATTGCGCGGCGCGCCTTCGCGGCGCTGCGCCTGGGCCAGCCCTTCACCATCGAGAGCCTGATGACCCTTGCCACGGTCGGCGCGCTTTTCATAGGCGCCGCTCAGGAAGCGGCGCTGGTTGTGTTTCTCTTCGCGGTGGGCGAGGTGCTGGAGGGCATCGCCACGAACCGGGCGCGCGACGGCATCCGGGCGCTGGCGATGCTGGTGCCCGCGACCGCGCTTGTGGACGAGGGCGGCCGGACCCGCGAGGTGGCGGCCGGGGCGCTGGCGATCGGCCAGACGATCCGCGTGCGCCCGGGCGACCGGATTGCGGCGGATGGCGAGATCGTCGAGGGCATCTCGGGTGTGGACGAGAGCCCGGTCACCGGCGAAAGCGTGCCGGTGACGAAAGGGCCGGGCGAGGCGGTCTTCGCCGGCTCGATCAACACCGAGGCGGCGCTCCGCGTCCGCGTGGCAAAGGCGGCCTCCGACAACACCATCGCCCGCATCATCCGTCTGGTCGAGGCGGCCGAGGAAGCCCGCGCGCCGACCGAGCGGTTCATCGACCGCTTCAGCCGCTGGTACATGCCGCTGGTCGTGGTTCTGGCCGCCGGTGTCATCGTGATTCCGCCGCTGGCCACCGGGGCGGACTGGAACACCTGGATCTATCGCGGCCTGACGCTTCTGCTGATCGGCTGCCCCTGCGCGCTGGTGATCTCGGTCCCGGCGGCCATCGCCTCGGCGCTGTCCGCGGGGGCGCGGCGGGGGCTTCTGATGAAGGGGGGCGCGGTCGTGGAGGCGGCGGCGAAGGTGCGGCAGGTCGCCTTCGACAAGACCGGCACGCTGACGCATGGCCGCCCGGTCGTGACCGACATCCTGCCGCTTGGCGGCACCACGGAAGGCGAAGTGCTGCGCCTGGCCGCGGCCGTCGAGGCGGGGTCGGCCCATCCGCTCGCGCGGGCGATCCTCGATGCGGCGCAGGGCATGGAGCTGCCTGCCGCCCGCGACGCCCGGTCGATCCCCGGCAAGGGGGTCTCGGCCCGGGTCGAGGGCCGGCTCCTCACCGTCGCGAGCCCGCGCCATGCGGCCGAGGAGGGGGCGCTGCCGCCCGATGCGGCCGGTCGCGCGCGGGGGCTGGAGGACGCGGGCAAGACCGTCGCGGCCCTGTTCGCGGACCGGGCCGCGCTGGGCCTGATCGGGCTGCGCGACGAGCCGCGCAGGGATGCGGCCGAGGCGATCCGCCAGCTTCGCGCGCTGGGGCTGACGCCGACGATCCTGACCGGCGACAATCCGCGCACGGCGGCGGCGATCGCCGGACGCCTCGGCGCCGAGTTCCGCGCCGGGATGATGCCCGAGGACAAGCTGGCCGCGATCCGCGACATGGGTGCGGCGGGTGGCGTGATGATGATCGGCGACGGCATCAACGATGCGCCCGCGCTGAAGGCCGCGAGCGTCGGCGTGGCGATGGGCTCGGGCACCGCGGTGGCGCTGGAGACGGCGGACGCGGCGATCCTGCGCAACAGGGTCACGGACGTGCCCGCCAAGATCCGCCTGGCGCGCGCGACGATGGCGAACATCCGGCAGAACGTCGCGCTGGCGCTGGGGCTGAAGGCGGTGTTCCTCGTGACCTCGGTCCTGGGGATCACCGGCCTCTGGATCGCCGTCCTGGCCGACACCGGGGCGACCGTGCTCGTCACGCTCAACGCGCTTCGGCTGCTCCGCTACGATCCGGGCGGCGGCGCGCGGTGACCGGCACCGGCACCGGCACCGGCACGCGCCCCGGTCTCAGGCGATGAAGATGTCGCCGGCTCCGAGCGCATCGACATCGGCGAGGACCGCGAGGAGAAAGAGTTCGTCCCCGGTCACGCCGGCGTTGCCATCGCTCGACTGGAACAGGAAGAGAGCGCTATCGGTCCCGTCGTCCAGCACGAAGAGCCGTGTCGTCCCGGGCGCGAGCCCGGCGTCGGCGGCACCGATCGCCGCCACGACCGCATCCATCGTGATCGGGTCGAGATCGCCGGCGGCCGAGGGTGTGAAGGTGTCGGCGACATCGGCGCGGAAGAAGACGAGTTCGTCGCTGGCCGAGAAGGTTCCGCCTGCCGTGACGACCTCGGAGGCGCCGTCGATCGCGGTGTCGCCGTTTGCGCCGAAGAAGAGCGCGCCGCTGATGCCGAAACGGTCGATCCCCTGCTGGAAGTCCCCGATGACGGAGCCGTTCGCGTAGACCCACTGCCCCGAACCGGGATAGGTTTCCAGAACGCCGCTTTCGGCGGTGACCGCGGCGCAGATGAACCGGTCGGCGCCGAAGGCCGCAGGGTTGTTCGGATCGTCGCCGAAGATCCGGTCGCCCTTGCCGGCCGATCCCGGCGCGCCCGTGAAATCCCCGAACCAGATCGTGTCGTCGCCCTGGCCGCCGATGAGCCGGTCGTTGGCCCCGCCGCCGTCGAGCGTGTCGTTTCCGCTGCCGCCATGCAGGCTGTCGTCGCCGTCGCCTCCCAGAAGGCTGTCATCGCCCGCACCGCCCGCCAGCGTGTCGAAGCTGCCGCCGCCATCCAGCGTGTCCGCGCCTGCACCGCCGTCCAGCGTGTCATTGTCCTGCCCGCCCGAGAGCAGGTCGTTGCCGCCGTCGCCCGCAAGGCTGTCGTTTCCGGCCCCGCCCGAAAGCAGGTCGTCGCCGGCGCCGCCGCGCAGGGTGTCGGTGCCGCCGTAGCCCGAGATCGTGTCCGCGCCCGATCCGCCGCCGAGGAGGTCGTCGGTGACATTGCCGGCGCCGCGGTCGAGAGCCAGCGAAGAGGTGCCGGTATAGAGAAAGCCTTCGACATTCGCATGACCGGAGATCGAGGTGAGCGTCGCCGAGGTGATGACGTCGAAGCCCGCGCCCGCGCCCTCCACGACGGTGTCGCCGGCGTCGATCTGGTAGGTGTCGTTGCCCCGGCCGCCGACCAGCCGGTCCGCCCCCAGGCCGCCGATCAGCGTATCGGCGCCGTCGCCGCCGGTGATCGTGTCGTCGCCGGCGCCGCCCGCCAGGCGATTGGCGAGCGCGTTGCCGGCGATGGTGTTGGCAAGCCCGTTGCCGGTGGCGTCGCGCCCGGCCGCCAGAAGGCTGGCATCGAGAACCCCGCCGCCGGTCATCGCCGCCCAGGCCCGCGCCAGCGCGCTGCGCACCGAGGCGTCGAGCAGGGGGTCGGCGCCGTAGAGGGCGATCCTCTCGACGCCCCCCAGCGCGGCCAGCGAGGCGGTGCCCATCACCACCGCGGTATCGGTGCCGCCTCCATCCCATCCGGCCACCTGCACGCCGCCGCTCACGACATAGAGGTCGTTGCCGAGGCCGCCGTCGAGCGTCAGATCGCTGGTGACGGCGGCGCCCGCGAAGACATGCCCGAGCAGCACGTCCTGCCCGTCGCCGCCCTGGACGATGTCCACCGCGCCGGTGGTCCGGGCCAGCCCCCAGGCCGAAAGCGTGTCGTTGCCGAGCCCGCCCGTGACCAGGTTGTCCCCGGCGTTGCCGATCAGGATGTCACCCCCCGCGCCGCCCGCGGCCGAATAGGCCGTGCTTCCATCCTCGAGAACCAGTGCCTCGACGTTCGCATAGGCGGACAGCCGGTTGCTGACCGAGGACCGGACGATGTCGAGCGCGCCCTCGCCGGCGCCCTCGATCACCGCATCGAGCGTATCGGCGACAAGATAGGTGTCGTTTCCCGCCCCGCCCGCCAACTGGTCGGCGCTGCTATCGTTGACGCGCCCCTGGGCAAGCGTGATCCCCGTGACGGCGCCGCCGAACAGCATGTCGTCGCCGTCGCCGCCCGAGATCTGGTCCGCCCCCGCGCCCCCCGCGAGACTGTCGCGCCCGAGCCCGCCAAAGATCGTGTCGGCGCCGCTTCCGCCCTCGACGAGGTTGTCGAGGTCGTTGCCGACGAGCACCGCCCCGGTGGCCAGGGTGTAGACGAGGTTCTCGATCGTGGTGGCGTCACCGCCGGTGGCGATGGTCGTGATCGCACCCTCGTAGGTGTCGCGCCCTTCGCCCGCGGCCTCGACGACGACATCGCCCGCGCCGAGCAGATAGTGGTCGTCGCCGAGCCCGCCGATCAGCGTGTCGGCCCCGCCGCCGCCCGACAGCGTGTCGTTGCCCTCGCCCCCCGAAAGGACGTCCGCGCCCGCGCCGAGCGAGGTGATGCGGTTGCCCAGGTCGTTGCCGGAAAGGACCGCGGCCGCGGTGCCGGTGTAGGTCAGATCCTCGATCTCGGCCGACCAGTCGACCGAAAGGTCGAAGGCGATGGCGCTGCGTACGAGATCGCGGCCGCCGCCGAGAAGCTCGGTGATCCGGTCGCCCGCGCTGTCGACGATGTAGGTGTCGTTGCCGAGGCCGCCGATCATCCGGTCGGCTCCGGCGCCGCCGTCGAGATAGTCGTTGCCGCCGCCCCCCGACAGAAGGTCGGCGCCGCCATAGCCGAACAGGCTGTCATTGCCCGCGCCGCCCGCAAGATGGTCTGCCGCGGCCACGGCCGCGTTCGCCTTGATCCGGTTGGCGAGCGCGTTTCCGGTCAGGACCGCGGCGGATGTGCCGTTGTAGCGGAGGTTCTCCACCTCGGTCCAGGCGGCGAGGCCGAACCCGCCCGATGGATCGAGAAGCGCGGTGACGATCCCGTCGACCCCGCCGCCCGGCAGTTCCACGATGACGTCGCCGGCATCGTTGAGGATGTAGGTGTCGTCGCCGGTTCCCCCGGCAAGCAGGTCGGCCCCGGGGCCTCCCGCCAGCGTGTCGGCGCCGCTGGTGCCGTTGTATGTGCCCATGACCGCCTCCGCCGTGCCGGAAATGCGCCAAGCTAGGAGCAGTCCGCGCCTTCCGTCAACGGCTGCCCGGGCACCCTGCCGCAGCCGCCGGGCGCCACCTGGCCAATGCGCCGGACGCGGCGGGACTGTCGTCGCCGCGGCAACGGCCATGCCGGCCGGTCCCCCGGCAGGGCGTTGCGGCGCCGGCATCGGGCGCGGCGGGCGGAATGCGTCGGCGGCCGGCTTGCCCCGCCGCGGCCGGCCGGCATAGCATGATGCCGCGCGAACCGGAGAGAAGGCCATGCCCGCAGAGACACCGAACCAGATTCGCATCGAGCGCGAGGAGGGTCCGACGAAGGGACGCTATCTCGTGCGCCTCAACGGCGCCGAGGCCGAGATGACCTACACGCGTGCGGGCGAGGCGCTTGTCATCATCGACCACACGGCGGTTCCCGGCGCGATGCGCGGAATGTCCGTGGGGCAGGGCATGGTGCGCCGCGCCGTCGAGGATGCGCGGGCGGAGAACCGTCGCATCGTGCCGCTCTGCCCCTTCGCCAAGGCGCAGATCACGCGCCATCCGGAGTGGCAGGACGTCCTGAACAGGTGAGGCACGGCCGGGAGGGCCCGAGATGAGCTGGATGCCCGACATCGAACCGAAATGCCCCGGGACGGGGTCGCTTCACGATATCGAGACGCTGATCGTGCCGCGGGCGCGCGACCTTGGCGGCTTCGAGGTGCGCCGCGCGCTTCCCGCGCCGCGGCGGCAGATGGTGGGCCCCTTCATCTTCTTCGACCAGATGGGCCCGGCGGAGTTCATCGACAGCGGCGGCATCGACGTCCGCCCGCATCCCCACATCGGGCTGGCGACGGTGACCTATCTTTACGAGGGCGCGTTCCTTCACCGCGACAGCGTGGGCTCGACCCAGATGATCCATCCCGGCGAGGTGAACTGGATGGTCGCCGGCCGCGGCGTCACCCATTCGGAACGCACGACCGCGCAGACCCGCGCCGGCCGGCACTCGCTCTTCGGCATCCAGACCTGGGTGGCGCTGCCCGAAAGCCACGAGGACAGGCCGGCGAGCTTCGAGCACCACGGCGAGGGCGCGCTTCCGCTTCTGAAGGGCGAGGGCAAGGCGGTGCGGCTGATCCTCGGCGCCGCCTGGGGCGAACGCGCGCCGGTCAGCACGTTCTCGGAAATGTTCTATGCCGACGCCGTGCTCGACCCCGGAGCCAGGCTGCCGCTTCCCGACGGCCACGAGGACCGCGGCATCTATGTGACGACGGGCTCGATCGTGATCGCGGGGCAGGAGTTTCCGGCCGGACAGATGATGGTGTTCCGGCCGGGCGACGCGATCACCGTCGCGGCAGGCGCGCGCGGCGCGCGGCTGATGCTTCTGGGCGGCGAGACGCTGAACGGGCCGCGCTACATCTCGTGGAATTTCGTCGCCTCGTCGCGGGAACGGCTCGAGGCCGCCAAGGAGGACTGGATGAGGGGCGATTTCGAGCATGGCCGCTTCCGCCTGCCAGCGGGCGACGCCGACGAATTCATCCCGTTTCCGGGCAGCGGCAGGCCGGGGCGCTGAGCGCCGGCGGAACGGCCGCGGACCCGCAACGGGCGAAGAACGAGCCGGGCCATGTCGGGGGATCGGGATGGTGCTGCGAGAGAGGATTGAACTCTCGACCTCTCCCTTACCAAG
>JBDHSQ010000030.1:0-31339 GCA_039808285.1 Paracoccaceae bacterium
AGGCCGCACTCCAGGCCCTGGACCGCGGCGCCCCGGCAGCACAGGCCCCGGGCGCGACGGGCGAGGTTTCGGCCCCGCCGGGCCCGCTTGCCGCCGGACGCAGCCTGGTCGAGGAGACGCTGGCCGCGCGCGAGGCGATCGAGGCGCTGCTGGCGGCCACCGCCGCCGCATCCGTACCCGCCGCCGCCCCGCTCCCGGCGAGCCCCGGCGGCGACGGGTGAGGCCGGCGCCGGCCCGTTCGCCGGTTACCGAATCTCAACACCCGCCGCCTAGCGTGAGGTCGAAGCAAGAATGCTCTCTAGGGGTCAGAATGACACGCCTGCCCAACGTTCCCGCCGGCCGCTCGTGGCCGGCATGCGTCCTGGCGGCACTGGTTGCCCTGCCGGCGATGTCCGGCGCGGGTGCCGCCCGGACCGCGACGGATGCCTCCGTCATCTGTGATCAGGTCGCCATCGAAGCGTCCCGCCGCACCGGCGTTCCGGTGTCAGTGCTCAAGGCCATCTCGCTCACCGAGACCGGCCGCAAGCACGGCGGCGCGTTTCGCCCCTGGCCCTGGACCGTGAACATGGAGGGCGAAGGCCACTGGTTCGACAACGAGGACGCAGCCCGCGCCTATGTCTACACGGAATACAAGCGCGGCGCCCGCAGCTTCGACGTCGGCTGCTTCCAGATCAACTACAAATGGCACGGCCAGGCGTTCCGGTCGATCGAGGAAATGTTCGATCCTCTCGCCAACGCACTCTATGCCGCCCGCTTCCTGCAAAGCCTCCACGCCGAACAGGGCGACTGGGGGCGCGCGGCGGGCGCATATCATTCCCGGACACCGGAATTCGCCGATCGCTACCAGGCCCGGTTCGAACGCCTCCGCGCCGGCTTCATCACCGAGTCGGGTCCGGAAATTCCGGAGATTCCGGACATCGTGGCGGTGGCAAACGATGACACCGCGGCAGAGGCGCTCCCGGCCGTTGTCCGTGTCAACCGCTATCCGCTCCTGCAGACCGGCGGGGCAGCGGGACTCGGCTCGCTCGTGCCGCTCGGCTCCGGCGGCATGGGCAGCCTCTTCCCGCCCCCCTCCGCGGCGGCCCCGGACGCGACCGGGGTGAACTGATGCCGCGGTTCGCGCTTTCCGATCTCTTCCGGCCGACCGTCCTTCTTGCGCTCGCCCTCATGGCGGTGATCGTCATGATGATCCTGCCGATGCCGGCCTGGGTGCTCGACATCGGCCTTGCCGCCTCCTTCGCCATCGCGATCCTGATCTTCACGATCACGCTCTTCATCGAGCGCCCGCTCGACTTCTCGGCCTTTCCGACGATTCTCCTCGCCTCGCTGATGCTGCGCCTGTCGCTCAACGTCTCCTCGACGAAGCTGATCATCGGCCAGGGCCATACCGGCACCAACGCCGCGGGCGACGTGATCGAGGGATTCGCCATGTTCATCATGTCGGGTTCGGTCCTGATCGGCCTTGTCGTCTTCGGCGTCCTGCTCATCGTCAACTTCATCGTCATCACCAAGGGCGCGGGCCGGATGGCCGAGGTCGGCGCGCGTTTTGCCCTCGACGGGATGCCCGGCAAGCAGCTCGCCATCGACAGCGACATGAACGCGGGCGCCATCGACCATGCCGAGGCCAGGGCCCGGCGCGAACGCGAGCAGGCCGAGACGACCTTTTTCGGCTCGCTCGACGGCGCGTCGAAATTCGTCAAGGGCGACGCGGTCGCGGGCCTGCTGATCACGCTGCTGAACCTCG
Organism: Paracoccaceae bacterium; assembly: GCA_039808285.1. Classification (GTDB taxonomy): domain Bacteria; phylum Pseudomonadota; class Alphaproteobacteria; order Rhodobacterales; family Rhodobacteraceae; genus Albidovulum. Next base: position 1,745 of record JBDHSQ010000030.1, read on the forward strand.
TCGTCGGACTGGCGATCGGCGTGGCTGTGCACGGGCTTCCCTTCGGCCGGGCGCTCGAGACCTACGCGATCCTCACCGTGGGCGACGGCCTTGTCAGCCAGATTCCGGCCGTCATCATCTCGATCGCCTCCGCACTGCTTCTTTCACGCGGCGGGGCGAAGGGCGCGGCGGACCGGGAGCTTTTCCTTCAGCTCGGGAAGTATCCGCCCGCCCTCTTCACCGTGGCCTTCCTCATGGCCCTCTTCGCGCTCGTGCCCGGGCTGCCGTTCGTGCCCTTCGTCGCGGGCGCCGCGGTCCTCGGCGCGACCGGCGAGATGGTGCGGCGCAAGGCTGAGCGACGGGCCGCAGACGACGCGCGATCGCGCGCGCCGAAGCCGGAGGCGCCCCGGCGCAAGTCGATGGGCGACATCCTCGATCTCGACGAAATCCATGTGGAGTTCGCACCCTCGCTCGTCGGGATGGTCCTCGATCCCGCCACGGGGCTCGACGCGCGCATCCTGAACATGCGCAACCATGTCGCGGCCGTCTACGGGCTCATCCTGCCCGAGATCCGGCTCACCGACGACGCGCTGCTCGCGACCGGCGAATACCGCATCCGCATCCAGGGCGTCGAGCAGGCCCGCGACCGGCTGCTGCCCGATCATGTGCTCGCGCTCCTTGCCGGGGGCGAGGCCGGCGTACCCATCGGGCGCGACGTGAAGGAGCCGGTCTACGGCGCCCCTGCCCGCTGGATTCCCGCCACCGCGCAGGAAGAGGCCGCACTTGCCGGCGTGACGGTCGTCGGCGCGACCGAGGTTCTCGCCACCCATCTGCTCGAGGTGATCAAGCGCAACTTCGCGCGGCTCCTGTCGCTCAAGTCCGTCCGCCGCCTGCTCGACGAGGCGGTCAACCTCTCCGACCCCGCGCGCAGCGAGGCGAACAAGCGGCTTCTCGACGAGCTTGTCCCCGACAAGGTTCCCGTCGATCTCCTTCTCGCGGTCCTGCGTCTTCTGCTCGACGAGCGGGTATCGATCCGCAACCTGCCGCTGATCCTCGAATCCATCGCCGAGGCGCGCAACGCCGGCAGCCCCGAAGCGGTCTGCGAACACGTCCGCCGCCGGCTCGGCTTCCAGCTCGTCGCCGAAATCCGGCGCGAGGACGGGACGGTCCCTCTTCTCCAGCTCTCGCCGGAATGGGAGGACACCTTTTCCGCCCACCAGGTGGAGGGCGAGAGGGGCATGGCGGACGTGGCGCTGCCGCCCGACAAGTTCAACCGGCTTGCGGCGAACGTCGCCGAGAAGATTTCCAGGGCGGGCGAGAAAGGCATATTCCCCGCCGTCGTGACCTCGTCCCGCCGCCGGCGGTTCCTCCGGACGGTACTTGGCGCGAAGGGCATCTCGGCCCCCGTCCTGTCCTTCGACGAGCTCGGCTTCGATACCCGGCCCTCGATCGTCGGGATGGTGGCGGCGTGACGGCGCTTCTCGACGCGGGCCTCGGCCTCTTCGGCCAGGCGGCGGTGCTGGGCTTCGTGGTCTTTCTCAGGATCGGCGCCGCGATGGCGCTTGTGCCGGGCTTCGGCGCGACGATGGTCCCGGTGCGGGTGAAGCTCTCCCTCGCACTCGCCTTCACGGCCATCGTCGCCCCCGCGGTTTCCGCCGCCGTTGCCCCGCACACCGCGACGGCGGAGGCGCTGCTGACCTGCCTTGCCACCGAGACGCTGATCGGCCTGACGCTCGGCCTCGTACTGCGGCTCATGGTGCTCGCGCTCGAGATCGCCGGGACGATCGCGGCGCAGTCGACCTCTCTGTCCCAGATGTTCGGCGCGGGCGGCGAGCCGATGCCGGCGATATCGCATCTTCTGGTCATGGCCGGCCTTGCGCTTGCCATGATGGCCGGGCTCCACGTCCGGATCGCCGGCGTCTTCATGCTTTCGTATGACGCCCTGCCGCCCGGAAGCTTTCCCGGGGCCGCGATCGTGAGGGTCTGGAGCGTCGGCCATATCGCCCATGCCTTTGCGATCGCCTTCGGGCTCGCCGCACCTTTCGTGCTCGCCTCGACCATCTACAATGTCGCGCTCGGCGCCATCAACCGGGCCATGCCGCAGCTCATGGTCTCCTTCGTCGGCGCCCCGGCCCTCACCCTCGGCGCGCTCCTGCTTCTCGCGCTGACGGTGCCGCCGGCGCTGGCGCTGTGGCTCGGAGCGCTCGACATGCTTCTCGCCGATCCCTTCGGCGCGCCACGATGAGCGACGACGACGGCGAGAAGGAGCACGAGCCGACCCAGAAGCGGCTTGATGACGCGCGCCGGCGCGGCGAGATCGTCCGGTCCGCCGAAATCACGCTGGCCGCCGCCTATGGCGGGCTTCTTCTGGCCGCGCTGGGCCCCGGCACCGCCGCCCTCCGCCGTTTCGGGACCGTCGGCATGACGCTGCTCGATCGGGCGGACGAGACTTCGGGCCTTCTGCTGGGTGGCGGCACGGCAGCCCTCGGCGGGGTGATCGCGGCAATGCTCCTGCCCGCGCTGCCGTTCTTCCTGCTGCCGGCCGCCGCGGTCCTTGCCGCCCTCCTTGCCCAGCGCGCCGTCGTCGCGGCGCCCGAAAAGCTGTCGCCGCGCCTGTCGCGCATCGACCCCTTTTCGAATGCGCGGCAGAAGTTCGGACGCGCCGGCCTTTTCGATTTCGCCAAGAGTGCGATCAAGCTCGTGGTGATCTCTCTTCTCCTCGGCTGGTTTCTCGCCGACAGGCTGCCCCGGATCCTTGTCGTCCAGGGGCGCGATGCCGGACCTGTCGCCGCGGAGCTCGGCGAGATGATCATCCAGTTCCTTGTCCTCGTGCTCGGCCTGTCGGCCCTGATGGGCGCGATCGACTATCTCTGGCAGCGGCAGGAGCATTTGCGGCGGAACCGGATGTCGCGGCAGGAGCTGATGGAGGAATTCAAGGATTCCGAAGGCGACCCCCACGTCAAGGGCCAGCGTCGGCGGCGGGCGGAGGCGATCGCCACCAACCGGATGCTTGCCGACGTGCCCAAGGCGGACGTCGTCATCGTCAACCCCACGCACTACGCAGTCGCCCTGCGCTGGGACAGGGCGAGCCGCAGGGCACCGGTCTGCGTCGCCAAGGGCGTCGACGAGATTGCCGCCCGCATCCGCGAGGCCGCCGCGATGGCCGGCGTGCCGGTGCGGTCGGACCCGCCGACCGCCAGGGCGCTCCATGCAAGCGTCGACATCGGGCAGGAGATCCTGCCCGAACACTACGCCCCCGTCGCCGCGGCGATCCGCTTTGCCGAGAAGATGCGCCAGCGCGCGCGGAGGGGCCGGTGACCGACCCGCGCCGCATCGCCGCGCTTGCCAGCCTCGCCGCCCTGCGCAAGGACGCCGAGGTCGCTGCATTCGCGGCGGCGAAGCGGCAGGTCCGGGCGATCGGAACAAGCATCGGGGCGCTCGACGAGGCGCTGGCCGAGGCGCGGCAGACCGCTGCGAACAGCGCCGACCCCGCGTCCTTCGCCGCGCAGGACGCCTTCGGCCGGTGGACGGAGGCGCAGCGCCTCAGACTGACGGAACGGCTTCACGAGGCGGAGACGCTCGCGGAGGACCGGCGGGATGCGGCGCGCCTCGCGTTCGGGCGTTCGGAGGTTCTGGGCCGGCTGACCCGGAAGGCGGAGGCCGAGCGCCGCTTGCGCCGCGCGAAACCCTGACATCGGGCCGCCGGGCGGTGGCCGAGGTCACGGGTGGAGGCACCGGTGAAGATACCGGCGGAGGGCGGCCCGGGCCACCCGCGGCAAGGCGCCCCGTGGCGGACGCCCGGCCGGGTGGACGGTACGGCACTCACCCCGGGGGCGGGGGCTCCGGCGCGATCGCCGCCGCCGCACAATGCGCCGGGGAGAGACCCGCATCAGCCGTCCTGGCGCACGATGTCGATGATGAGCACGTCGGACACGGCCGCGCCGAGCGACTTCCGGGCAACCTCCAGAAGCGCCCCACGCAGGATTTCCATGTTGTTCGACTGGGTGAACGCGCCGCCGAAGCCTCCGGCATTGGCATGGTCGAACAGCACGCGAAGGAAGCCGTCGCGCAGTCTCGGTTCGCGCGCATAGACCTGTTCGGTCATAGCGGTGGTCACCTCGAGGCTGAGCGACAGAACCACCAGGGCCGCGACCTGGCCATCCTCGACGACCGGAACGACGAACTGGTTGTTGAGCTTGACATATTCGTGTGTCGGCGGGGCTTCCGGGTCGGTGGCCGCCGCCGCCTCGTCGGCGGCGCCGTTCTGTCCGGCGGTCCCGTCCTCTCCTGCGGGCGCGTCGCCGCAGGGGGGGACGGGCGCGGCCTGTTCTGCCGGAGGACGGAGAAGAAAGCCGGCGCCACCCCCCGCGAGAAGCCCCAGGATCGCGAGAAGTGCGGGCAGAAGCCTACGCATCGGACGCCTCAGAACGGCAGGAGGACGTCGGCGACCTGCTGGCCGTAGCGCGGCTGCTGCACGTCGGTGATCTGGCCTCGCCCGCCGTAGGAAATCCGCGCGCCGGCGATCTTGTCGTAGGTGATCTCGTTCTGGCGGGAAATGTCCTCGGGCCGCACGAAGCCCTGCACGATCAGCTCCCGCACCTCGAAGTTGACCCGCACCTCCTGCGAGCCCTGGATGCGCAGGACGCCGTTCGGCAGCGTCTCTACCACCGTCGCCGCGACCCGCAGCGTCAGCTTCTCCTTCCGCGCGACCGAGCCGTTGCCCTGGTAGTTCGAGGCGGAATTCGTTCCGAAGGCGCTCGCCATGCTTGCGCCGTCCGGAAGGTTCTGGTCGATCCGCTGCGGAATGCCGACAAGGTTCGGAATTCCCATGCTGTCGGCCGAGGACCGCGACCGGCCGGTGGTATTGGAAATCTCGGCCTTGTCGTCGATCTCGATGACCACCGTCAGGATGTCGCCGCGCGTGCCGGCCCTCCGGTCGCCGAGAAGCGATCCGCGCGCGCCGGTCCAGAGCGACGCCTCGACGCCGGCATGTCCGGATTCCGAGGATTCCGGCAGGCCGGGCGTCGTCATCGCGTTGTATTCGCTGCCCGATTCGACCGGCGAGAAGGACGGCGCCTTTCCCACGCCCTCCAGCCGCTGGCAGGCGGCGAGCGCCGCCAAGAGAACCAGAAGGCACCCCTGTCTCATCCATGTCGTTCCGGTCATTTTTCCCTCTGGATCAGTATCGTTCCGTCACCCGCGACAACACCCGCCACGGTCGTGCGGGAGCCGATGTTCATCGCCTTGATCCGGTCGCCCACGCCGCCGCGGCCAAGGGCCCGCCCCTCGGCCGTGATGGTGAGCGCACCGGCGGCATAGATCAGGACCACCGCCTGGTTGCGATCGACGATCGCCGGGGCGCCGAGGTCGGCGGGCCGGATCGGGCGGCCCTGGTAGATCGCCACGCGGGTTTCCAGCCCGATCACCTCGCGGGGGTCGGTGGCGGTTCCCGGAAGGCTGCCCTCAGCCACCACCACATCGTCCGGCCCGAGGATCGTCTGCGCCCTGAGCGTACGTGCCGCCACCAGCGTTTCGGCCGCGGCCGGAAGGGCCGCGCCAAGGAAAAGGGGGATCGCCAGCCACCACATCAGCGCACCTGCGTCGTCGCGCCGAGCATCTGGTCGGCGGCGGTGATCACCTTGGCGTTCAGCTCGTAGCCGCGCTGCGCCTCGATCAGTTCGGTGATCTCGCGCACCGCGTCGACCGAACTTTCCTCGAGAAAACCCTGGCGCAAGGTGCCGAGGCCGTTTTCGCCCGGCGCGGCCACCGTCGCCGGGCCGGAGGCCGCGGTCTCGAGGAAGAGGTTGGAGCCGGTCGCCTCCAGCCCCTTCTCGTTGACGAAACCCGCCAGCGTGATCTGGCCGAGAAGCTCGGGCTGCACCCGGTCGGTGAAATAGGCATAGACCTCGCCGGCGGCATTGACCGAGATCGACCGCGCATCGGAAGGAATGGTGATCCCCGGCGCCACCTGATGGCCGTCGGAGGTGACGATCAGCCCGTCGGCCGAGCGCTTCAGCGCGCCGTCGCGGGTGTAGGCGGAAAGGCCAGAGGGCAGCGTCACCTCGAAATAGCCGAGCCCCTCGATCGCCAGGTCGAGATCGCCGCCGGTGGCCGAGAGCGAGCCCTGGGCGACGTTGACGGTGACCGCGGCGGGGCGCACGCCGAGGCCCAGTTGCACGCCGGTCGGCACCACCGTGCCGTCGCTGGCATTGATGGTGCCGGGGCGGGTGAGCTGCTGGTAGTGCAGGTCGGCGAATTCGGCCCGCCGCGCGTTGTAGCCCGTCGTCGACATGTTGGCGAGGTTGTTGGAAATCACCTCGACCCGCATCTGCTGGGCGCTCATCCCGGTGGCGGCGATCTGAAGGGCGCGCATGGCCTGGTCTCCTTAGCTTCTGCCGAGGGTCTGGATCACCGCACGGATGCGCTGATCCTCGCTGTCGAGAAATCCCTGGCCCATCTCGTAGGCGCGCTGGACCTCGATCATGCGGGCGATCTCGGCCACCGGATCGACATTCGAGTTCTCCAGGAACCCCTGAAAGATGGCGCCCCCGTCCATCGGTTCGATCCCGCCCGGCGCCTCGAAACGCGTGCCGCCCGCGTGAATGAGACCGGCTGGATCGGCCGGCTGGAAGAGCCCCACCTGCGCCACGGGCGTGCCGCCGACCGAAACCGTGCCGTCCTGGGCCACCGCAACGGGCCCCGCATCGGTCGGCACGAAGACCGGCGCGCCGCCAAGGTCGAGCAGGCGGTATCCCTCCGGCGTCACAAGCTCACCCTCCGGAGAGGGGGTGAAGGCGCCGGCACGCGTCAGCCGCGGCCCGTCCGGCGTGTCGATCTGGAAGAAACCCTCTCCCTCGATAGCGAGGTCGAAGGGGCCACCCGTCCGGGTCAGCGCCCCCTGCGCGAGGTTGACGAGGCGCCCTTCCGCCGAGGCCATCGACAGCGAGGGTTCCGCGCGCCCGAGATCGGCCACGTGTTCGGCGAAGATCACGCCTTCCTTGCGGAAGCCGGTCGTGGAGATGTTGGCGATGTTGTTGGCGACCGCCCGCATTTCGGCCATGAGGCCGGACTGGCGGTTGAGCGTGGTGTAGACGGCGTTGTCCATGCCTCAGAGCCCCGCGATCATCGGCACGATGCGGTCCTGGAAGAAGCCCACGAGCGCGCCCGACATGTAGGTCATGGAAACCCAGAAGACGGCGATCATCGCGCCGACCTTCGGCACGAAGGTCAGCGTCATCTCCTGCACCGAGGTCAGCGCCTGGAAGAGACCGATCACCACGCCCGTGACGAGCGCGACCGTCAGCAGCGGCGCCGAGATCTGGACCGAGATCCACAGGCCCTGGCGCAACGTGTCGAAGAAGACCGCTTCCTCCATCGTCACACCGGCATCCTGAGGATTTCCTGATAGGCCTCGACGACCTTGTCGCGCAGCGTCACCGCCGTCTCGACCGCAAGCTCGCTCGCCGCGAGCGCCTCGACCAGCGCGTGGGGATCCGCGCCGCCGGTCATGGCCGCCTTCGCCGTCATCTCGCCCGCGTTCAGCGTATCGGCGAAGCTGCCGAGCGCCTGCGCGAACCCCGCCGGGGCTCCGGCCGGCCCCACCGCACTCGGCGAGGGTTGCGTGGCCGGCCGGGCCTTCGCATAGGTCTGCGCGGCGAAAGAGGTTCTGATGTCCATTCTGGACCTCCTCCCTGGTTATCGGCGCAACAGGTCGAGCAGGCTTGCCGACATCTGCCGCGCCTGGTCGAACATCCTGAGGTTCGCCTCGTAGCTGCGCTGCGCTTCGCGCGCGTCAGCGATTTCGACCACCAGATCGACATTCGAGCCGTCGTAGTAGCCGTTCTCGTCCGCCAGAGGGTTGCCCGGATCGAGCACCCTCGTCAGTTCCGACGGATCCAGTTTCACCTCGCCCAGCCTGACCTCTCCCGTGGCCTGCCCCTGGTCCAGCACCGTCTCGAAGCCCGTGACCTTGCGGTGATAGCCCGGCGTATCCGCGTTCGCGATGTTTTCGGAGACATGGCGCAGGCGCATCGCCTGCGCCTCCATCCCGCTGGCCGCGATCGACAGGGAAGTGCCGAAGTCGCTCATCTGTCACCTCCCTCAGCGGCGCCCGAGGCTCGCCCGCAGGATGGCGAGCGACTTGCCGTAGATGGCGAGCGCGAGGTCATGTTCGCGCTTCACGTCGGCGGCCTTCACCATCTCGCCCTCGAGCGAGACGGAGTTGCCGTTGGGGGACATCGTGCCGCCGCCAACCCGTTCGGCCGCGGCCGGCACGGCCGGCCCGGGCGCGGCCCCGAGATGGCCTGCGCGCGTCCGACGCAGCGGTGCTGCATCCTCCGCGCGATAGGTTTCGGCGAAATCGGGAAGATCCCGGGCGCGATACCCGGGCGTGTCGGCATTCGCCACGTTCCGGGCGATGGCCGACTGCCGCGCCGCGGCGTGGGCCGCAAGCGACGAGGCGATCTTCAGCACCTCTGGTTTCTCGAACATCGGGGCTTCTCCTCCGAGCTTTCAATCAAGCCTTAACCCCGATTCCTTTAGAAACGGTTGCGGACAAAGGGAGGCCAGAATGGCGTCGTTCGGGCTTGAGATGTTGCGGGCCGAAATCGGCGGATGCGCTGCCGTGCGCAGGCTGGCCCGCGTGGCCGAGGTCGGCCGCGGAGTGCTTGCGGTCAGCGGCATCGACGAGACCTGGCGCATTGCGGACCGCGTGCGGCTCGCCGACGGAGAGCACACCGGGGGCGAGGTGGTCGCGCTCGGCAACGGCCGGGCCACGGTCCTGACCGACGGTCCGGTAGACGGCGTGCGCCTCGGCGACGGGGTGGAAAACCTCGGCGCGGCCGGTATCGCGCCGGATTCCAGCTGGATCGGCCGCATCGTCGATCCCTTCGGCCATCCGATCGACGAGATGCCGCTTGTGCGCGGTGCGCGCGAACGGGCGTTGCGCGCGACGCCGCCCGCGCCCGCGCGACGCCGCCGCCTCGGGCCGCGGCTTGAAACCGGGCTGGCGGTATTCAACACCCTCCTCCCCCTTGTCCGCGGCCAGCGGATCGGCCTTTTCGCAGGCTCGGGTGTCGGCAAGTCATCGCTGCTCGCGAAGTTCGCCCGCGGGGTCGATGCCGACGTGACCGTCATCGCGCTCGTGGGCGAACGCGGGCGCGAATTGCGCGAATTCGTCGAACAGGTGCTCGGGCCCGAAGGCTTGGCGAAATGCGTGATCGTCGCGGCGACGTCGGACCAGTCGCCGCTTGTCCGCCGGCGCTGTGCCTGGACGGCGATGGCGGTGGCAGAACATTTCCGCGACGAAGGCCGGCAGGTTCTCTTCCTGGCCGATTCGATCACCCGCTTCGCCGAGGCGCACCGGGAGGTGGCGCTTGCCGCGGGCGAGCCGCCGTCGCTCAGGGGCTTCCCGCCCTCGACCTCGCACCTGATCATGTCGCTGGCCGAACGGGCCGGTCCCGGCGCCGAGGGCATGGGCGACATCACCGCGGTCCTCTCCGTGCTCGTCGCCGGGTCGGACATGGACGAGCCGGTGGCCGACATCCTGCGCGGCGTGCTCGACGGCCATGTGGTGATGGAGCGCGAGATCGCCGAGCGCGGGCGCTACCCGGCGATCAACCTCCTGCGCTCGGTCTCGCGGTCGCTGCCGCAGGCGGCGAGCGAGGCGGAGAACGCGCTGATCGCCCGCGCGCGCCGGCTTCTCGGCGCCTATGACCGGGCCGAGATGATGATCCAGGCGGGGCTCTACGCGGCGGGGTCGGACCCGCTCGTCGATGCGGCGATCCGGGTCTGGCCCGCACTCGACGCCTTCCTGTCGGAAGATGCGCCGGGCGGAACGGCCGAAAGCTTCGCGCGGCTCCGCGCGATCCTTGACCATGCCGGGCCGGAACGCGCCCGATGACGGACCGATCGCCGGGATCACGCCGGCCTGTCAGGTGCCGTGACGTCGATCGCGTCCTCACCAGCCCGGGAAGGCAGAGACCTCGGCGGTGTCGATCCGCCCTGCCTCCGGGTCGCCAATCGCCCACTCCAGAAGGTTCAGAGACCGTTCAAGCTCGTCATCGGTGATCGTCAGCGGCGGCGTGAGTTCCAGAACGTTGGATGAAGGCCCGACACAGCAGAAAACAAGGCCCAGTTCATGCGCCCGGAGCATCAGACAGGCGGCGGCTTGGTTCAAGACGTCCGGGGTTCCGGTGCCCCGGATTTCCACGCCGACAACCAGCCCGCGGCTGCGCACCGCCCGCAGGATGGGGTGGCGCCGCGCCATGTCCTTGAGCCGCGCCATCATCCAGGCCCCCCTGCGCGCGGCCTGATCGGCCAGCATCCCGGCGGACAGGACGTCCAGGACCGCAAGCCCCGCCGAGGCACAGACCGGATTGCCGTGCAGCGTCTGCATGGCGAAGGCGGTGGCGCAGTCCATCACCCATGCCGGCCCGATCACCGCCGACAGCGGCAGCCCGCCACCCAGCGCCTTGCCCAAGACCAGCATGTCGGGCCGGAAACCTTCGTGTTCAAGGGCGTGCAGACGACCGGTGCGGCCAGGGCCGACCTTGACCTCGTCGCAGATGGTCAGGATGCCATGCCTGCGGCAAGCCGCATCAAGGCGGGCCAGAAAGCCCGGCGGCGGAACCACGAGGCCGCCATCCGACAGGATCGGCTCGAAGATGCAGGCCGCGATCATGTCAGGCCCCACCTCGGCCGGACGGCGTTCCATCCTCGCGCTGATGCAACGCCGTCTGGCCGGGGGGCAGCCGCTGGTCGCCGGGATGGCGGGCGTGCTTCTGGTGCATTTCCTTGGCGCCTTCCCGTCCAAGGATTTCCACATCGACCTGTCCTTCCTCCTGATGTCGATGCCGATCCTCGGCGGCATCTCGACGGGATCGGGTGCGGTCGGCGGCACGGCGCCGATCGTGGTGATGGTCGATCTGTTGCGGCGGCTGGAAGGCGGAACGACCCTGTTCGGCCTGCGACTGTCCGAGGTCTTCGGCCTGACCGACATCGGCGTCGGCGTGGTGATCCTTGCCTTCGAGTATCGGTTTCGCGACGGGCTTTTCGGCCTGCGCGAGATCGATGAGCGGTGGTTTCCCGACCCGAAATGACCAACAATGCCCTGCGGCTGTCGGCCGCATCTTCGACCTGATCGGCAGCCTGCGCGACCGGGGCCTGACGATCCGGCTGGTCGAACAGAACCTGCCACAGTCGCTGGAGATCGCCGACCGCGGCTATGTGCTGGCCGATGGCCGGCTCGAATTGCAGCGAATCGCCGCGGATCTGCGGTCGTCCCCGGAAATTCAGGACGCCTATCCGGCTGCATGAGGCCGAGCGCATCGCAATGGGCATCTTCCTGCACCAGCTTCTGGATGCCCGCAGCCTGGGCGGCACCTGTGCGCTTCTGGCACCGGGTCTTGCGGTGGTGTTCTCGATCATCGGCCCCATCAACTTCGCTCATGGCGAACTGATGACCATCACCGGCTAGGTCGTCTGCCTCGGCATCCTCTGGGATCTGCCCTTTCCGCTGGCCATGTGCATGGGCCTTGCCGCCGCCGTGGCGGCCGCGCTGATGATGGAACGGATCGCCTTCCGCCCGGTGCGCGGCGCCTCGGGAACGACGCTCTTGCTGACCAGCTTCGCCGTCAGCGCCATTCTGCGGGTGCTGTTCCGGAACCTGATCTCGGCTCGTCCGATCCCGGTCGCGATCCCGGCCTCGCTGTCGGGAGTGATCGCCATCGGGCCTTTGAACCTGGGCATGATCCAGTCGATTTCCATCGTCGTCACCCTGGCCCTGCTTCTCGGGCTGAACCTGTTCCTGCACCGCACCATGCCTGGCCGGGCAATGCGCGCGGCGGCGGAGGATTTCGCCGTCCTGCGGCTGATGAGGATGCATGCCAATTCCGTCGTGGCAACCGCATTTGCGATCCCGGGGCTGCTGGCGGGAGTCGCGGGCGTGCTCTGGGTGGCGCAAAGGGGCAGCGTCGATCCGCTGACGGGAGCGCTGCCGGTGCTGAAGGTCTTCATCGCCACCATCATCGGCGGCCTCGGCAGCCTCTCGGGTGCCGTCGCGGGGGCTTCCTGCTGGGCTTCATCGAGGTTCTGTTGCAGGCCTATCTGCCGGAAGGCCTGCTGGCCTAGCGCGACGCCCTTGCCATCCTCGTGGCGATCGCGGTGCTTCTGTTCCGCCCGCAGGGCCTTCTGGCCCGCAAGACGCCGGTCAAGCTCTGATCACCCTGCCGGCCCGCCAAGGCAGGGAGCATGAGTACCCGGCCCCGCGCGGCGGGAACCGGGCCGGCCGCTGCCGCCGCGAGCACGATGAGCCCGGTGCGCGATCGGGCCCCGGAAGGCATCTGACCGGGCCTCCCGGCAGCATCGCCGGAGGGTCTGCGGCGCCGGCCGGGGCACGCCGGCACGGCCGGCCCCTGTCAGACAAGCCTGGAAAGCAGGCCGCCGCGCGACCCGGCCGACTGCAGCAGCGTCAGCGCCGTGGTTTGCGCCGAATAGACCGTGGAATTCGACTGCGCCTCGGCCCGCACCAGGAAGACGCGGATCAGTTCCTCGATTTTGCCCTTGTCGCCGAACATGCTGATTTCCGAAGAGCCGAGCACGCTTTCCGCCCGATCGCGGAAGGTCGCAAGCTGCTGGTCGAGGTCGATCGCAGCAAAGGCGGACGGCAGTCCCAGCGCGGTCTGGAAGACCTCGCGCAGCGGCGCCGATCCCATGACCGTGAACCACCTGGCGTCGTCTGTCAGGGACCGCCCGGCGAGTGTCGCAAGCTCCCGCTGGGCATTCAGCGCCAGACGCATCTCGTCGCGTTGCTCGCCCACGGCGGCCTCGAAGGACCGTGTCCTGTATCGCTCGAGGATCGTGTCGGCGAAATCCGACAGCCTGGTGTTTGGCGTCGCGAAGTCACCAAAGCCAAAGGCCTTCGAGAATTCCAGATACCGCTTGTCCGCGAGCTTGTTGGCAAGCGCACCGGGGTCCAGCGTTCCATCCTCGAGCACCTTGCGGATGAAATACTTGTTGTCGATGTCCGCATCGAGCCCGTAGGCGCCGAGCGCGACCGAGAGCAGGCGGCGATCCGCGACGAGCTCCTCGGCGGTGGCGATGCCGCTGATCCTGTCGCGGAAATAGGCCTCGTCCCGTTGCAGTGTCGGCGAGGAGACGAAGGCTTCCATCTGCGCCGTGCGGGTGCGTGTCAGGAACGCCCAGCCCGCATAGCCGCCGAGCGGTATTGCCGGCGTGTAGCTCATGCCCCCGCCGCGGCAAGCAGACGCGCCTCGCGCGGCAGGAGCGCGCGGAGCGATTTCATCGCCTGATAGAACTGTCCGCCCAGCACGGCTTCGGTGGCCGTGGTCAGATGAAGCCGGCTGTCGTGGTCGGTGAAGACCTGGCTCAACTGTTCGATGCCCCGGATGATCTGGTGCCGCGCCTCTTTCGGATCGGCATCGCCTGAAAGCACGAGCTGCGCGATGTAGCAGACCCGGCGGACCGGCGTATTCACCTGTTCGGGATGGATCGCATCGCGCAGCCGCAGGATGTGGGCGTTGGGCGTGAGGATGGCAAGACGGGACCGCTTGTCGCCGTTCTCGATGACCGCGCCGTTGATCAGCACCCGCTCGCACGGGGCGAGCTTGAGGACGAGCCCCGTCATGCCCCGTCCCCCTCGCCCCTCAGGCCGCGCATGACCGCGGTGTTGATGTCGATGAGCACATCGGTCGAGGCTTCGCCCGCCAGCACGCGGCGGCTGTGGTGCGTGGTGAATTGCGCCAGGTAGAAGATGCGTGCGCGCAATTCCGGCGGCAGGCCGTTCGTTTCGACCGCGACATCGGCGGCGAGCGCCGTCCACAGGCTGCGGTTGTCGTGCAGTGCCCGCACGAGGTCGGCGAAGCCGCCGTCGCCGGTCTGGGCCTGCCTGAGGCGGCGCGTCACCCGCGCGAAGACTTCGTATTCGGTCCCGCGGCCGGTCCGGGTGGGGACGACGGCGCCGGAATAGGCCGATCTGGCCATGAGATGAGCGTTCACTGGGATACCTTCCGATGACGGTTTTCGTCAGATCACGGAGTTTCCGTGGAAGCCGGGGCACCGTTCGGGTGCCCCGGTGGCGTTCCTCAGCGGAAGAGCGAGAGGACGTTCTGCGGTGCCTGGTTGGCGATCGACAGCGACTGGATGCCGAGCTGCTGCTGCACCTGCAACGCCTGCAGCCGCGCGGACGTCTCCTCCATGTCCGCGTCGACCATCGAGCCGATGCCGACCTTCATCGCGTCCGACAGGCCGCTGACGAAGGAACTCTGGATTTCGATCCGCTTCTCGACCGAGCCGAATTCCGCGGCCGCGCCGATCGCGGTCTGGATCAGCGACTCGATGTTGCCGAGGGCCGCCGTCGCGTTGGACGTGACGTCGATTCCCGACAGCAGGCCAAGACCACCGGAGCCGGCGTTCTTGAACTGTCCGGTCACGGACAGGTCGGCGGTGCCTGCATTGGTGAAGACCAGTTGGCCCGCGTTGGCGCTGTCGTAATCGACCGTCAGCCCGGCGAACCCGAGCGAATCGATCGCGTTCTTCAGCCCCACCGCCACCAGGTCGTCGGTGGAAGACGCCGCGGCGAGGTCGTTCGCGCTCACCGTGTAGCTCGCGGTCTTGCTGCCGATCGTGACCGAAACCTGATCGCCCGCGGCCCAGGTGCCGGTGTGCGCGATGGTGACGTCATCGCTGCCGCCGGCCGAGTCGAGGGTCGTCACGAAGGTGTCGCCGGCGCCGGAAATCGTCCCGGCGGTCGAGGCCGAGAAGATGTTCGCCGCGGTGTAGCCGCCCGTCGACAGATCCTGCGCGTTGATCGTGATCGGCGAAGTCGTCACCGTTCCGTTGGACTGGCGGTCAAGCGACGCAAGGACATCCACCGTCGTGTTCGACCCGTTGACGAGGTTGAGCCCGTTGAACTGCGCCGCCCCGACAACGGTGTTGATCTGGTCGCGCAGCGCCGTGATGTCGGTCTGGATCTTCGCCTTGTCGACGTTGCTTTCCTGCGCGGCGACGATCTTGCCCTTCATCTGGGTGAGGAGATCCGTCACCGTTTCGGATGCCTTGCGTGCCACCGCGACCGTGGATTCGCCCAGCGCGAGGCTGTCGGAGATCCCCTTGAAGCTCTTCACATCCGCCTCCATCACCTTCGAGATCGCCCAGACCGCGGCGTTGTCCTTGGCCGAGGCCACGGACTTGCCGGTGGAGATTTCGTTCTGAACCTTCGACAGGTTGGAGTTGACGCTTTTCAGCGTCTGCAGAGCCACCATGGAACTCGAGTTCGTCAGAATGCTCGACATGCTTTCGTCCTTCATAGATCGGCGCTTTGCGCCAGGTTTCACGAGCCGTCGCTGGACGGCGCCTGTGGCGTTCTGACCATTGCGGAGCCTGGCATGTGCCGGTCCGCGCCACCCGTCGCCAGGTGCAGGGCCGACCCTGCGGCCGAAAATCTAAGACTTCGCTAAGCCGGGCCGCCGTTTGCACCCGATTTTACGCAATTCCCCCCCATCAGCGCCCAGCCGTCAGGCGCGCCGCTCGACCGTGCTGCCGGCGAAACTGACGGTCTGCCCGCGGCCCGTGCTGTCGTAGGTATCCAGACGCACGGCCGCCCCGCGAATCGAGGCCAACCGTGCGCGCGCGGCCTCGACCCCGCGAAGGGCCGCCGCGAGAAGCCGTCCGTTCGCTTCGGCCGCCGTCCTGATCCGCGCCAGATCCTCTGCCCGGGCGCGGCCAGCGAGGGCGGGAAGGGTCTCGAGGAGATCGGCCTTGCGGGCGGCGAGCGCGCCAAGCTCCATGAGCGCCCCCCGCCGCACCGCCTCCGCTTCGGCCACGAGGAGCGCGATCAGCGCGCCGGCGGCCCTGTCGGTCTCACTCCGCATCGCCCTGCCTCCGCTTCATCGCCTCGAAAAGGCTTTCCGCAAGGCCGATACCGCCATGTCGCGCCATCGCCCCGGCCTGTTCGTCACGCAGGAGCGAGGCGAACTGTTCCTCTCCGGTGCCGCCGCCGAAGGTCTCGGGCACCGTGCCGACGCCTGCCGATTTCAGCATCTCGGAAAGAAACTGCGTCTCGAGCGCAAGCGCCGCCTCGCGCAGCGCCTGGTCCTTCGCTGCGGCACATGGTGCCCGCGGCACGCCGGCTGCGGCGCGGGCGGCCAGGGGGGGAAGATCGGTCATCGCAATCGCTCCAATTGCGTCGATTTGCCGGACTATCCCGCGATCGAGGTAAAGGATTGGTAATGTCCCGCTGAAATAGTTTCCGCCGCACAGGCAGAAGTCGTGACGCAATGACACCGATTCCCATCGCCGATCCGCCGCGGATCCCAGCCTCCCGCCCGGACCCCGACGCGAACTCCACCGATGAGCGACCGGACCCGGACGAAGGCGTGCCGGACGCATTCCTGGTGGCGATGGGGCTGGTTCCCGGCCCTGCGGCCCAGCAACCGGCCGCCTTCGAAGCGGAGGACGGCGGCGGCACGCCTCTGCCCCGGACCGACCTGGCGGCGGCGCCCGCCCTTGCCGCACCTCCTCTCTCGGCGCATCCCGCGGGCGCGTGCGGCGAGGTCGCGGCAGCGGACCCGTCGCCCGGATCATCCGCTGCGGACGATCCGGCCCTGGCCTCCCCTGCGGCGGTCTCGGTCGGGGAGATCGCCTTTCGCGCCTCGAACCTCACGGCCGACCCCCCCACCTCGGCCGACGGCGATGCGCGACCCGATGGGGCGTCCGGCAAGGGCCCCGATGGCGAGCCCGCGGACGCCATCGCAGGCGATTCCGATCCCGCGATGCCCGGTGGCCGCGATGCCGCGACGGGCAGCGACGGCCAGACCGCCGATCCCGGCGAACAGGCGCCCGACGCCGCGCCCCGCCTGCGGGCGCGCGGCTCCGGCGCGGAAGCGGCGCCCGTTACAGCCGATATCGCCGGAGAGGGCGCAGCGGCCCGGCCATCGAAGGGCGTGGCGGCATCGGCCGTCGTCTCCGAAATGGCTGCCGACCCGAGGCCGGCCTTCCGCGTCAGGACCGATTCGCCCGGCGCCGCCGACGCGCTGTCGGCCACACCCGCCACCATCATGGACCTCGCCGCCGGCGATCCAGCCGCCGGCGCCCGAATCGCGGAGCGGTCCCACCCCGCCGCACACGCTGCCTCGACACTGCCGTCCGGCTTCGGCCATCGCCTCGCCGAAGCCGTCGCGCACTTCCCCGACAGGGGCGTCGAACTGACGCTCTCACCCGAGGAACTCGGCCGCGTCCGCATGATGCTCACGACCCATGATGGCGCGCTGACGCTGGCGATCCAGGCCGACCGACCGGAGACGATCGACCTCATGCGGCGCCACATCGACCAGCTCGTGCAGGATTTCCGCGACCTCGGGTTCACCGACGTGAGCTTCAGTTTCAGCCGCGACGACACCGCCTCCGGCGGACAGCGGCCGGAGCCGGAGCCCGGCGATCCGGCCGCGGCCCCCGCGGCCGACAGCCCCCCCCGCAGCGACCCCGCGCCCGCGGGCGCCTCTCGCGGCGGACTTGACCTCAGACTGTGAAAGGAACCGGGCATGGACGTCACCTCGACCACGACCCAGACTGCATCCCGGACCGCTGCGGGGGCGCAGGGCGGCGCAACGTCGCAGACCGCTCGGCAGGGCACGCTGATCAACAGCGACTTCCAGACCTTTCTCGTCATGCTCACGACCCAGATGCAGAACCAGGATCCGCTGAACCCGATCGAATCCTCGGACTACGCCGCCCAGCTTGCCACCTTCTCCGGCGTCGAGCAGCAGGTGAAGACCAACACTCTCCTCGAATCCCTTGCCTCGCAGATGGGCCTTTCGAGCATGGCGCAGATGGCCTCGTGGGTGGGAATGGAGGCGCGGGTTTCGGTGCCGGTGATGTTCGACGGCGCCCCCCTCACGCTCTATCCGGCCCCGGCCGAAGGCACCGACGAGGCCGTGCTCGTGGTCCTGAACGCAAGCGGGCAGGAAGTCGCGCGCCAGCAGGTCGCGCCGTCGGATGATCCGGTGACCTGGGCCGGAACCGACGCCAGCGGCGCACCGCTGGCCTCGGGCAGCTATGCCTTCCGGCTGGAAAGCTACGCGGCGGGTGAACTGGTCGGGACAACCGCCGTGGATTGCTATGCGCGGATCGACGAGGTGCGCAGCGGCGCCGACGGCGCCCTGCTCGTCCTGCAAGGCGGCGCAACGGTCGCGCCGGCCGAGATTCGGGCGCTGCGGAGCCCGGCAGCAGGCTGAGGCGGGGCCGCGCGGCACACCCGGCGCTGCCGCGCAGGACGGCTCAGAAAAGCCCCAGCACGACGACCGCCGCCGCCCCCGCCGCGGCGCCGCCGAAAACGAGGAGCAGCGCCCCCGCCGGGCTCCGCCGTGGCGCTGGCGCGGGGGCTGCCGTCTGCCGGACCAGAAGCGCCTCGGCCACTTCGGGCAGGCGCGGACCGAACCGCCCCAGAACCTGCACCGTCCGCACAAGATCGCGTGCAAGCGCCCGCGGGCCGACGTTCTCGCGGATGTAGCGCTCGACCACCGGCCGGGCCACCTGCCACATGTTCATGTTGGAATCGAGCGACCGGGCGACACCCTCCACCACGACCATCGTCCGCTGCAACAGGATCAGTTCGGTGCGCGTCTGCATCCCGAACCGCTCCGTCACCTCGAAGAGATAGGCCAGAAGCCGCGCCATCGAGATGCGGCTCGCGTCCATTCCGAAGATCGGCTCGCCCACCGCCCGGAGCGCGCGGGCGAAATCGTCGATGTCGCGGTCGCGCGGGACATAGCCTGCCTCGAAATGCACCTCGGCGACGCGCCGGTAGTCGCGCCGGATGAAGCCCATCAGGATCTCGGCATAGACCCGCCGGGTATATTCGTCGATCTGGCCCATGATGCCGAAGTCATAGGCGAGGATGTCGCCGTTCGCGGCCACCTTCAGGTTTCCCTGGTGCATGTCGGCATGGAAATAGCCGTCGCGGAGCGCGTGGCTGAGGAAGAGTTGCAGGACGCGCTCCGACAGCGCCACGCAATCGTGCCCCGCCGCCCGGATCGCCGCCACGTCGCCGAGCGGGATGCCCTCGGCCCAGCCGAGCGTCAGCACGCGCCGCGACGACAGGTTCCAGACCGGCTTCGGCACCCCGAAGCCCTTGTCCTTCTCGGTGTTCGCCGCGAACTCCGAGGCCGAGGCGGCTTCGAGTCTCAGGTCCAGCTCGCCCATCACGACGCTTTCGAAATGGGCGATCACATCGGTGGGCCTGAGCCGGCGCGAGGCCGGCGAAAGCGCCTCGATCATCCGCGCGGCGAAGTGGAAGGCGTCGATGTCGCGCCGGAAGGCGCGTTCGATGCCGGGGCGGAGCACCTTGACGGCGACCTCCTCGCCCGTTGCGGCCAGCCGCGCGCGGTGGACCTGCGCGATCGAGGCGGCCGCGACCGGTTCGGAGAACTCGGTGAACAGGTCATCGACGCTCTGGCCCAACTCGTCGCGGAACGTGGCCTTGGCGATCGCGGTCGGGAAGGGCGGCAGCTTGTCCTGAAGCACACGCAACTGGTCCGAAAGCTCCTCGCCCACCACGTCGGGGCGGGTGGACAGCACCTGGCCGAACTTGATGTAGGCGGGCCCCAGCGCGGTCAGCGCCCGCGTGACCGGCGGCAGCCCCGGGTCGCCCGCGTAGCCCAGCCACTTGAACGGCCAGCCGAGCACGCGTGCCAGCACCCTCAGACGCGGCGGCGCCTCCATCGCCTCGAGCGCGACCTTCATCGCCCCCGTCCGCTCGAAGGTCGCGCCGGTGCGGATCAGCCGCCAGATGTTGTGGGGCCCGCGCAATTCAGATCTTCCAGCCGGAATGAAGCGCGGCGACGCCCATCGTCAGGTTGCGATACTTCACGAGGCTGAAGCCCGCGGCACGGATCATGCCGGCAAACGTCTCCTGATCGGGAAACTTGCGGATCGATTCCACCAGATACTGGTAGCTGTCGCGGTCGTTGGCCACGACCTTGCCCATGACCGGGATCACGTTGAAGGAGTAGCGGTCGTAGAGCCATTGCAGGCCGGGGTCGGGCAACTGGCTGAACTCCAGCACCATGAGCCGCCCGCCGGGCTTCAGCACGCGATAGGCTTCGGACAACACGTCCGGGATCCGCGTCACGTTCCGGATGCCGAAGCTGATCGTGTAGACATCGAAGCTCTCGTTCGGGAAGGGCAGTGCCATCGCGTCGCCCACCACCCAGGT
Organism: Paracoccaceae bacterium; assembly: GCA_039808285.1. Taxonomy (GTDB): domain Bacteria; phylum Pseudomonadota; class Alphaproteobacteria; order Rhodobacterales; family Rhodobacteraceae; genus Albidovulum. The sequence goes on from JBDHSQ010000030.1 coordinate 21,954, forward strand.
GAGCCGGTCGGCCATGTTCTCGGCCCCGGCGCGCTTCTGTCCCTCGACCAGCATGGATTCGGTCATGTCGAGCACGGTCGCCGTCGCCCCCGGCGCGCGCCTGAGGAACCGGAAGGCGATGTCGCCGGTGCCGCCGGCCACATCCAGCAGGCGCTGCCCCGGCCGCGGCGCCAGCCAGTCCATCATCGCGTCCTTCCAGAGCCGGTGGATACCCGCGCTCATCAGGTCGTTCATCAGGTCGTAACGGTTGGCGACCCGGGTGAAGACGCCGTGGACCATCCCGGCCTTCTCGCCCTCGGGCACGTCCTGGAAGCCGAAATGGGTGGTGCGGGTCTCGCTCTCGCTCATGGGCCCTGCCGTCCGCTGGAACTCGGCCCTTGTTATAGAGGCCCGGCCGCAGAGACAATGCGGCGTTCACGCGCGCGGTTTCCGCGGGCGGCGGCAAGCAGCGGAGAGGACCGAAGATGCCCGAACTGCCCGAGGTGGAAACCGTCCGGCGCGGCCTTCTGCCCGCGATGGAGGGGCGAGTCATCGAGCGCGCCGAGGTGCGCCGCCCCGGCCTGCGCTTTCCCTTCCCCGAGCGGATGGCCGAACGCCTGGCGGGGGCGCGGGTCACGGGCCTCAGGCGGCGGTCGAAATACATCCTCGCCGATCTCTCCACGGGCGAGACGCTTCTGATCCATCTCGGCATGTCGGGGCGGGTGCTGGTCTCGGGCGCCATGCTTGGCGAGTTCCACCACCCCCACCCGGCGCCGGAAAGGCACGACCACGTGGTGCTCGACATGGAGGGCGGCGCGCGCATCACGTTCAACGACGCCCGCCGCTTCGGCGCGATGGACCTCGTTGCGACGGAATCTGCCGAAGAGCACCGGCTCCTGCACGAAATCGGGCCGGAACCGCTCGGCAACGGCTTCGACGAGACCCACCTGATCGCGCGGCTGGCCGGACGGAACACGCCGGTGAAGGCCGCGCTCATGGACCAAAGGCTCGTGGCCGGGCTCGGCAACATCTACGTCTGCGAGGTGCTCCACCGCGCGGGGATCGACCCGCGGCGCAAGGCCGGCCGCATCGCGGCGAGGCGGGCGGCGGCCTTGGTGCCGATCATCCGCGAGGTTCTGGCAGAGGCCATCGAGGCGGGCGGATCGTCCTTGCGCGACCACCGCCGGACCGACGGTGAGCTTGGCTATTTCCAGCACGCGTTCCGCGTCTATGACCGCGAGGGAACCCCCTGCCCGACGCCCGGCTGCACCGGCACCATCGCCCGGATCGTGCAGGCGGGACGCTCCACCTTCTTCTGTCCGCGCTGCCAAAGATGACTTGATCCCCCCACCGGGGCTGATAGGACTCGGCCCCGCATCTTCAGAAAGGGCCCGGTCATGGCTTACGCAACGCTGATCGTCGAGATCGAGGATTATGTCGCGCTGATCCGCCTCAACCGGCCCGAGGCGCTGAACGCTCTGAACTCCAGGCTCGTCGCCGAACTCGTCCACGCCATCGCCGAGGCCGAGGCCAACGACAAGGTGCGCTGCCTCGTCATCACCGGGTCCGAAAAGGCCTTTGCCGCCGGCGCCGACATCAAGGAAATGGCAACCAAGACCTATGTCGAGGTCTTCACCGAGGACTTCTGCGGCCCGCTCAACGACGCCTTCCGGCGCGCCCGCAAGCCGATCATCGCGGCGGTCTCGGGCTTTGCCCTGGGCGGCGGGTGCGAACTTGCGATGATGTGCGACTTCATCATCGCCGCCGACACCGCGAAGTTCGGCCAGCCGGAGATCAACCTCGGCGTCATCGCCGGGATCGGCGGCACCCAGCGCCTGACCCGTTTCGTCGGCAAGTCGAAGTCGATGGACATGCACCTGACCGGGCGGTTCATGGACGCGGCCGAGGCGGAACGGTCGGGCCTCGTCAGCCGTGTCGTTCCGGCCAACAAGCTCGTCTCCGAGGCGCTGGCCGCAGCCCGCAAGATCGCCGAGAAGTCCCAGCTTGCCGCGATGGCGGCCAAGGAGGCGGTGAACCGCAGCTACGAGACGACGATGCAGGAGGGGCTCCTGTTCGAACGCCGGCTGTTCCACGGCCTCTTCGCCACCGAGGACCAGAAGGAGGGCATGAGCGCCTTCCTCGAAAAGCGCACGCCCCAGTTCCGCGACAGATAGGCGGAAAAATCGCGGCGGCCCGTGTTGACTTGCGTCCGAGTCGGGCCTAGAAGCGCGGCTTCAGATTTACCCGAACCGAAACCGGAACACGTCACATGGCCAATACGCCCCAGTCCGAAAAGCGCGCGCGTCAGAACGAGCGTCGCCAGGACGTGAACAAGGCCCGCCGCTCGCGGATCCGCACCTTCCTGCGCAAGGTCGAGGAGGCGATCGCCTCGGGCGACAAGGACCAGGCCGCCGCGGCGCTGAAGGCCGCGCAGCCGGAGCTTGCCCGCGGCATCACCAAGGGTGTGCTGCACAAGAACACCGTTGCGCGGAAGATGTCGCGGCTTTCTTCGCGCGTGAAGGCGATCACCGCCTGATCCGACCGCTTTCCTGAAGCTTGACGAAGGGCGCGCCATCGGCGGCGCCCTTTTCGGTTGTGCCCCCGTCGCACCGCACCGCACTCCCCCCAGGAGGCCTGTGCCACTTTTGCACTGGCGCCGGGATTCGGTGCGACAAAGAGGGAGTCAAGCGTGAAGTTCTGTTGCCGGGGCTTCGCGCCGCTTGGTAGCGTCGTCCGGCGATTCACGTCGTCTTGGGGGGACATGCGGTAACCACGAACCTGCGCAGGCGCTGCACCCTGCGAAGGTTCGAACGTGCGTTGAGGATGTCAACGCACGGGTTTGCCGGGCGCGCGGCCACGGCCCTGCGCTTGGGCTATCAGGTCGATCTGCCGGCCGCTGCCATGTCCGAAGGAACCAACGCTTCCAGCGGGAAGCGGCACTGGCCGGTTCATATCCGGCCCCGGTGTCGCCTTTCTCTGGGGCGCGAACGGCGGCCTCGTGGGAAGAGTAGGGCCGGCACGGCTGCCGTGCGGGACAGTGAACGAAGACATGAGCATAGAAATGATCGAGAACTCCTGGGGGCGGGTGCGACATGAACTTCTCAAGACGGTCGGACAGAACAACTTCACCTCCTGGATCGAGCCGCTGAAGCTCGAACACCTCGACGGCGGCATTGCCAGGTTTGCCGCGCCCACGAAATTCATGCGCGACTGGGTCTCGCGCAACTTCGCCGAACAGATTCGCCAGCACCTGAACAAGGAGGGGCTGGAGGTCGAGCGGGTGGAATTCCACGTGGCCGAAAAACGTCCCACACCCATCGCCAGGGTGACGCGGCCGCGCGCGCCGCAGGCCGCGTCTGCTGCGGCGCAATCGGACGACAACCTGCCGGGCGCGCCGCTCGACCCCCGCTTCACCTTCGATTCGTTCGTCGTCGGCAAGCCCAACGCGCTGGCCCACGCCGCCGCGCGGCGCGTGGCCGAAGGCGGGCCGGTCAGCTTCAACCCGCTTTTCCTCTATGGCGGCGTCGGCCTCGGCAAGACCCATCTCATGCACGCGATCGCGCACGAGCTGCGCACCCGGCACCCCGAGATGAAGGTGCTCTACCTTTCGGCCGAACAGTTCATGTATCGCTTCATCCAGGCGCTGCGCGAGAAGGAGATCATCGGCTTCAAGGAGCTGTTCCGCTCGGTCGACGTGCTGATGGTGGACGACGTGCAGTTCATCGCCGGCAAGGATTCCACGCAGGAGGAGTTCTTCCACACCTTCAACGCCCTGGTTGACCAGAACCGGCAGATCGTGATCTCGGCCGACCGCGCGCCCGGAGAGATCAAGGGGCTCGAGGAACGGATCAAGAGCCGCCTCCAGTGCGGGCTTGTGGTTGACCTGCACCCGACCGACTACGAGCTTCGTCTGGGCATTCTCCAGCAGAAGGCCGAGATGTATCGGGGCCAGTATGCCGGGCTGAAGATCGCGCCGGGCGTCATGGAATTCCTCGCCCACCGCATCACGACGAATGTCCGGGTGCTCGAAGGGGCGCTGACGCGGCTCTTCGCCTTCGCCTCCCTGGTCGGACGCGAGATCACGCTGGATCTGACACAGGACTGCCTGTCGGACATCCTTCGCGCCAGCGACCGCAAGGTCACGGTCGAGGAGATCCAGCGCAAGGTGGCGGAACACTACAATATCCGGCTGACCGACATGATCGGCCCGAAGCGCGCACGCACGATCGCCCGGCCGCGGCAGGTCGCGATGTTTCTTGCCAAGACGATGACGACGCGGTCCCTGCCCGAGATCGGCCGCCGCTTCGGCGGCCGGGATCACACGACGATCATGCACGGAATCCGCAAGATCGAGGAGTTGAAGGCGACCGACAGCCAGCTTTCGGACGATCTCGAACTCCTGCGGCGGTCGCTGGAGGGCTGAGGACGCGACGAGCGCCCTTGACCCCCCCTCCATTCCAATGGAAGTTCCCGAAAAATCTTGAGCCCGAGGGGAAAGTTGCTAACTTTCCCCTCCCGGCATCTCAGGGGGATGAACATGAAGATCAGCATCGAGCGGGCGACGCTTCTCAAGGCGGTCGGACAGGCCCAATCGGTCGTGGAACGCCGCAACACGATCCCGATCCTTGCCAACGTGCTGATCGAGGCCGAAGGCGGCACCGTGAGCTTCCGCGCCACCGACCTCGACATCGAGGTGGTGGACAAGGCCCCGGCCCAGATCGAACGCGCCGGCGGCACCACCGTCTCCGCCGTCATGCTTCATGAAATCGTCCGCAAGCTGCCCGACGGCGCTCTTGTCCAGTTGACCGATGACACCGCCGCCGGGCGGCTGACGGTGCAGGCGGGTCGGTCGATGTTCTCGCTCGCGACCCTGCCGAAGGAAGACTTCCCGGTGATGGCATCGTCGGAATACGCTTCCAACTTCTCGGCCCCCGCGCCGGTCCTCAGGCGGCTCTTCGACAAGTCGAAGTTCGCGATCTCGACGGAAGAGACGCGCTATTACCTCAACGGCGTCTACATGCATGTGGCCGAAGGCGAGGGGGGCAGGGTGCTGCGCTGCGTGGCGACCGACGGGCACCGGCTTGCACGGATCGACGCGCCGCTGCCTGCGGGGGCGGAGGCGATGCCGGGCGTGATCGTGCCGCGCAAGACGGTCGGCGAGTTGCGCAAGCTGCTCGACGACGACGAGGCGCAGATCGCGGTCTCGGTCTCGGAAACCAAGGTGCGCTTCGCCACGCCCTCGATCACCCTGACCTCGAAGGTGATCGACGGCACCTTCCCCGACTACAGCCGCGTCATCCCCACCGGCAACAGCCGGCGGCTGGAGGTCGACGCCGCCGAATTCGCCAAGGCGGTGGACCGGGTGGCGACCGTCTCGTCGGAACGTTCGCGCGCGGTCAAGCTCTCGCTCGACGACGACCGGCTGGTGCTGTCGGTCAACGCGCCCGACGCCGGCGCGGCCGAGGAGGAACTGGCTGTAGCCTACGGCGACGAGCGGCTCGACATCGGCTTCAACGCGAAATACCTGCTCGAGATCGCCAGCCAGGTGGACCGGGAAAATGCCGTGTTCCTGTTCAACTCCGCCGGCGACCCGACGCTGATGCGCGAGGGCAACGACACTTCGGCGGTCTATGTCGTGATGCCGATGCGGGTCTGACCCGGCCTCCGGCCGGAGTCGTTCCGCCGCAATGAAAGGCAGGGCGGGTCTTGCCCAGGCTTGCGGTCACATCACTGCTGCTGTCGCATTTCCGGTCGCACCTGCGGACGGAACTTTTCTTCGACGGCCGTCCGGTGGCGATCTGGGGGCCGAACGGGGCGGGCAAGACCAACGTGCTCGAAGCGGTTTCGCTTCTGTCGCCGGGGCGAGGTCTGCGACGCGCGGCGCCGGAGGAGCTTGCCCGGCGGCCCGAAGCGGTGGGATGGAAGCTCAAGGCCGGGATCGAGAGCCTGCACCAGAACCACGAGGTCGAGACCTTTGCCGAACCCGGCGCGGCGCGCAGCGTCATGATCGACGGCAAGCCCGCACCGCAGGCTGCTCTCGGGCGCATCCTGCGGATGCTCTGGCTGGTGCCGTCGATGGACCGGCTCTGGATCGAGGGGGCCGACGGGCGGCGCAGATTTCTCGACCGGATGACGCTGTCGTTCGAGCCCGGCCATGCCGAAGCGGTGCTGACCTACGAGAAGGCGATGCGGGAACGCAACCGGCTTCTGAAGGACGCTGTGCGCGACGCGCGATGGTATGGCGCGCTGGAAGCGCAGATGGCCGAGGCGGGCGCGGCGATCATCGCGAACCGCGCGGCGGCAGTCGCGCGCGTGGCGGCGGCGCAGGAAGGTGCCGGAGCGGCCTTCCCCGCCGCCGACCTCGCCATTCTCGCGCCGGAGGGGGAGGAGGCGCCGGCCACCGCGGAAGCCCTGGCCGAAGCCTTCGCCGCCGGGCGCGGCCGCGACATGGCGGCGGGGCGGACGCTGACAGGCCCGCACCGCGCCGACCTCGGCGCGACCTATGCCGCCAAGGGCGTGCCCGCGGGCCAGGCCTCCACCGGCGAGCAGAAGGCGCTGCTGATCTCGCTGGTGCTTGCCAATGCCCGCGCGCTGGCGGAAGATTTCGGCGCGCCGCCGATCCTTTTGCTTGACGAGGTGGCGGCGCATCTCGATGCCGGGCGCAGGGGCGCGCTCTACGACGAGATCTGCGCCCTTGGCGCCCAGGCTGTCATGGCAGGGACCGGGGCGGAACTGTTCGAGGCGCTGGGCAGCAGGGCCCAAGGGTTTGAGGTAATGGAGGAAAGCGGCTTGTCGATCGTGATTGGAAGGAGCATTCCATGACCCCGCAGCGCGTCACCCTGATCACCCTCGGCGTGGCCGACCTCGCCCGGTCGCGCGCCTTCTGCGAAGCGCTCGGCTGGGTGCCGGCGCAGACGCAGGAGGGCGTCGTGTTCTACCAGATGCAGGGTGCGGTGCTCGCGCTCTTCGGCCGGGACGGTCTGGCCGCCGACCAGGGCCGACCCGGGGCCGGGCTCGGGACGGGGGCGATCGCGCTGGCGCAGAACTTCCCGACCGAGGCGGAGGTGGATGCGGCGTTCGCGGCGGCGCTCGCCGCCGGGGCGACCGTCCTCAAGCGGCCGGAGAAGGTGTTCTGGGGCGGCTATTCCGGCTATTACGCCGACCCCGACGGCCATGTCTGGGAACTGGCGGTGAACCCGTTCTGGCCGCTTTCGCCGGACGGCAGCCTGACGTTGCCGGCATGATCCGCGTCCCGCATCCGTCCCGCGCGCGTCGGTTTTCCGTCCCGGCATCCGTCCCGCCACGATCGTGACCGTCACCGCGCTTTCCCTCGTGCTCTACGCCGGCGCGCTCGCGATCCTCTGGGCGACGCCGGGTCCGGTCTGGGTGGCGCTGACCGCCCGCGCGCTCTCGGGCGGCTTCGCCAGCGCCTGGCCGCTCGCCATCGGCGTGACCATCGGCGACCTGCTCTGGCCGCTGGTGGCGATCTTCGGGCTGGCGGTGCTCGTCGACCAGATGGATGCGCTGATGACCGTGCTGCGGTGGGTGGCGGCGGGGGTCTTCGTCTTCATGGGCTGGCTGCTGATCCGCCACGCCGGCGCCGGGCTTTCCGGCGACAGCCGGCTGACGCGGCCGGGCCGGTGGCAGGGGTTCATGGCCGGGGTCGCCGCGGTGCTCGGCAATCCCAAGGCGATCCTCTTCTACATGGGGGTGATGCCCGGCTTCTTCGACCTGCGCCACCTGAGCGGCGCCGACGTCGCCGCCATCGCGGTGATGTCCACGCTGGTGCCGCTTGCGGGCAACCTTGCGCTCGCCGCAGCAGTGGGGCGGGCGCGCGAGTTGCTGAAATCCCCCGGCGCGCTGCGGCGCATCAACGTGACGGCGGGGGTAATGCTGATCGGCGTCGGCCTGGTCATCGCCGCGCTGCATCGCTGAAACCCGCGAAAAGGCTTGACTTCCGGCGGGCCAGGGCCCATGTGCGGAACGTCGCCGCGCTGCCGCGTGAGGCTGCCGCGCCGCATCTGCGGCGCATCGGCGACGAGAGTCACCCGGTTCCCATCACGCAGGGTTCTGATGCGCTTCCCGGACGGGGCAAGAGCCCCTGCCGGAAAGGCGTGAAACCCGCGTGCGCCACGATCCTCGTGGCCATGCACCCCCGCGCGGCCCCTTCGGCACGAATGCGCGGGCAGAAAGGATTTCCCTTGTTCGACTTCGACATGCTCGGCCTTGCGCCGGCCCTGACCGCCGCCGTCCAGCGCGCCGGCCACACCCAGCCCACCCCGATCCAGGGCCGGGCGATCCCGCCGGCGATGGAGGGCCGCGACATCCTCGGCCTCGCCCAGACCGGCACCGGCAAGACGCTGGCCTTCGGCCTGCCGCTGGTGAACCACCTTCTCGCCGCCCCCGGCAAACCCGCGCCGAAATCGGTCAAGGCGCTTGTCCTCGCGCCGACGCGCGAACTGGTGAACCAGATCGCCGAGCATCTGCGGGTGCTGACCGACAAGACCCGCATCCGGGTGGCCACGGTGGTCGGCGGCCAGTCGATCGGCCGGCAGATCGAGCTTCTGTCGCGCGGCACCGACATCCTGGTCGCGACGCCGGGCCGGCTGATCGACCTGATGGACCGCGGCGCGGTCGATCTCGGCAGCGTGCGGCACCTGGTGCTGGACGAGGCCGACCAGATGCTCGACCTCGGCTTCATCCACGCGCTGCGCAAGATCGCGCCGCGGCTCGGCACGCCGCGCCAGACCATGCTCTTCTCGGCGACCATGCCGAAGCAGATGGAGGAGCTGAGCCGCGCCTACCTGACCGATCCGGTCCGGGTGCAGGTCGCCCCCCCGGGCAAGGCGGCCGACAAGGTCACGCAATCCGTGCATTTCCTCGACAAGGCCAGGAAGCCCGAACGGCTGCGCGAAATCCTCTCGCGCGATCTGGATGCGCTGACGCTGGTCTTCGCCCGGACCAAGCATGGCGCCGAGAAGCTGATGAAGGGGCTCGTCGCCGACGGGTTCAACGCCGCCTCGATCCACGGCAACAAGAGCCAGGGCCAGCGCGACCGGGCGATCAAGGCGTTCCGCGAGGGCAGTGTGACGGTGCTGGTGGCGACCGATGTCGCCGCGCGCGGCATCGACATTCCGGGCGTGGCCTATGTGGTGAACTACGAGTTGCCGGACGTCCCGGACAACTACGTCCACCGCATCGGCCGCACCGCGCGCGCCGGGCGCGAGGGCGAGGCGATCGCGCTTTGCGCGCCGGAGGAGGGCGATCTGCTCGCCCAGATCGAGAAGCTGATGAAGGCGGAGATTCCGGTGGCCGGCGGCACGCGGCCGTTCCCGGCCCGGGGCGGCGGGCAGGAGCGGCCCGCTTCGCAGCGCCGGCCGGGGGCCAAACCCGGCGCGCCCGCGAAT
>JBDHSQ010000031.1:0-30912 GCA_039808285.1 Paracoccaceae bacterium
GGATGCCGTAGGCGACATCGTAGCGGCGGCGCGAGTTGGCCCAGCTCGCATTGCGCTCCTCGTCGCCCGAGGCGAGCTCGACGATCTGCGTCCGCCGCTCGGGCCCGCCGCGCGCGCCGCGGCTGATATTGTCGGGAAACCGGACCTCGTGAAACGCCATCACATGCCCCTCCGCCCGAGCGAGACCGCACGGGCAATGTCTGCCGCCACCTGCGTGCGCGACTGCCGGAAGCTTTCGGCGTCACGCGCCATGATGGTGACGTTGACGCCACCGCCCGCGCCGTAGACCTGCGCCTCGCGACGCGACAGGACCCGTTCGCCGCGCTGCAGGATCGCGGGAACTTCGTCGTGGCGCAGGCCCGCCATGCCGCCGCCATGCATCCGGGGCGCAGCGGCGAAGGCCATGGCCGGGACCATGCGCGAGGGCCCGGCCGATCCGACCATCCCGCCCGCATGCAGAACGTTGGCGAAGATGCCGCCCGCGCCGGAGAAGACGCCGGAGAGCGCATTGGCGATGGGCCCGAGGATGAACCGCCGCGCCGCCAGCTGGGCGAGATCGGCGAGCAGCGAGGTGACCAGGTCGCGGAAGTTCAGCTTGCCGGTCTTCACGAACTGGCCGACCGCGTTCTCGGCGGACTGGAAGGCGCCGACGAGGCTCTGGCCAATATCGCCGCCAATGTCGCGCGCCTTGCTGGCGTAGTCCGACAGCGCGGCCGTGACCGCCTGCCAGCCGGTGACGGCTGCCTCGGTCGCGGGCTCTGCCGCAGCGGCGGCAGCTCCGGCCGCCGCGCCTGCACCCGTCGCGGCGCGTCCGGCTTCACCAAGCGCCGTCTCCAGGCGCTCGGCCGCTCCGGTGGCCTCGGTCAGCGCACCCGCGCTGGCCTCGTCGGTGCCGCGCACCGCCTCGCGCAGGGCCTGCCAGCTTTCGAGCGGGGCGCGGGCCCCTTCGGCCAAATCGCGCGCTGCACCACGATAGAGGTTCGCGGACTCGAGCGCGCGGTTTGCCGCGTCGGTGAGACCGAGATCGGGCGCGGTGAGCGGGTTGTCCTCGAAGGCCCGGTCGAACGCCGCCTGCGCCGCCGTGGTCGCGGCGGTCGCCGCGCCCTCGAAGCGGTTCTCGATCTCGCCGAGGTCGAGGTCAGGCACCAGCGAGATGCGGCGCTCCGACCCGAGCGCTTCCAGCCCCTGGTTGATGCCACCAATGAAGCCATTGATGCGTGAGACCACGCCGTTCAGCATCGCCTCGACGCCGTCGACCAGGCTGTTCGCCGCCTGGAACGCCAGATCGCCGATGGCGGCTGGCAGCAGGCCCCAGATCGCCTTGATCGCCTCGTAGGCGCCTTCGAAGGTGTTCGCGGCCGTGTTGCCGAAGGCAACGACGCTCTCGATGGCGCTTTGCATGGCCGAGGCGGCATCCGCCTTCAGGTCGAAGAACATCGCCGTGGCGGCAGCTCCAGCCGCAGCAGCGCCCATCTTGATCCGTTCCCAGACCTCGACCGCCAGGTCCTTCAGGAGCGACATGGCCTCACCAAAGCCGCCGGCACCGGAGACGAGGCGCGAGAACTGGTAGACGAGCTCGCCCGCGCCGACGATGAGCGCTCCGATGCCGGTGCGGATCAGCGCGCCGCGCAGGACGACCAGCGCCGTGGCGAGCCCGCGCACGGAGAGCGCCGCAGCGGCCATGCCAGCCACCCAGCGCCCCGCGAGGAACGCGGCGAAGGTCGCGGCATAGGTGGTCAGGCGGCCAATGTTGTCGAAGAGCCCGCGGATCGCGATGCCGAGCGGCCCGGTGCGGCTGGCGACCGCCGCCATGGCGTTCGCGACGGCTTCGAGCGCCGGAGCTGCGGCCACCGCCAGTTGGTTTGACAGCCCGCGCCAGATCAGCCCGAGCCGGGAGATCGCATCGTTCGTGCGCTCGATCTGGTCGGCATCCTGTTCGGAGACGACGACCCCGAAAGCGAGCACGTCGTCGGTCGCCTGGCGCAGCGTCGCGGTGTCGATCCGGCTCATCGCGATGGAGCCTTCCTCGCCGAAGAGCTGGCCCGCAACGGCGGCGCGTTCTGCGGCAGGCACGAAGCTCTCGATCGCCGCGTTGATGGCGCCCACGCGCTGGTCCAGCGGCAGAGCGATCAGGTCGGTGGCGGACAGCCCCAGCCGGTCCAGCGCGTCGGCGGCGGGACCGGTTCCGGCGGCCGCCTGGCTGAGGCGGCGCGTCAGATCCTTCGTCGCCTGCTCGATGCCGGACATCGACACGCCCGCAAGTTCGCCCGCCCGCTCCAGCGTCTGGATCGAGGCGACCGTGGTCCCCAGCGACTGCGCGAGCTTCGCCTGCGCATCGACGGTCTGCAGGCCGGACCGGATCATTGCCACGCCAGCGGCTGCAGCGGCTGCCACGGCGGCGGCTGCAGCCACAGCTACACGACGAGAAAACGCCGCCAGCCGGGCGTTGGCCGCTTCCATCTCCCGGCTCAGCCGGCCGAAGCCACGCGATCCGGCTTCGCCCACGCCCTCCAGTTCGGCACGCACCTGCCGTCCGCCCACGGCCGCGAGGCGGACGCTAACCCGTTTTTCCGCCATGGGAATGATCCATCTGTTCGTTGAGTTTGGCGACCATCACCGCTTCGATGACGGGCAGCAGTTCGGCCATGGCGAGCGGCGGCACGCCGAGCGCGTCACCGAGCGCCAGCGCCGCCGACAGATCCCAGCCGATCACAGCACCCGGCAGCACGCGCAGCTGGCCGCCGAGGCTTCCGACGAGCTCCCAGACCTGCCAGCCCTCATGGGTCAGCGGCCGGTTCAGCCGCGCCGGGCAGTCCGGGCAGGCTTGCTCGCGGCCCTCGTAGGGTGCGCAGGCTTGGCAGTATCGCTCGCCCCCGCCGAAGGACCATTCGGCAAGAGCGCGGAGACGTTTTTTTCCTGTTCCAGCATCAGGCCTTTCGAGACGTAGGTCAGCTGGAAGGCTTCGAAGATCGGCCAGACGTCGAGCAGCGCGTCGATGGCCTCGGGGCTCGGGTCGATCGCGTTGCCGTCGGCATCGCCGATGCCCTCCCAGGCGAGCACGGCGCGGCGCGCGAGCGCCTTGGCGAAGGCGACCGCGCGTTCTTCGTCGGAAGCCTCCTCAGGCACCGCCTCGACGGCGTGGTCACTGCGGGTCGCCACCATCAGCGCCGTGGTCAGTGGGCGCAGCTGCACCCGGAAGCCGGGGGCAAGGTCATGCCAGCGCGGGGCGTTGGTCAGGTCGAGCGTGAGCATTCTCAATACACCTCGATGTCGTTGATCAGGGTTGCGGTGCACATCCGGCCGACGACGCTGTCGCGGGCGGCCTGCCAGTCGAAGGTGGCCTGCACACCCTGCGGCCCGGAGATCTCGATGCGCGGGCGCGGCAGGTAGACGGCGTGCACGGTGAAGGTGAAGCTCTCTCCCGAGGGCAGGACGTAGGCGAATTCCATTTCGCAGGCCTCGCCATTGATGGCCTGCGTCACCAGCGTCTGGTCGGCGAAGCGCACCTCGATGCGGCCGGTCAGCGCCGCGATGGATGGGTCCGCGCCGTCGATGCGGCCGTCCGAGCGGATGGTTTCGATCCGGTCTAGGTTGTTGGCGTAGGTGATCTCGGCCGAGACAACGTTGCCGAGCGCAGTGCCATTGCGGCTGATCGCACCGTTGAAATGGCCGAAGCGTTTGAGTTCCAGCGCCGCCGGTGTCCCGGCGCTGGTGGTCGTGCCGACCGTCTCGCCCTGCGCCACCAGCCGCGCCGTCGCGGTCAGCAGGCCAGACCGCTGCATCTGCCAGGTGATCTGGTCGAGCACGCAGCCCGAGTACATCGCGTAGCGGGGCACCTCCGGCATGCCGGTCTCGATCGACATCGAGGGCAGCGTCCAGGACCCCGATTGGAACTCGTGGGTGTAGGGCGCCTCCACACCCGTCGTCGTGGGCGCACCGAAGGCCGCCTTCAGCCAGAACCCCAAGGCCTCCGCGTCGAGCGGCACGACCACGTCGCCATCGGCCGTGACCGCGTCCTTGATCGGGGCCAGCGGGTCGCGGCCGTAGCCCAGCAACTCCGAGTTCAGCAGCGGCTGCTCTGCGCCGAGCGAGGTGCTGGCGAAGGGCATGCGGGTGAAGCCGCTGGCGGGCGGCGTTCCATAGGTCGTCTCGAACGCAAGCGCCATCAGCGCCCGCGCCCCCTGGGCTCGTGCCATGGTGTTCTCCTCGGATTGTTGGGGTCAGGCCAGTGGGTCGGCTGTGGAATAGTGCAGGATCACCGGGATCACGGCCGCCTTGAGGCTCGCCGCGCCCTCAACCGGCAGATCGACCGGGCGCGGCGCTTCCGCCTCGACCCAGTCGCAGAGCCCGCCCAGCTTGCGGTCGGTGGCGATGGCCGCGCCGATGCTGGCGGTCAGCGTGTCAAAGGCGGCGTCACGGTCGGCGCCCTGAACGACGGCCTCGATCTCGGCCCGGTGCTGGTAGTGGTAGGCCAGCGGCGACAACGTGACCTCGGGCTCCCCCGGCTCCCCGTCGCGCAGGATGAGCAGCCCCGCACCAGGGACACGCTCGGGCAGCACATCGCCTCGGAGCGCAGTCGCAGGCAGCGCCGAAAGCCGCGCGTGCAGCGCGGCGAGGATGGTTTCGCGATGAGTGGGCATGGAGCGTCCGGTTGATTCTGGAGTTGCACGAGCGCTGCTCGCTTGACCTTTGCAATTCTTGACAGTTTCAGAGCGTTTCCGGTAACTGGACCCATGGGGATTGCGAGCTCCCCACGAGGCGCCAGCCGAAGATCGCGTTCCTGTTCAACCCCGGCGACGGAGGAACGCACATGCCTGCGCCCAATGCCATTTCGTTCGACAAGCTCACCCGCATCATCGGAACCCCCCGCGCGCCGCTCCTGCTCGACGTGCGGTCCGAGGAGGATTTCGCCGCAGACCCACGGTTGCTCCCTGGCGCCGTACGGGTCGACGACCAGGCGCTCGCCGCCCTCGCGCCACAGCTCGGCGGCCAGCCTTCGATCGCCGTCTGTCAGGCCGGCCATCGGCGCTCTCAGGGCGCGGCCGCCTGGCTGCGCGCCGAGGGCTGCCCTTCGGAATATCTCGAGGGCGGGTTCGAAGCATGGCGCTCGGCCGGACTGCCCCTGATCGATCCGGCGAAGTTGCCCGCGCGCGATGCGCAGGGCCGCACCATATGGGTCACCCGGTCGCGCCCCAAGATCGACCGCATCGCGTGTCCCTGGCTGATCCGGCGCTTCCTCGATCCCCGTGCCATCATCCTGTTCGTCGCGCCTGCCGAGGTGGTGGGCGTCGCCGAACGCTACGAGGCAGCGGCCTTCGACATCGAGGGCGTGTTCTGGAGCCATCGCGACGAGCTCTGCACCTTCGACGTGATGCTGGCCGAATTCGGCCTGACCATTCCGGCGCTCGACCGGCTCGCGACCATCGTCCGCGGGGCGGACACCGCCCGGCTCGACCTCGCGCCCGAGGCGGCGGGGCTGCTGGCTGCGTCGCTTGGCCTGTCGCGCATGTATTCCGACGATCTGGAACAGCTCGACGCCGGCATGCTGCTCTACGACGCCTTCTATCGCTGGGCACGGGACGCCACCGACGAGACCCACAACTGGCCGACCAACAAGCCGAAGCCAGAATGATGCAGGACCGCGCTTACCCCACTCTGGCCGAGGCCACCCGGACCTGGGCCCGCATTGGCCTCCTGAGCTTCGGCGGCCCAGCCGGACAGATCGCGCTCATGCACCGCATTCTCGTCGAGGAGCAGCGCTGGCTGGGCGAGAAGCGGTTCCTGCACGCGCTGAACTACTGCATGCTGCTGCCGGGGCCGGAGGCCATGCAACTCGCCGTCTATATCGGCTGGCTGATGCACCGCACGCTCGGCGGCATCATCGCGGGCGTCCTGTTCGTGCTGCCCGGCGTCGTGGCGATCATGGCGCTGAGCTGGGTCTACGCGCTCTACGGCAATGTCGGGCCTGTCGAGGCGCTGTTCTTCGGCCTCAAGGCGGCGGTGCTCGCTATCGTCGTCCAGGCCGTCATCCGCATTGGATCGCGCGCGCTCAGGAACGGGGCGATGGTCGCCATCGCCGCCGCCTCCTTCGTGGCGATCTTCGGTTTCGCGGTGCCGTTTCCGCTGATCATCCTGATCGCTGGCCTGATCGGGTTCTTCGGGGCCCGGGCAGACCTGCCGGCGTTCCGGGGCGGCGGCGGCCACGGCAAGGTGGGCAAGGTGCAGGTCGATGACGCCGACACCCTGCTGGGCGAGGAGTCGCCCGACCACACGCAGGTCAACCGGGCGTGGGCGTTTCGCATCTCGGCGGCGTTCCTCGCGCTTTGGCTGGTGCCGGTAGCCCTGCTGTTCGCCTTTCTCGGCCCTGCCAATGTCTTCTCACAGATAGCTGGCTTTTTCAGCGTGATGGCCGTCGTGACCTTCGGCGGCGCCTATGCGGTGCTGGCATATGTCGCGCAGGAGGCGGTGCAGAACTACGGCTGGCTCGCTCCCGGCGAAATGCTGGACGGGCTTGGCATGGCGGAGACCACGCCCGGCCCGCTGATCATGGTGACGCAATTCGTGGGCTTCATGGGCGCGTTCCGAGAGGCGAGCGGCCTGTCGCCCCTGATCGCGGCAACGCTTGGCGGGCTGTTAACGACGTGGGTTACCTTCGTTCCCTGCTTCCTGTGGATCTTCCTCGGCGCGCCCTTCATCGAGCGTCTGCGCGACAACGCGGTGCTCACAGCCGCGCTGACGGCGATCACGGCCGCAGTGGTGGGCGTGATCCTGAACCTCGCCGTCTGGTTCGGTCTGCACGTGGTATTCGACGAGGTGCGGACCATCGCATCCTTCGGGCTCGACCTTGATGTCCCCGTCTGGTCGTCACTGAACCTGTCGGCTGCGGCGCTGGTGCTGGCCGCTCTTGTGGCGGTGTTTCGGTTCGGGCTTGGGGCGGTGACGGTCCTTGCCGGCTGCGCTCTGGCGGGCATGGCGCTGGCGCTGATGGGCCTGACCTGAAGCATCCGTCGCAATGGGATCGACTATATCTTCGCCTCCACCCAGTTCGCCACGATCAACCCCGGCACACTGTCCAAGGCCCGGTCCGCATCTCGCGCCAGGTCTAGCCGCTTCGGCAGCTTGACCTGCGGCACCAGCAGGAAGATCGGCGCGGTGACCTTGCCGCGTCGGGTCTTCGAGCGAGACACCACCGCCTGGCCCTTCGTGTTCAGCCGGCCCTCCGCCACCAGCAGGCTCGGTCCGGTGCGACGATAGACGAAGCGCAGGCGCAGGCCACGGCGGCGCTCCCATTCGCCGGGCGTGATCCGGCCGCCGCGTAGGGACTTGCCTGCGGCAGGCAGCGGGATCGCCAGCCAGAACCCGTTCTTCGAGCGGATCAGCGGACCGGTGTCATGGGCACCGACGATCACCGGCGCCTTGGACCAGACCAGCGCCGCGGCGTCGAGGCTCTCGCCCGACCTCGGGAAGGTCTGGCTCCGGATCGAGTTGGCGAGCCGGGTGCCAAGGCCCGCGCCGGTGATCTGCAACCGCCACGCGGTCTTCAGCCCGGTCCCGGCCTCGCGCATGGCGGCCGTGACAGCGCGCTCCCCGGCCGTGATCTCCGCCTGCATCATCGCGACGATGTCGGGATCGATGTCGAGATTCAGCTTCATGCAGGTATCAGATACACAGTCCAGGCTAGCCGCTCGCGGTCGCGGACGGGCTCGCCCTGGACCAGGAAGGCGTCGCCGTCGATCTCGAGCCTGTCGCCCGGGCGCGGGTTCGCCACCTCTGCGACCAGCAGATCGATGCGGGTCGTCTCGGACCAGAGCCGGGCATCGCCGAACTCGGTGACGGCGTCAGCACGCCGGGCGACGACGCGCACCAGTACGGGCGCGCCGCCGTCAGCGATGTAGACGGCATCCCTTCCGATGTTCGGATCGGCGAAGAGGGCACTGAGGGCGACCGCGAAGGCGGACATCAGGTCCGCCGCGCGCTGCGCAGCACCTGCGGGCGGGTGCAGATCGGCAGCGGATTGCTCTCGATCTCCAGCCGCACCCACTCGTCGCGATCACGATCGGGGATGGTACGTGCGTAGAGCGGCTGGCCGAGGGTGTTGACCGTCTCGAAGGTGTCGGCGGGCGCGTAATAGATCTCGAACAGCCCCTCGATGCCTTCCGGATAGAAGTACGCCTTGTCGGTCGGCACGCCGAAGCCGACGCCGCCCCTGTAGCGGCGGAAGGTGATGCCGCCGAAGCTGACCTCGTCGGCGACGCGGCCCCGCAGATCGGCCGCCGCGGCGGTGTTGAGATAGGTCTCCCGCACCTCTTTGTGGGCCACGAGATCGGCGAAGAAGGCCGAGCCGCATTCGGCACGGATCTGCACGGCCCCGGCCGAAAGCCCGCCCATCGACTCCTCGACGCTCTCGATCAGTGCCTGGCAGCGCTTGCGCAGCGCCCCCGATGCCGGGCTTGCGTTGTCGAGATCGAAATCGATCTCGGCCGCCGGCGTGATGCCGAACTCGGTGAAGTAGTTCACGACCGTGGCGTGGTCCTTCGGGTCCTTCACCAGCCCCTGGATGCCGTTCAGGAGGTGGTATTCGAAGGTCGTCTCGGCGTCCTGGCGGAGCTTCCTGAGCCGATAGGCCACCTCGGTCTGCACCTGCTGGGTGGCGCTTTCCGAGCCGAAGTCGCGGACGGACTGGATCTCGGAGGCCCAGAGCACGTCCTGCTTCTTGAACTGGCGGCAGACGAAGGCGCGCATCTCGCGCCGGTCGGGGACCTGCTGCTCGTAGGCCGAACCGCGCTCGGAGAACGGGATCAGCGACAGCGTGCCGTCGCGGCTCTCGATCACGACGGTGCGGGAGCGCACGCCGCGCGGGCTGAAGAGGTCCGAGCCCGACAGCAGCGCGGGCTTGTAGGGGATGTTCTCGAGCGCGCGGGTAAGCTCGACGATGGTGAAGGCATCGCCTTCGAAGATGTCCATGGTGGCCATGAGGATGCCTCCTGTCGGGATTGGGTCAGCGGACGAGGATGCCCGCGGCGAGGAGCGCCGTGTGTGCGGCCGCGATCTCGCCCTCGCTGGGGGTGCCCGCGAAGACGAGGTCGTGGCGGTTGACGATGGCGGGGCCGCGGACGACGGCGACGGCCGGTGCGTCGCCACCGGACGCATCCGCCTTGCCCCAGAGCACCGCCACGGCGGTCTCGGTGCCGTCGACGGCGGCCGGGTCGTGGGCGGCGTACTTGCCCGAGGCGGTGATCTTGCCCAGCACCGTGCCGGGCTCGAGCGTGCCCGCGGCGACAGTGATCGTCTCGCGGGTGTAGTCGCGGAAGGCTTCCCAGACGAGGAAGCCGCCGTGGTGTTTCCCTTCGACCAGCGTGGTCATGGTGTCATCCTTTCAGCTTGAAGGTGCGGGCGACGACCTCGCCCCAGGGGCGCGCGGCCGAGGACCGGCCGGGCTGCGGGTGATGGGGCGCGATCTCGGGCTCGGCCTCGGCCTTGGCGGCGAGGAGCGCCGCGCGCACCTCGTCGAGGCTGGCGTTTTGTTCGAGGAAGCGGCCCGCCATCTGCGGCTGACCCGCGAGACGGCAGAGGTCGACAACGGCCCGGGCGTGCCCAATGGCCTCCGCGCGGATGGCGGCCGGATCGGGCGGCGCGCCACTGGGCGGCGGGGTTTCGGCGGGCGGCTGCGGGGCATTGGAGGCGGCGGCCGGCTCGTCCTCGGCGTCCGCAAACTGGTCGCCGTCGGCGACGTCGTCGGTGGCCTCGGTGTTCGCGCCATCGCTGTCGTCGTCGGGCTCCGGCTCGGCTTCGACCTGCTCTACCAGCACCGGCGGGGCGTTGCGGAAGCGGCCGATGTCGAAGTTCGCGGCGATCCGGACAGGCTCGATCAGCCGGTCGGCGAAGCCCTGCGCCACCGCGTCCGACGCGTCGAACCAGGTCTCGGACGCCATGAGCGCGGAGACCTCCTCGGGCGTCCGGCCGGATTTCGCAGCGTAGCCCGAGACGAGGCTGCCCTTCACCTTGTCGAGCGCCTCGGCCATGGCGCGCATGTCCTCGGCCGTGCCCATCACGAGGCCGGCGGGGTCGTGGATCATCAGGAAGGCATTCTCGGGCATGACGATCTCGTCGCCCGCCATGGCAATGTAGGAGGCAGCCGAGGCGGCGATGCCGTCGATCCAGACCGTGACCGTGCCCTCGTGGCGCTTGATCGCGTTGTGGATCGCGACGGCGTCGAAGACCGATCCGCCGGGGCTGTTCAGCCGCAGATCGACAGGCGTGCCCTCAGGCAGCGCGCCCAGTTCTGCCAGAAACCCCTTCGCCGAGACGCCGTAGGCGCCGATCTCGTCATAGATCGCCACTTCCGCACCCGTCCCCCGGGCTTGGATCGCATACCAGCTTGCCATGTCGTCACTCCTGTTCGGTGGCCGGATCAGTCGCCGCGGCGCCGTCGTCCGTATCGTTGCCGGCGCCATTGCCGGGCTCGGCCCGGGTCGCCGGTGTCGCGCGGGCGCCCTGCGTCTCGCCGGGGCTCGTGCGGTAGCGCAGACCGAGCCCCGTCGCGCGCGCAGCGTCGGCGGCGTTCTCGCGATCCACTTCCTCGATGTCGTAGCCCGTGGCCTCGACCACCTTGCGTCGCGAGGTGATGCCGGCCTCCATTGCCAGCACCTGCGCCTGGATGTCCTTCAGCGGATCGACCCAGTCCCAGCGCGGCGGGATCCATTGCACCGGTCGCACCGTCGCGGGATCGGCATCGAGCGCGCCCGAGAGCACCGCCGTCTCCAGCCAGCGCCGCCACACCGCGCGGCAGAGCTGGTGCACGATCACGCCATGCTGCAGCTGGCCGATGCGGCGGCGGAACTCGACGAGCTCCGCCCTGATGCTCGAGTAGTTCGCCTGCCGGACGTCGCCGGTGACGAGGTGATAGGGCAGCCCCAGCGAGGCCGAGACCGCCAGGAGCGTGCGGTACTGGAACGCCTCGTAGCCGCCGCCGACATCGGCCGGCGATGAGAACTTCACGTCCTCGCCGGGCAGCAGCACCTGCATCGTACCGGGCTCGAGGCTCGCAATGGCGGCGCCGTCGAGATCCGCCTCCGCCTCGCCCATCATCGGCTCTTCTGGCGCAGTCTTGGTGATGAAGCCCGCGAACATCGCCGCGGTCTTCTTCCGGTCGAGCTCGGCGTCGTCATACTGGTCGAGCAGGAACAGCCGCACCATCGCCGGCGCGATATGCGGCAGCCCCCGGATCTGGCCCGCGTCGATGGGCCGGTAGATGTGCAGGACATCCGCAGCGGCTACGCGCACCGTCTCCGGAAGCACCGCCCCCTGATCGGTGCTGTCGCCCGGATGACGGCGGCGGAAGTGATAGGCGACGCGCCGGCCAATGCCGTCGAACTCGATCCCGCAGCGGATGCGGTTGCCGTTGGCCGCGGCTTCGGTCTTCTCGAAGGGCAGCATTTCCGACTGGAGAAGCTGCAGCTGCAGCGGCACCAGCAGCCCGTCCTCGGCCCGGCGCGGGCGCAGCCGGACGAAGCACTCGCCCGCCACGAACATCTCGCGCGCGACCATGGCCTGCAGACCGTAGAAGTCGGTCAACGCGTCCGCGTCGGCCTCGTCGGTCCAGGCGAGCCAGAGCCGCTGGACCCGGTCGCGCAGATCGGCGTCCCCGATCAGCGACGAGGGCTTGATGCCGTCGCCGACGAGGTTGGCGGCGAAGGCCTCGCAGGCATTGGCGGCATAGCCGTTGGTCACCACCAGTTCGCGGGACCGCGCCAGCAGCCGCGGGCCGCCGGAGGCGACCAGCGCGTTGATGTTCTCGAGCGGCGGGTTCCAGCCGCGCAGCCGTCGCTTCGCCATGGCACCTTCGAGACGGGCGCGCACGGCAGCAGGGCCGCCGGTGGTCCGACGGCGAAAGCGGTCGAAGAGGCCCATGGGTTCAGAGCCCCTTCGCCGTCGTCACGCGCACCTGCCGAACGATCCGACGCCCCTCGGCTGCGGCGATCTCGCGGTCCAGCGCCTCGATGGCCCGGTCGATCTCGGCCACGCTGCGGTAGTCCACGGTCTTGCCGTCGTAGCTGACCCGCGCCACCCCCGAGGATCGCTGCGCGGTCAGCGCGTCGCGGCGGGCGCGGAGCTCGGCGGCCGTGGCCATGGATCACCTCATGTAGTTCGAGCGCACCGTGCGCCGGCGCGGCGAGGTTCGTCTCTCAACGTGCACCGGCGTTCCCGGTCCGGCCTCGGGTCCGTCCTGCTTCGCCACCCCGAGTTGCGCTTCCAGATCGGCCCACCGCGCCTCCGGCCAGCGATCCGCCCCCGCGATCCATGCGGCGGCGCGGGCATACACCCGTGTGTCCAGCGCCTCGTTGCGCTCGCGGAGCTTCTGCCACTCGAGCCGCGCGAAGCCGCGTTTCGTGCGCACCGTCACCAGCTGCTCGGCGGTCAGCTGCTTCAGCCATTCGCCGTCCGCCCAGTCCGGCAGGTGGATCGTGCCGGGCGGACACAGCGCACCGGCAGCCTGTTCCTCTTTCGTCGGCCGGTCCTGCCGCAGGAAGCGATAGGTCTCGGCCTTGAAGGTCGAGGTCGCCACCGTCCAGAGCCGGGCTCCACGGCGGAGCCGCTTGCCCGCAACGGTTGCGTCGACATAGGTCGGCCCGGTCACCGGACTCGTCCGGGTGAACCCCTCGACACCCTTCACCGGCGCCACCTGCGCGAAACCCACCTGGCGCGACCAGGCATAGACCGCGCTGGTCTCGTAGCCGGTATCGATTGCCAGCCGGGCGATGGTCAGATGCTGACCAGCCCCATGCGCCCATGTCCGCCCGAGCAGGTCGGTCAGCTGCTGCCAGCAGGCCGGATCGCCGGGCCCGCCCTCCAGCACGAGGTGGTCCACGAGCCAGCTTTCGAGGCCACGGCCCCAGGCCCAGACATCGACCTCGATCCGGTCCTTCTGCACGTCGGCGCCCGCGGTCAGGAACAGCCCGCGCTCGGGCACCGTGGCCGGGGCCCATGTCTCGCGCCGGTCCGCCAGGCGCTGCCAGTCGGGCGCCTCGCCGGTCTCCATCCAGGTCTCGCCGAGGATGGTGTTCCGGAACGCCCGCATCGCCTCGTCGCTGCCCCGTGCCGCCTCGTGCGCCCGCGCGATCCGCTGCCAGCTGAGCCAACCCACCGGCGAGTAGAGCGCCGAGAGGTGGTAGCCGACCGTCGTGGGATCGGTAGCCGTTGCCGTCGCGCGCCACTCGCCGCGCTCGAGCATCCGCGTCTTGTGGTGCTCGGCGATGGACCGCTCGCAGCCCTCGCAGTGATACTCGGCCGTCTCCGGCCGCCCCTTCTCCCAGCGCAGCCGCTCGAACTTCAGCCATTGTACGTGGCCGCAATGCGGGCACGGCACGAAGAACCGTCGCTGGTCGGATGCCTCGAACTCCCGCTCGATCCGGCTCAGCCCCCGGATGGTGGGCGTCGAGACCAGGAAGACCTTGCGCCGATGGGCGAAGGTCAGCGACCGCGCTTCCGCCAGCGTGACCGGATCGCCTTCCTCGTCGGCTGAGGCCGGATAGGCGTCGACCTCGTCGAGGAAGATGTAGCGCGCCGGGGTCGAGCGCAGGCCGACCGCCGAATTCGCGCCGGTCATGATCAGGATGCCGCCGGCAAACTCCTTCGATAGCATCGTGTTGCCCGCATCCCGCGAGCGGGCGGGCTTCACCCGCTCCCGCAGGTCCGGGCTCTCGTCGATCAGCGGATCGATCCGCTGGCGCGAGTTGCGCTTGGCCAGTTCCACGGTCGGCTGGACCGCGAGCATCGGCCCCGGCGCCTGGTGGATCACGAAGCCGATCCAGTTGTTGCCGGCCTCGGTCGCGCCAACCTGCGCGGCCTTCATGAACACGATGCGCTGGGTCGGATCGCCGGGCGAGAGCCGGTCCATGATCTCGCGCATGTAGGGCGTGCGCGCGGTCCGGTACTGCCCCGGCTCGGCCGAGGCCCGCGAGGCGAGTTTCCGGTGGCGGTCGGCCCAGCTCGAGACGGTCAGATCCGGGTCGGGACGCAGGCCCCGCGACCAGGCGCGGATCAGCGCGGCGGACCCGTCGAACCCGACAAGATCGTCATCCAAGCCCGGGTCGGATCTCCGCGAGGCTGTCGAGCTGGGCGCGGACATGGGACTCCAGAACCTTCTGCATCAGCGCCGCCTCCACCTCGCACCCGTCCCCCAGCACCGCGGTCAGCTCCGAGGCCATCAACGCGGCAACGCGCGCCGGCCAGGTCACCCAGGCGTCGCGCTCGTCGCGCGCGAGCCGGAACATCAACGTCTCCGCACGGGCGCGGTCGACCAGTTCCCCCTTCAGCTTCTGGAGCCGGATGCGCCGCTCCTGCGCCTTCAGCACCTCGTTCGCGGTCTTGGCCTGCAGGAATGTCGTGCCGCCGCCCACGGCCGGGGCGGACAGCCCCTGTTCTCTTAGCGTGTCGCCGACGGCGGCGACGGCGGCCTCGGGCACGGGTTTGAGCTTCGGCGCGGGCGGCTTGCGGGTCTTCGACGGGTCCGTCGTCTCGGCCCTGAGCCTGTCGGATGCCGCAGCGTCGATGCTGCCATCCTCGTGCAGGACGAGCCGGCCGGCGGCCTTCGCCTTCTGGATCGCGCCGCGCGACAGCCCGACATGGGCGGCGTACTGGCGCTCGCTCATGCCCTGCATCGCCAGCCCCGGTTATCATTCAAAGTCAGGTGCTTATCGAGTTGATAAGCGGCGCCACCGGAGCGAACGTCCATCCCACAAGGACGATGCAACTCACCCGGAGCCACCACGATGACAACCCGCCTGAACCCGATCACCACCCCGCGCCACGAACTCCGCGCCGAGAAGGCCCGGCGCAACCGCGAGGCGGCGCTGAACGCCTTCATCGGCAAGAAGGCCGAGATCGACGAGATGCTCGCCCGGCTGCAGGCGCTCAGCGACGACCACTTCAACGCTCACCCCGACGAGGTGAACTGGGGCCACGTCGGCACCCTCGAATACTACGCCAGCCTGCTGAAGCGCATCACCGACAGCGCCTTTGGCGAGGGCGAACACGCCCGCTGAACTCCGGCGCTGCCGGAACTCCCGCCGCGCGCCCTGCGCGGCTCGGGGTCGTAGAAGGCGCCGCATGACGCGGGCCCGAATACGGAGACGACCCCATGACCAAGATTTCCGATACCCAAGCCATCATCCTCAGCGCCGCCGCACAGCGCGACGACCGCATCGCCTTGCCGCTGCCCGAGAGCCTGCGCGGCGGCGCCGCCGCCAAGGTGGTCGGCGCGATGCTCGCCAAGGGCTTCCTCGAAGAGGTCGACGCCGACACGCGCAAGGGCGAGCCCGTCTGGCGTGAGACCGGCGACGGCCACGGCGTCACGCTGGTTGCGACCGACGCAGGCCTCGCCGCCATCGGCATCGAGACCGAGGGCGCGGACGCGCCTGCGGGCGCCAACGAGGCGCCGATCGAAGAGCCCGCGACGGACACCCCCACCGAGGCGGCCGCCGCGCCCAAGGCGCGCACGCCGCGCGAGGGCACCAAGCAAGCCACGCTGATCGCCATGCTGCGCGCGCCCGGGGGAGCCACCCTCGACGAGATCGTGGCCGCCACGGGATGGTTGTCACACACCGCGAGGGGCGCGATGTCCGGCGCGCTGAAAAAGAAGCTTGGCCTGACCATCACCTCCGAGAAGGTCGACGGAAGGGGGCGCGTCTACGCCATCCGTGACTGACGCTCGGCGCCGAAACGAACATGTACCGCCGCCCAACCCCGGGCGGCGGTTCTTCATTCGACACTCCGCATCCGGATCGCCTCGAAAAGCCGGCGCAGCAGGTAGCCGCGCGCCAGCGAGACGCCGACGAAGGCCAAGCCAATGGTCAGATGCTCCGCGAGACCAGTCTCGATCCCGAACCACGGGAACACGACGATCTGCGTGGCGATGGCCAAAACGTAGCCGACGACAACGTTTGCCGCGGCCTCGACCATCGACATGGTCCGGCTCTGCCTCATCGCAGGCTCTCCATGAAAGCCATCACGAACTCCGCCGCGAGCGGCGGAACGATCGCATTGCCGTAGCCCCGCAGCAGCCCCATGCGGCCGGGTATCCCATCAGCCAGCGGGAATGTTCCGGGCTCAACGGGCCGCCAGCGGTCATCGCGGCAGAGGAGCCAGTCCGGATCTCGCCAGACGCCGTCCGTCGCACTGGCCCCGGCAGGGTCGGCACCATCGACCAGTCCACCAGCTTCACCGTCCTGCGGCTCGCATCGGTGTTGCCGGCTGCGTTGTATCGCTCCGTCGCAGGCGAGCCCGCCATCGCCGTCGGCCAGCCCGCCAGCCAGACCTGTCGGCCGAGCAGCGCATTGATTGGAACCGCCCGGCATTCCGAACCGTCCTTGTGATCGCGCGCCGAGGCCGTCGCCCATCCCGAGAGGGGCTGCTTCCACGGCGACGGCGCCGAAGAACAACCGCTGGCGGATGTGCGGCGCGCCGATGCCCGCAGCCGGCAGATCGGCCGCCGCGACGGCGTAAGATGCCGCTTCCAGGTCTGCCGCCAGAGCGTCGAACCACGCCCAGCCAGCCGGGCCCTCAACTGCCGCGCGAGACTTTCTGCCAACCGGTCCGAGCACTGCCGCGCTCGCGACCTGCTCGCCGAAGACGAACTCCGGGCGGCAGGCTGCGACGAGCCGCAGGAAGGCCGGGGCGAGGTGGCGGTCATCGTCCTGTCCCTTCCGCTGCCCGGCCTGACTGAAGGGCTGGCAGGGCGGCGAACCGGTCCAGACGGATAGGTCCTCCGCTACGCCCGCGAGTCGCAGCGCATATGGCCAGCCGCCGATGCCGGCGAAGAAATGACATTGCGCGAAGCCGCGCAGCTCGGTGGGCTCCACCTCGAGGATGGACCTTTCGTCCACCTCGCCCGCGGGCAGAAGCCTGGCCGCGATCAGTTCCCGCAGCCAGGCGCAGATCGCGGGATCGGCATCGTTGTAGTAGACGGCCATCAGGCGGCTGCATCGGCCTTGTCGCCCAGCCGCTCGGCCTTCACCTCGGCGAAGGTCCGACCATCGCCATCGAGGATCGCGTCGCACCCGGTCTCGGTCTGCCAGCGTTCGACCGCGACGTCGATGTAGGCCGGGCTGATCTCCATCGCGAAGACCCGGCGGCCGTTGGCCTCGCCCGCCATGATCTGCGAGCCCGAGCCCGAGAACGGCTCATAGCAGAGGCCGCCTCGGGCGACGTGCTGGCGCATCGGGATGCCGAAGGCGTCCAGCGGTTTCGGCGTCGGATGGTCGGGGCGCTCGTCCCTGGCGAATGACGGCATCTCCCACGTCGAGGGCAGCGTTTCCTCCGCGACCTTGGGCGGGCGGTTCGGACGCCGCCAGCCCATGAAACAGGGCTCGTGCTTCCAGAGGTAATGGGAGCGGGTGAGCACCCCGCGGTCCTTCACCCAGATGATCTGCTGATGGACGAAGGCGCCGGCCTTCTCCCAGCAGGCCTCGAGCATCGCCTGGCGGCGCGAGGCGTGCCAGCAATACCAGGCCGCGTCCTCGGTGATCGCCTCGGCGACAGCGGCCGCGATGAAGCCGTCATAAAGCTCCGCCCCCTGAGAGCTGTCGTCCCAAGTTGTGCCGTAGGACGCCGACCAGTCCTTGTTGCGCGTCGGATGGTTCGAGCCGTCGTAGTCCACCAGATACGGCGGGTCGGTCGCGAATAGGATCGCCCGCTCGCCATTCATCAGGCGGCGCACGTCGGCGGGGCTGGTGCTGTCGCCGCAGAGCAGCCGATGATCGCCGAGGATCCACAGATCCCCCGTCTGCGACGCCGGATTGCGGGGCGGCTCGGGGATGGTCACCGGCGGCAGGGAGCCCCCGGCGCCACCTTCTTCACCGTCGTCTTCCGCAACGTAGGCCAGCAGCTTGTCGAGTTCGCCGTCCGAGAAGCCGACCAGCGACAGGTCGTAGTCGTCAGCGAGCAGGTCCTGTAGCTCGGCCGACAGCAGCGCTTCGTCCCAGCTTGAGAGTTCCGTGAGCTTGTTGTCCGCGATGCGGTATGCCCGGCGCTGCGCTTCGGTCAGGTGGCCCAGAACGATCACCGGCGCTTCAGTCAGACCTAGCTGCGTGGCGGCCAGCACACGACCGTGCCCCGCGATCAACTCGCCGTCCTCGCCGACGAGGCACGGCACGGTCCATCCGAACTCGGCCATGCTGGCGGCGATCTTGGCGACCTGGTCGGGCCCGTGCACCTTCGCGTTCTTCGCGTAGGGCTGCAGGCGCGCAAGCGGCCAGGTCTCGATCCGCTCTGGGGCGAAGGCGAGGGTCATGCAGGTTCCTGTCGATGGTCGATCGGCATTGGTCGGGTGGACTCCGGCACGGCGGGGTCCACCGGCTTCCGGCCGGACTCCGGCATCCGCGAGGTATCCACCCTGAGCTGCCGCTCAGGTGCTTGAATTCACAGTGCTTTCAGGGCGTCGCGGGTGGACGCTAGACTCCGGTGGCTTCCCAAAAATCTGGCCCTGTTGCTGGCGAAATGCCGAGCCAAGCCCGCCAGCATACGTTTCGCCCCGGAAAGGAACCGGAAAACAATGGCTTGGCTGCCTGGACCCCGGCTGGACCCCGGAAGCCAGCCCCGGTGTCCACTTCGGGATCAGCGTCGGTTCGCCTGAGCGCACGACCCCGAGTATATCGCCATGGATAGCGTCAGCGGGGCCATCCGTCTCGCCGTCCGGTGTCTCGCCGAAAATTGTCTTACGAGCCCGTCGAGCCTTGACACACTCAGTGCGCCGCCTGCGCCACGACGAATTCCATCGACCGCTTCTTCGGCACTCGCCTCCCGTTCAACCGCCACACGATCACCGCGATCCCGTACTGCCAGCGCCGGTTCGCGGTGGCGCGGCTGATGCCGAGCTCCCAGCAGATCGGCTTCCACGGCTTCCGGTTTGCCCGGAGCCAGAGCAGGCGCGCGTCGGCGAGGTCGAGCCATCGCAGCCAAAGGAGAGCATCCTCGGCCTGTGTGATATCACGCGGTCCGGGCTTGGGTCGGCGGGTTCGGGGCTCCTGGCCAACCTGGTCCGCGAAGCTGTGGAAGTACTCGGGCCAGGCGTTGAAGTAGCCCTGCGGCTTCACCTCAGGCAGCGAGCGGAACACGTCGGCCGCGCTCTCCAGCCGGTCCTCGACCATGGTGGGTGTCCAGTCAGCCATTCATGGCTTCCCGGTCCTTCGCCCGAGGCCCATACAGCTTCTCGGCGAGCTGACGGACCAGCTCGCGCTCCGGCCAGGTCAGGCGGTGATCGTCGACTGAGACGGCGAGCACACCCTCGTCATGCCAGCCATCGCGCTTCACCTGGTCGGGATCTCGGCGCGAGCCGCCGTAGCCTTTCGGATACCACCTCATCCGAGGCCCCCGTTCGTCTCGATCGCCCAGTGGAGGATGGCGATGGCGTCGGCCTCGTTGTCGTCCGCGGGTGAGAACCCTCGTGCTCGGGCCGCGGCGATCATCGCCTCCTTCGGCGCGTTGCCCTTGCCGGTGGCGTGGCGTTTGATCGTGCCGACCGGAACGCCCTCGTAGGGAATGCCGCGCAGTTCGGCCCACGATGTGAGCGTCGCCATCAGCCCGCCGTAAATGTGGGCCGCGTCGGTGCCGGCGTGTCGACGGACCTCTTCGAACCAGATCGCAGCGATGGGCCCTGACAGCCGGTCGATCTCGGTCAGCCAGTTGGTGAAGCGGAGGTAGCGCATGCCGCCGCCGTCGAAACGTCCGGGGCGGAAGCTGACCGTGCCGCTGGTGATCAGTCCGTCATGGCTGCGAAGCGCCCAGCCGGTCGTGGTGCCGAGATCGAGGGCGAGGATGCAGGACCGGCTGATCGCGCCTGGTTCGGGGCGGACGTCCTGCGCGGGGATCGGTGTGTTCATCGTGAAGGCTCACAAGCTGTGGGCCTTCGGCTTTGGTCGCCGCAAGATGTAGCATCCGGACGATCGGCGCCAAAGCGAAAACGACCGGGGACGCCGCGGCTGGTGGGAGTCGACACTCGGCCCGCCGCGGTCCCAACCTCCAACCGCGTGGTCCCAACCTTCGAGGAGGTTGGGACAGACCTTTATCATTCCATACCAATGACTTGACCGGATGTGGTCCCAACCTCGGTGTCCCCAACGGGGGTCCTTCTCTTTTCGTATAGAAAAACATGTTCCCGACCTTTTCCGTTCTCCCACATGAATGTGTAGCAAAAGGTTGGGACCACGGGGTGAGGTTGGGGACACCATTGTTTTTGAACAGCTTTTCGTGTCCCCAACCCCCTCGGGAGGTTGGGACAGGGTTGGGACCAACGGGAGGTTGGGACAGAGCTCCGTTCCGAGGACAGTACTGAAGCTCAAATGATTAGGGACGGCTTGGGGCGAAGATCAGACTTGCAGCGGTACGGCAGAGCAGACTCAACACCGCGCCAGAGCAGACATGCGTTCCACGCCCGATACTCTTATCTCCCAATCGAAATGGTAGACGGCGAAGGTGCGCAGCGATGGGCAGGCTTATTCGAAACGGAGACCGAATAGCCCCCCGGTATCTGTCGCATCGGTCAGCTTCGTTTCCATGACGCGAGCGCGAATATCGAAGCCAGCCTTGAAGCCCTCGCGAGGAAGCGCGTCGGAGTTCATCGTGACAATATACTGGAATCCGGCCGCCTCGGCCCGTTCGGCACCGAGTTGCAGCGCCTTAGCGACCTGGCGCTCGTCCACGCCGTCGAACAGATGGCTGTCATGGATCAGGAAGCCCGGGCCACGACCGTTCTTCAGACTGATTTCTGTCAACATGAGATCGAAGCAGAAGATCTGCATGTTGGTGATGCCTTTGCTCCGCTGTCCGTCGATATGGACCTCAAACTGGGGGCCGCTGCCGGTTTCGGAAATCGTCAAGCTGCCAGCCTTCTCGTAAAGTGACTCCGAAAGCGACTCGAAGGAAAGGATAGCTTCGCGGATGATGTCGGCGCGTTCATGAATGTCATCGCGCAGCGCCTTGGTCAGGTTGGCGCGCTCGATGTCGAGTTCGGCCTTTGTGGTCTCGATCCGCTCAGCGGTTTCGAGACGCTGGCGAAGACCCTCGACCTCAGCTTCGGCCCGGCCGGCTTCCTCGCGTAGCAAGGTATAGTGTTCCAGTGCCCCGCCAGAACGCAGCAGGCCCATTATTTGTCGCCGGCGCCGGTCAAGCTCGGCGGTGCGCTGATCTCGATCGGCGACACGAGCCTCTGCGGAGGCGATCTCGGCCGTCAGATGCGCTCGGCGATTTTCAATGATGGTCCGGTGGAAGCGCTCCACCTCATCGAAACGCCGCCTCACCATGTCGGGCAAGACGACGCCGGCCTCGGCATACAGCTTCGTGACATCGCCCAGATCGGGTGCATCCTCTTCGGACAGTGAGGCGCGAAGCTGTTGCAGGAGATCGCCATCGAGGACGTTCTCGACGTTCATGCCGTCGATCTCGCGCGTGATTTCATTCGCCTCACGCTCCAGGGCCTTGTATTCTGGGACGACCTCGAAGGTCTCCAGCTGCTGACGCAACCGCGCGGCGCGGGCTTCGGCGATTGTCAACTTTGTCCTCAGATCGGCTGCCTTACCGAAGAAGCGGCCGAGGTCGCCGCTGCGGGCAGCCTTGCGCAGTTCCCGCGCGACCTTTTCCTGCGCGCGCAGCTCTTGGAAGCGGCCAGGGATGCTCCAATCGAGGCCAAGTAGATAGCAGATCGAGACCTGCTGATCCCATGCCTGCTGCATCCCCGAATGCTGCATCGGCTGCTGGAAACCGCCGCTATTCTGACGGCGGGCGAAGTATGAGAAGAGCGAGCGGAACGACGGCTGGAAACGCTCGGCTTCGTCTCCACCCTGAGTCGGCAGACCGAACCAGAGCTGGCCAAGATTGGCCTTCCAGTTCTCATTGGACAACTCGAACAGCCCGCTGCTGCTGTCGAACTGTGGTGGGATCGGCCAAGTCTCGACCGGTCCATTAACCAAGACCTGGCTCGGTTTGGCACCGCTGCGCGCGGCCGAGATCGCATCTCCCGCGATGTCAAGGGCGACATCGAATGTCCAGCCCGTCAGCGCATCGGAACGGAAGATGCTGTCCTTGCGGGCATCGGCGCCAAACAGGAAATGGACAAGTTCTATGAAGCTGGTCTTGCCCGCGCCATTTCTCGATTGGCGGTCGTTCGCGCCCTCGCTCTTGTCGGCCAAGAGGATGTTCAGACCGGGCTTGAATGTCAGCGTCTTGAATGAAGCGAGGTCGCTGCCGAACCGGCGGATCATTTCGCGGCCCTCCGTATCACGCCGCGATCGAATTCGACCGCCCCGATCATGAAGAGAAGGTCGAGCGACAGCACAAACCACTGATAGTCGATAGGTGCATTGGGCGCATGGAGAGAACGGCGTCCACGCATCTCGTCCCATAGCCGCGACATGGTCATCGGCCGTTTGAGAATGTCGAGAACCTCGGCGCCGACGCCGATGAGCGCGCGATCGGGACGTACATGTTTGGTCGGGAGGATCATGATGCCTCCACGGATATGGCGACCGGATCTTCGAATATGTCGCAGCTGTCAAAAAAATAGGCGAGGACGGCCAGCGCCGCCCCCTGCCGCTTCGGTTCACCGTTGAAGCCAGCGTAGTCCTGAAGATGCTTGAAGATCGTATCGGCTGGAAGGTCGAAAGCCTTCAACTCGGCATAGCGCAGCCGAAACGCCTCGGCGATGCGCTCGCCTAAATCAGGACGCGGACTCTTGCGAAAGAACGTGTCGACGAGCGCCGACTTTCTGCGACCTATGCGCAGGAATAGGCCCGATTCGTCAGACAGGGCATTCTTTTCCAGCTTTTCTAGTGATGGCGGGGTCAGGGGCGGATCGCTCGGATTGGGTTCCTGCCGCTGGAGCGCCTCGATGATCGGCACCAAGTCGGACATGACGAGACGATCGACGATAGCGATTGACGCCGCCGGACCGAAGAGTGCCTGAAGCGCCGGCAGATCGAGCTTCATGGCGAGATCGAGCAATTCCGGCTCGGACCAGGTGGCGATCTGAAGTGGCGTATGGGCTCGACGAAGACCGTCGAGATGCTGAACCGCGTTCGGCGGAAGGCCGCGCCCGTCATTATGAACGAACACCCACTCCTCCATATTGCCTGCCCAATGCGCGCGGGCACCGTGGAAGTCCGCATCTAACTTACTGATAAGATCAGCTTCCTTCATGGCGTCGGGTGCATAGCATTGGAACACGGAGCCGGAGCTAATCCGGCGACCGTCACATTTCAGATCGCCATGGGGGCCGTAAGGGCGAACCTCCTCAAAGTCAGGACCGAAAGCGTGACCCGCCAGAAGCACAAACCAATCCTGAAAGGCAGCACCCTTCTTCGTGTGAAACGCCAAACGGAAACGTTCGACGTAGATGGACCGCTGCAACTCATCCATGTCGCCGCCTTGCCGATGAATCGCCGCTTATCTTCCCGGTCTGGTGGAGGTCGCCGAGAAGTTGAATGCGCAGTGCGGGCCGCTTCGGAAGTCGTACGGTCAACTCCAGTTCACCACCGACTGCTTCGACGTAGTTGCGAAGCGTCGATAGGTGCATGTCAGTCTGCCTTTCGATCTTCGAAACCGACGGCTGTGTAATGCTGAGAGCCGCGGCGACATCCGCCTGCGCCTTGCCCGCAGTCTGTCGGAGTTCGCGTAGACCTTCGATTACTCTTCTTGGGCTCTGCAAGGCTGGATCGCCTTCGAGGCGATCGTTTGATTGAGCGATACTTTCCGCAGGCGATCCACCCATAGTTACCGCCCCTTCCGATGCCGCTCGATCAAGCCAAAACGATACTTGCAGGGGATAGCCTCAGAGCTATGTCTCGTCAATGTTGAAACAGGGAATGAAAGCTCTTCTCGCCAAACCCGGCAGTGCAGCATCGTTGGCGGCAGTTGAGCATACGGCAGTGCCGCTATGCCGCTCGGACAGGGCCTGAACGTCGGTTCTTGGCCGTTGCCGCCTGTTCACGAGCCTACCTCGAACCCCTCCGATACCGCCATTCCCGCGGCGCCTCGCGCCCGCCCTCGTCGCGCCGCCGATACCGCTCCCAGCCGTTGGCCTTGAGGTAGGCCGAGACGCGCATCTGGTCGCCGCGGGTCCATCGGGCAGGTTCGAGCCCAATCGCCTCCTCGAGGATCTCGCCGACCGACACGTCCTTCAGCGGCTCCGGGCGCGGAACGCTTTCGGAGCGGGAATTGCCGTAGTCTGGGAAGCCGTCGGAAACGGTGCGGACCTCGTGCGTCAGCCAGTGCTCGATCAGGTCGTCCCA
Organism: Paracoccaceae bacterium; assembly: GCA_039808285.1. Taxonomy (GTDB): domain Bacteria; phylum Pseudomonadota; class Alphaproteobacteria; order Rhodobacterales; family Rhodobacteraceae; genus Albidovulum. The sequence goes on from JBDHSQ010000031.1 coordinate 24,279, forward strand.
GGCGTCGGACTGGTAGCGGCGGTCCTGTTCCTCACGGGCTTCGGCCAACAGCGCCGGATCGTCGATCCACCAGATCGCGCCGGCGCGGAAGCGGTGGACGGCTTCGGCCCAGAGCTGGTCGCGGTCGCGGGCGAGAGCCGCAATGTCGATGGTCCCGCAGCGGAGGGGCCAGAAGCGGCGATTGCCGGTCTCGTCGCGCAGATAGGTGTCGGGGTTCACGGTGCCGGCGAAGATGCACTGGCGCGGGACTTCGACAGTGTACCGACCGTAGGGCGGGCGGAAGCGGTCGGTGGTGCGGGTCAGGAACGCCTTGATGCGCGAGACCTCGGCACGGCCGATGGCGTCGAGCTCGGCGATCTCCACGATCCAGACACCCTGCATGTGCAGCGCCGCGTCCTTTGAGCCAAGTTCCGGCAACTCGTCGGTGAACCATTCCTCGCCCGCGAGCACCTTGATCGCGGTGGATTTGCGCGCGCCCTGCGGCCCCTCGAGGATCAGCATGTGGTCGGCCTTCACGCCGGGCCGGTAGATGCGGGCGACGGCCGAGATCAGCCAGAGCGCGCCGATGGTGTGATGGAATGCGGTGGGTTCCGCGCCGAGATAGGCGCTGGTCCAGGTCTCGATCCGGGGCGTGCCGTCCCATTTCAGGGTGTCGAGCCAGTCGCGGACGGGATGGATGCGCAGCTCTCGGGCGACGGCGCCGACGGCGCGGCTCACGACCACCGGCGCCACGTTGATGCCGCGCAGCTGCAGCCATTCGGCGGTGCGAATGTCGTCGGCGTCTTCCCAGGGGCGCGGGAGGGACTTAGCGACGCCATCCCACGGCAGTGGCTGGCGCACCACGATCTCCTGCCCGAACTCGTCGAAGGCGAGCACGCCGGCGAAGGCCGGATCGGAGGTCAGCGCCACGATGACATTGGCCTCGTTGCGCTCGGGCGCGCCGGCCAGATCGAGCCGGAGGCGTCTGAACCAGGCGGGCTTCGGGATCGGCGCGTTCGGATCGCCGGTGGCGTTTACGCGGCGGCGGAGTTCGGCCAGCTGCTGGGTCAGGACCGACATGCCGATCCCGGTCGCGGACTTGATCCGCGCGATGACCTGCCGCTCGGGCAGCGGGTCGAGCTTCGCCAGTGCGATGCGCCCGAGCAGCGTTGACAGCGCTTCGAACTCGGGCGGGTTGGTCAGCGCCTCGGCCGCGGCGATCAGCGTTGCGGGGTCGTCGGCGGAGGCGACGATGGGGGTGGCCGTCTCGGCGTCGACCAGGTCCCCGTCCTGCGGCTCCGCTGTGGTGTCAGCCGGTCGCGCGTAGTCCTCGGCGCGAGCGCCGCGCAGAAGGTCGTCGTTGAAATCGTCGCCATGCAGCGGCGCAACGATCTCGTTCGGGATTTCGGCCCGGTTCAGGCGGTCCGAGAGCGTCGCGGCCGCCTGGCGGCCAGCGTCTCCGGCATCGGCGTAAATGGTGACGCGCCGGGTGCCCTCGGGCCAGTGGAACCGCGCCAGACCGTCAGCCGACAGCGCCGCCCAGACCGGTGTGCCGAAGAGCGCGTGGGCGGCGAGCGCCGTCTCGATCCCCTCGGCGATGCCGATGTGCCCATTCTCCGGCATAGGAAACAGACGAACGACCGCATCCTTCACGCTGCCGAGCATCTTCTTGCCCGGGGGCGCCTTCGCGCTGCCGTCGTCGAGCAGGAAGGTGCGGTGGATGCCCGGCGCGCGCTGCCCGTCCGCCAGCCGCAGGATCGCGATCAGGCCGGGCCAGCCGCGGCAGCTGTCGAAGTCCGGAAGATCGGGATGGAACAGCAGGTCGGGCGATCCGGGATCCGACAGCCCGCGAGCGCGCAGGTAGGTCTCGCCCGGCGTGCCTGCGATCGGCACGGCCCCACCGACCAGACGCGCGATCTCGGCCGAGTGGTCGGGGCGAGCGCGCATGGACGACGTCGGCGCGGACCGCGGCGCAGGATGGTCGATCCCTGCGAGCCGCGCCGCCTCGTCGAAGAGCGCGCCGTCGCAGAGTCCGGTCGCCTGCGCGATCAGGTCGATGGGACCGGCCCGCTCCCCGGTGGCGTAATCAAAGCCCCAGCCGGCATAGGGTCCGTCGAGATGGATGGTGCAGGAACCCTCCTTGCGCGGCGGGCGACCGGAGAGGTCGGCGCAGCGCAAGGAGCGACGGTCCCGCGCAAGCCGGGCCTCGGGGAAGAGCCCCGGCAACCAGTCGGCGGCCGTGCAGGCCAGCCGCTCCTTGACCGCCGCCAGATCGTGCCGGGTCTTCGGGACCGCGATGTCGTTGAGGTCGATCATCGCGCCCCTCAGGCCAGAAGGACGAGACCGCGCTCGGCCCGGGTGATCGCGGTGTAGAGCCAGCGGCGCCGGTCGATCTCGGTGCGACCCAGCCCGTCGTCCCAGACGATGACGTTCTCCCACTGCGAGCCCTGCGCCTTGTGGGCGGTGATCGCCCAGCCGAAGGTCGCCTCGGTCAGCAGGCGCTTCTCCTTGTAGTCGCGGTCATGGCGCTTGTCGTCGTAGGCGACATGGTCCTCGAAATGCCCCTTGTAGATGCGCAGCCGGCCCGGACGCCCGTCCTGATAGGGCTCACCGATGTGGCGCCCGTCCTCGTCATGCACGACGGCGGAGAAGTATAGGCTGCCTTCGTCGACGATGTCCTCGAGCGTCACGAACATCCCGTTGATCAGCCCCAGATCGTTCTGGTTCTTCAGACAGATGATCTTCTCGGCCGGCCCCGTGGGCAGCCAGGTCCCGCCGAGCCCCGCGGCCGCGCGCATGGCGTTGTTGATCTGCAGCCGCGTGGCGTTCAGCCCGCAGATCAGCTGGCCGCCGCGCAGGGCCTGTTCCGGCGTGATGTCGCCCTTGCGGAGCTTGGCGACATGATCGTCGTAGACGCCGAAGCCGATGGGCCGCCCCTCGCGCGCCATGGTGGCGAGGCGGATGATCGCGCTCTCGGCCGCCTGGCGGTGGATCTCGGTCAGCATCACGTCCGGCTCGTCGCGGGTGAAGGCGCCTTCGCCCCGGATCGGCGGCAGCTGACCTGGATCCCCGAGGACGAGGATCGGTTTGCCGAAGCTCATCAGGTCGCGCGCCATTTCCTCGCCGACCATCGACACCTCGTCGAGCACGATCAGCCGGGCGTCCGCGGCATCGCTCTGCGGGTTCAGGGCGAAGCGCGGGTGCTTCATCGCCGAGAGCCCCTGGCGCATCGCCTCGATTGCGGCATCGGCCGTAGTGCGCGCGAACCCGGTGAGACGGAGCGCGTCGCGTTCGGCCGCCGCAATCTTCCGGGCGGCCTCCTCGATCTCCTCCTCGGTCGCCTCGATTACCGAGTAGATCAGGCTGTGGATGGTGCGCGCCGGCGTGCCCTTGCGGGTCAGCACCAGCGCGGCCTTGCCGGTGAATGTGGCGGTGACGACGCCGGGCACGCAGCGGCCATCCTTCGCGCTGCGGTGTGGCGAGAGGCCGAGCTCGTCGAGCGCGAACTTCAGCACTGTAGTCTTGCCGGACCCGGCATAGCCGAAGAGGCGGAATACCTGCTGCTGCTCTGTGCGGGTCTCGAACCACTCCTTGATCTCGCAGATCGCGGCGGCCTGGGTGGCAGATGGGGTGAACTCGGTCATGGCTGGGGCATCTCCACTGCGTAATCCTTGACGATCCCGCCGCGGCTCGGATCGCCCACCTCGCATTGGCGGACGAAGACCCGGCGCCCGTCGGCCAGCTGCCGCCAGTGTCCACGGCGAATGTGCCAGCGCGGGCTCGCGTGACTGCCGCCCTGCGGCGGCGTCGCCGCCTGAAGGCGCTCCGGATCGATGGCGACCTGGCGCCAGACCCATCCGCGCACGCCCTCGCGAGCCAGGCGCGACCGTTTCGCGAGCGACACCTTGCGGTCGCGGATTTCAGGGGACGCGTCGAGGATGGTCAGCGCGCGCCAGACGATCCCGGCGGCGACTTCTCCGTAGCCGCGGACCGTCTCGTCGCTCCGCTCGGCCGGGTTGCCCTCGATCTCCGCCTTGCCGTCCGGATGCATCCAGATCCGAACGAGGCAATCCGTCCAGGCGCGCGGCGCCCGCTTGCGCATGAGGAACGTGGCCTCCACGATGTCGCCGTCGGCGCGGGCGCAGACGATCAGGCCCGAGGGGGCCGCGCGTTGCTCGCGCACCTCGAAGATCACGGAGGGATGCGGCAGCCGAAGCGGGCCGGTAAAGACCCGGGTCATCGCGCGGTCGACGCTGGCGCCATCGAAGGCGGCCTGATCGTCGAAGAAATAGATCGGCGCGAACTCCGCCGCTCCGAGCAGGTCCGAGCACCAGAACCGCTCGCTATATGCGCGCACGATCCGCTTGAGCTCATAAGCGTCGGGGATCATCGTTGCTCTCCCCAGCAGCGTTTCGCCCAGGCGCAGGGCGCGTGCCACTTGCCGGCCGCCATGCCGCCGCGGCAGAGGACTGCGGTGGGTTCGGCCGCCGCGCGCGGCAGCCATTCCCCGGCCTCGGAGGCCCGGACCACGGTAACGGCGCGGTCCGACATTTCCTCCGCGAGATGCGCATCGAAGGGCACGAGCTCCGCGTGCAATTCCATCGTGTCGCGGTTGAGCGCGGTGAAGAGCGCTGGCTCCGGCAGGTCCATGTAGGCCTGATAGAGGGCGATCTGGGCGGCATAGACGGGGCGCGCGAGGCTGACGCCGCGCTTGACCACGTCCTTCCAGCTGGCCGCGCCGAGAGCTTTGTTCTCCCAGAGCGCGGGATAATCCATCGCGACGGGGCCCGAGACCAAGCAGCCGTCGATATGGCCCTTGAAGCGCCCGCCGAGGGCTTCGAACCCGAACTGGCGACCATCGGGGCGATCGGTGCGCAGGTCGAACCCGGCGATCCGGAACCAGCCCGCGACGATGTCCTCGGCCCGGTGGCCCGCCTCGAAGATGCGCAGCGTGCGCGGCGCGAACTCCTGGCCCTCGTCCTTGGGCACCGCGAGGAAGTCGTACTGGATCTGGCGCAGGCAGTCGCGGCCGAGACCCGAGGAACTGACATAGGTACGCGGACGCTCTGCGCGATGACGCGCGGCCAGCGCCGTGTCGATGGCGGCGGACACGGCTTGCGCGATGGGCGGACGTGGCGCGTCGGCGCCGTAGAGGAAGCCCGAGCCATGGTTGAGGTCGATCATCGCTCGCGCTCCCAGAAGCCGCCGGCCTGCGCGATGCAGGTCAGCTTGTGGAACTGCGCGTCCGTCAGCCGGGCGCTGTCGCCGAACCGCGCGAGCTTCTCGCGGAGGCTGTCGCAGAACTCGATCTCGAAATCGGTGACGGCGTTCTCGATGGCCGCCTCGAGCAGAGGTTTCCAGCTGCAGGACGCGGTGTCGTCGTTCAGGTCGATCATGACCGTGCCCTCCGACGCTTGCCGACGGCGACGGGATGACGATCTCCGGTCCTCCCGCGGCAGTATTCGAGGAAACCGGGCGCGTTCAGGTTTTCGCGCTGCGTCCCCCACGCGAGGTTGTCGGCGCGATTGTTCGCGGCGTTCTCGTCGAGATGCATGACGACGGCGCGGTCGAACGGCGCGGGTCCGTGGAACGCCTCCGCGACGAGCCTCGCGACCTTGTAGGTCGTTCCGCGCACCACGATGATGAAGCGGGCATCCTGCTTGTTCCACACGCCGAAGGTCGGCGTGCCCCCGTAGGATCGTTCGCCGCCCTTGGGCATCGGACCGCGATAGGGCGAGAGCATCACGCGCCCCTCGCTGCTCACCAGCACGTCGGGGACGCTCGGGACGGTTCTCCAGATTTCACCGTTGGTCATTTCGCCCTCCGACTAGAATGGCAGAGGGTCGTCGAGGACCGTGCCGGTGCGCTCCCTGCGCGCGGCCTGGTCCTGCATGCTGTCGATGTAGCCGGTGACGGCCGCCTCGATCAGGCGGTCGATGTCCGCGGCGCTGCGGTGAAAGAAGGGCTCCATGAGCCCGAGGTCGGTGAGCGCTTCGGCGAAGAGCGTCCGCGCATCGCGGATCGCACGGGCCTCGCGCGCGGTCTTGTCGATCATGCCGTTGTTCCTTTGGGCGGTGGCGCTGCCCACGTCCTGACAGCGGCGCGAGCAGAAGCGGTGGTTGGGGTGGCGATCCCAGCGGAGGCCGTGGCAGTAGCCGAAGCCGCGCGCCTCGCGGGCGCAGACGGCGCAGAGCGCTACCCGAGCAAGAAGCTCCCGATCGGGTCCTCGGGCGGCCAGCCCGCCCTCTGGAGCTTTTCGGACTGCAGCACGATCCAGCGCGAGATCGCGTTGCTGGCCATGGCTTCGAGGTCGCCGAGGCCGAGGCTTGCGATGGGGGCGTGCAGTCTTCCTCGGGCCTCGAGCCATGTTCCGATCTCCAGCGCGGCGGCGCGCGTCACATGCGCCTGCCATTCGTCCGGGGTCATGGGCCGGTCTGCCGGCCCATCCCCTTCGGGCTCGGCGGCAGGCGACCCAACGGAACCACCCGACCGTCGCTTCCGCCGCGCCTCAGCCATTGAGCCAGGCGGGCATTGCCGGGGTGCCCGGCGCGGCGGATGCCGGTGCCTGCGTCGCGGCAGCCGCTGCGGGTGCGGTCTGCGCGCCCCAGGCCGGAGCGGCCGTCGCATTGGGCTGCGGTGCCGCGCCCCATGCCGG
>JBDHSQ010000032.1:0-30724 GCA_039808285.1 Paracoccaceae bacterium
AGGATCTGGGCCGGGTCGATGTCGAGGCGCACGAGCGGCGCGGAGATTGCGAAGCCGCCATCCTCATACATGTCGTAGTCGGTGGGGCCGAACTCGGTCCCGATCGCCAGCACCGCGTCGGCCCCGGCGATCAGCGCCCGCGTGGCGGGCATCGAGGCGGTCAGCGTCACCGCCAGCGGATGGCCGGGCGGCAGGATGCCGCGGCCGTTCGTCGTCATCGCCACCGGCGCGTCGAGCGCCTCGGCCAGTTGCCGCAGGGCCGGAGCGGCGCGGACCGCCCCGCCGCCGGCGAGGATCACCGGCGCTTTCGCGCCCGCCAGCATCGCCGCCGCCTCCGCCACCGCGGCCGGGTCGGGCGCGGGCCGGCCCACGCGCGCGACATGCCGGGGCACGGCGAGGTGCCCGGCCGGCGCCAGCATCACGTCGATCGGCAGTTCCAGATGCACCGGCCGCGGCCTTGCGCCGTCGAAGACCGCAAAGGCCTGCGCCAGCGCCGGCGCCAGTTCCTCGGGCCGGTGGACGGTGCGGCTGAAGGCGGCGACGCCCGCGACCGTCGCCTGCTGGTCCGGCAGTTCGTGCAGCCAGCCCTCGCCGGAGCCCATGCGGCCATGCGCGTTGACGGTGGAGATCACCAGCATCGGCACCGAATCGCCGTAGGCCTGGCCCATCGCGGTGAGGATGTTGGTCATGCCCGGCCCGGAGATGATGAAGCAGACGCCCGGCCGGCCGCTCGCCCGCGCATAGCCGTCGGCCATGAACCCCGCACCCTGCTCATGGCGCGGCGTGACATGGCGGATGCCGCTGCCGGCCAGGCCGCGGTAAAGCTCGATCGTGTGCACCCCGGGGATGCCGAAGACGGTGTCCACCCCGTAGGCGCGCAGAAGATGGGTCAGGTAGACCCCGGTCGAAATCTCCGTCGTCATCAGGCGCCCCTGCCTCCCTTGCGCATCTGCCAGACCGTCTTGGCCAGGATCACCGTCACCACGATCACGATCAGCACGACCGAGATCGCCGCGATCGCCGGGTCGATGTTGTCGCGCAGCCCCATCCACATCAGCCGCGGCAGCGTGACCGCATTGACCGAGGTGATGAAGAGTGTCACGCCGATCTCCTCCCAGGACAGCACGAAGGTGAGGAAGAGCGCGGTCAGCAGCGTGAAGCGGATGTTGGGCAGGATCACCCGGAACACCCGCGTCGCCACGCCTGCGCCCATCGACCGGGCGGCAAGGTCGATCCGCCGGTCGAGCTGCGCCAGCGCGACCGAGATCAGCACCACCGCGAAGGGCGCGATCATCACCGCATGGGCCAAGGCGACGCCGGCCCAGGTGTCGTAGGCGACGAAGCCGTTCAGCTTGGACAGCGTGATGAGGAAGAAGTAGAGCGTCAGCGCCGAGACCACCGGCGGCGCCACCATCGGCAGGAGCGCGAGCCCCATCAGCACCGGCGCGAAGCGCGGGCGGATCATCCAGATGCCGAGCGCGAAGGCGGTGGCAAGGGTGGTGGCGACGACCGAGGCCACCGCGCCGATGCGGATCGAGAGCCAGATGCCCTCGCCCCAGGCCGGCTTCTCGATCAGCGCGCGGTAGTGGCGCAGCGACCATTCGCCCTCCGGCACCGAAAGGTAGCGCGTCGGCGTGAAGCTGACCGGGATCACCGCGACGAGCGGCATCAGCAGGAAGACCGCGATCAGCGCGGCCAGCAGGGTGACGAGCAGGCCGGGGCGAAGCTGGATCACCGGTCCGCCCCCCGCACCTGGCGCAGCATCAGCGCAAGCAGCGCGCCGACCGTCACCATCAGGATCACGCTGATCGCCGCGCCGAGCCCCCAGTCCGGGCTCTGGAAGATGCGCAGGTAGATCAGCTCCGCCACCATCACGCTGCGGCCGCCGCCGAGGATCGCCGGGGTGATGAAGAAGCCGAGCGCGAAGACGAAGACCAGGAGCACCGCACCGAGGATGCCGCCCCGGGTCATCGGCACGAAGACCTGCCAGAAGATGCGCGCCCGCGAGGCGCCCATGCTGCGCGCGGCCATCAGCACCCGCTCGTCGACCGCGCGCATCGAGGAGGCGAGCGGGAAGACCGCGAAGGGGATGAGGAAATGCACCATCCCCACCACCACGCCGAACTCGTTCCTGACCAGCGTCAGCGGCTCGGACAGGATGCCGAGATGTTGCAGCCAGGTGTTGAGGATTCCCTTGTTCGACAGCAGCGCGAGCCAGCCGAAGGCCCGTGTCAGCACCGAAATCCAGAACGGGATGAGGATGCACAGCTCGATCACCACCCGCGCCACCGGCCCGCCGCGCACCCAGATCAGCGTCATCACATAGGCGGCAGCGACCGACAGCACCGTCACCATCACGCAGATGCGGATCGTGCGCCAGATCACCCCGAGCACGAGCGGATCAGTCAGCGCCGCAGCATACTGGCCGAGCCCCGGTTCCGGCAGCGTGACGCTCCACTGCATGACGCCGAGGAACGGCAACAGATAGGCCACCGCCAGAAGCAGCAGGAGCGGGGCGAGAAGAAGGATGTGGCGGGCGGTCATCCGGCCTCCGCTGCGGACGGTCGTCGGGAAGGCCGCCCCCGGAAACGCCCGGGGGCGGCGGAGGGTCAGGCCGAGATGATCTTGAGGTATTCGTCCAGCGCCGGCCCGTAGTTTTCCTCATACCACGGCATGTCGAGCGGGATCTGCACCGCGAAGTTGGCGGGATCGACCGGGTTGTAGCGCGCCTCCTCGGGCGGCAGCAGCGCGTCGGCCGCCGGGTTCGCCGGCCCCTGCCCGAGCATCCGGAACATGACGAGCTGCTTTTCGGGCTCCTGCGCCGAGGCGATGAACTGCATCGCCGCGTCCTTGCCGCCGGGGTTGTTCTTCAGCACGCCCATCGCGCCCGGCGCGATCAGGCCCTGGTCCCAGATGAAGGCCACGTCGCCGCCGGAATCCTCCTCGATCAGCTTGGCGCGGGTCGACCAGATCAGCGCCATCGAGGCCTCGCCGTTCAGGAGGATCGACTGGCTTTCCGACCCGCCGCCCCAGAAGGCCACGACATGCTCCTTGAAGGCCGCGAGCTTGTCGTGTGCCCGCTTGATGTCGAGCGGGTAGAGCGCATCCGCCGCCACGCCGTCGGCCAGAAGCGCGGCCTCCCACATGCCGACGCCCCATTTGTACATCGACCGCTTGCCGGGATATTTCTCGACATCGAAGAAGTCCGCCATCGTCTTCGGCGGGTTGTCTTTGAACTTCGCGGCATCGTAGGCGATGATGTAGCTGTAGAAATAGGACGAGGCGGAGTGGTCCCAGCCGAAGCCCTCGCGCATCTTGCCCTTGTCGACCACGGCGTAGTCGATCGGCTCCATCATCCCCTTCTTGCCCAGCGCCTCGGCCGAGAACGGGTCGACGTCGACGATGTCCCAGGCGGGCTTGCCGCTTTCGACCTGCGCCGCGATCGCACCCTCGGTCGGGCCGGAGCCGTCCTGCTTCACGGTGATGCCGGTGGCCTCGAGGAAGGCCTTGCCATAGGCCTCGTCATAGGCGGTGCCGGCGTCGCCGCCCCAGTTGACGAAGACAAGCTCCTTGGCCTGGGCCATCGCCGCGGTGCCGCGCAGGCCGAGCGCCGAGCTGCCCAGCAGAAGCGCGAGCCCGGTGGTGAAGTCGCGCCGAGAGATCTGCCCGCGGGCGGCGCGGGTCTTCAGGATGTCGAGGCAGTCGCGCTGGAAGGGTCCGTTCATTTCCATCTCCCCTGTTGTCGTTGGTCGTGTCGCAGTGCCGGTCGTCCGGCAGGTGATCAGAGCAGGAAGCCGCGGTCCGGGGTCCAGGTGGCCCAGACGGCGGCGCCGGGGGCGAGGCCCCCGGGCAGGTCGGCGGTCGGCCGGTGCAGGATGACCGGCACGCCGCCCGGCGTGACGAGCATGAGCCGCGTCTCGGCGCCGAGATAGGTGAGGTCGCGCAGGGTTGCGGGCACCGCGTTGCCGGAGGCGGGCTCGGTCAGGCTCAGCCCCATGTATTCCGGCCGGATCGCCAGGTCGCCCCCGGCGCCCGCGCCCGCGACCGCCCGCCCCTCCACCCGGCCCTCCCGGACCGGCAGGATGTTGATGTCGCCGAGGAACTCGGCGACGAAGCGGTTGGCGGGGCGTTCGTAGACCTCGCGCGGCGGCGCGATCTGCTGGAGCCGCCCCTTCTCGAAGATCGCCACGCGGGAGGACAGCGCCAGCGCCTCCTCCTGGTCGTGGGTGACGAAGACGAAGGTGGTGCCGGTCTCGCGGTGGAGCCGGCGCATCTCGTCCTGCATCTGGCCGCGCAGGTTCTTGTCGAGCGCCGAGAACGGCTCGTCGAGGAGCAGCACCGGCGGCCCGTAGGCCAGAGCGCGCGCGAGCGCGACGCGCTGCTGCTGGCCGCCCGAAAGCCCCGCCGGCCGCTTGTGCCCATGCCCGCCGAGGCCCACCATCTCGACCATCTCGGCCACCCGGCGCTTCACCTCGGGCCCGCTGCGGCCCTGGACCTTCAGCGGGAAGGCGATGTTCTCCTCCACCGTCATGTGCGGGAAGAGCGCATAGCCCTGGAACACCATGCCGAAGCCGCGCTTCTCGGCCGGCATGTCGGTCATGTCGCGCCCGTCAAGGCTGAGCCGCCCCGTCGTCGGCGCCTCGAACCCGGAGAGGACCATCAGGAACGTGGTCTTGCCCGAGCCGGAGGGGCCAAGCAGCGTCAGGAACTCGCCCCGCGCCACGGTCAGCGTGACATCGGCCAGCGCGGTGAACTGGCCGAACTCCTTGCCGATGCCGGAGGCGCCGATTTCTGCTGCCTGGGTCACGGGGGTTCCTCTTGCTCCGGCGATGAGCGTAGGGACCGGGGCGGGCGTAAGGCAACCGAAAGTTTTTCCATCCCTTGTGAAAGGGAATTTGCCGAAGCCGTCTCAGCCCTGCGGCAGTTCCCCGCGCAGCCAGCCGCGGAAGGCGGCGCCCGCCGGGTTGCCGGACCGTTCCGGCGGGACGATCATGAAATAGGACCGCGGCGAGCGGATGGCGAGGTCGAAGGGGCGCACCAGATGGCCCGCCTCCATCGCCTGCTGGCAGATGAACTCGTCGCCCATCGCCACGCCCTGCGCGCCGAGCGCGGCGGAATAGACGAGGTTCATGTCGGAAAACCGGATGCCGGTGCGGGCGCCTTCGGAGCGGAGCCCGGCGAGGCCGAACCAGGATTCCCAGTCCTGGAAGTCGCCCAGATGCAGCAGCGTCGCCTGCGCAAGGCCCTCGGGCGCGTCGAGCCCGTCGATCCGGTTGAGCAGGATCGGGCTGCACAGCGGCGTGAACTCCACCTCCTTCAGCAGTTCCACCTCCATCCCCGGCTGGTGGCCGTGACCGAAGGTGATGAAGACGTCGACGTCCGGGTTGCTCACGTCGTCGAGCCGGCGCGGCGTCACCAAAGCGAGCGAAACATCGGGGAAAGCCTCGCAGAAGCCGCCGATCTTGGGGCAGAGCCAGCTCGAGGCGAAGCCGGGCGGGCAGCTCACGGTCAGGCTGCCGCTGATGCCGCGCGCGGCGTTGCGGGTGGCGGAGCCGGAGATCATCGACAGCGCCCGGCGCACGTCGGCGGCATAGGTCACGCCCTGCGGCGTCAGCTCCACCCGGGTGCCGACCCGGTTCATCAGCCGGAAGCCGAGGTCGCGTTCGAGAAGCCGCAACTGGTGGCTGACCGCGCTGCGGGTCAGGTTCAGCTCGTCCGCCGCCTGCCAGACGGTGCCGTGGCGGGCGAAGCTTTCCAGCGCGCGCAGCGCCTGGGTGGAGGGGATACGCGGCATGGTTCCTCCCGAGAACCCGGGCAGGCTAGCCTGCCTGCGGGGGCCGCGCCAGCAAAAGGTGAATATCATTTGCCGATTGCGGGAAGAGGTTTCACTTGGTGCCGGGGCGGCCCCGCGTGTAGCGATGAAGGAAGGCCCCGGATTCGCCGTCGGGTTCGCGTCGGTTTTGCGCCGGTTTTCCGTCGGGCATCCGTATGGCAGGCGTCGGGCAAGCGGAGGACATCCGTCATGACAGCAGACGATCTCGGCACGACAGGCGAACTCAGCGCCGCCCAGGCCACCGCGCTCGCCACCATCGCCGCGCGCCGCCACGAGCTTTCCGGCTGGTGCGCGACGATCTTCGATTTCGGCGAGACCGCCTGGCGGGAATACCGCTCGGCCGAGTGGTATGTCGCTCGCCTGAGGGCCGAGGGCTTCACCGTCGAGGAAGGCTCGGCCGGGATGCCCACCGCCTTCTGCGCCGAATGGTCGAACGGCGAAGGTCCGGTGATCGGCCTCTATGCCGAATACGACGGCATCCCCGGCAACTGCCAGGCCGCCAGCACAAGGCGCGAGCCGCGCGCGGGGCTCGGCTTCCAGGCCGGCGGCCATACCGACCCGCATTCCGGCCTCGGCATCGCCGGCCTCGGCGGCGCGCTCGCCATCAAGGCGGCAATGGAGCGGCACGGTCTGAAGGGCGGCATCCGCTTCACCGGCGAGCCGGCCGAGAAGGTGCGCGGATCGAAGCCGATCCATGCCGCGAAGGGCTATTACGACGGGCTGGCGGCGATCCTGTCGTTCCATCCGTTCTACATGCTGCCGATGTGCAACACGGTTCGGTGGGACACGCATTGCGGCGCCGGCTGGTCGATGGTCTACCGCTTCCTCTGCGACGCGCCGGAACGCTGGGGCCACAGCGACGGCCAACGTGATGGCGCGCCGATCCCGCAGTCGCACAGCGCGATCCGGGCGCCGGGGGCGAACGACGCGCTGAACATCATGTTCATGACCTCGAAGTCCCTGCGCGATTCGATGCTGCCGCACCAGGGCGGCTGGTCGATCTCCGAGGCGATCCTGACCGCGGGCCAGGCCACCGCCGACAACCAGCCGGCGGGGCTGGCGGAGCTGCAATACATGATCCGGGTGCCGACGATCGCGATGGCGGAGGCGGTGACCGCCGCGCTCGACCGCAATGCCGAGGCGGCGGCGGCGATGACCGGCAGCCGCTGGGAACGCCACTGGGTCTGCAAGTCGCGCCCGGGCCTTGCCAACCATGCGATGGCGCGGGTGGTCTGGCAGGCGATGCAGCGGCTCGGCGCGCCGGTCTGGGACGATGCGGCCACGGCCGTGGCGCGGGAGATCCAGGCCAACCTCGGCCTGCAACCGATGGACGATCCCTTCATCCCGGAAATGTCGCGGCTGATCGCGCCGGAGGCGGCCGAGGCGATCCTGCGCCGCGACCTCGCGCCCAGCCAGACACATTCGACCTCGGACGACTATACCGACATGTGCTGGCACGCGCCGACCGCGCGGTTCTACATCGCCCGGCCGGCGCTGCGCGCGCCCGAGGGCTTCGCCTATCCGTCCTGGGTGATGAACGCGCTCGGCGGCATTCCGGCGACGATCGACCCTATGGTGGAACGCGCCGCACAGGTGCTGGCGCTTTCGGCGCTGCGGCTGATCGAGGACGGCGCCGCGCGCGACGCCGCCTGGGCCGAGTTCCGCGAGCGCACCGGCGGCGGCCCGGGCGGCGCGGACTGGATCCCGCCGCTTTGCGACTATGCCCCGCCGACCGGCTTCCGCTGGCCCGAATACGTCACCACCGCGCGCGGGCGGGACTGGTGGATTCCCTCCGCCATGCCCGGCGCCTGACCCCGAGGAGAGATGCGATGAACGTGCAGACCCGCCCCGACCCTTTCAGCCTCCAACGCCGGAAGCCCGGCGGCGGCACCGCGGCCCTGTCGCAGTGGGGTTTCGCCAACGAGACCGACCGGCTGACCGACGTGCTGCTCGGCAGCCCGCGCTTCCTGCGCCACATGGCGACCTCGAGCCTGTCGCGCAAGCACCTGCGCGAGGCGCCCTGCAACGTCCAGGTCGCGCAGGCCCAGCACAAGGACCTGGTCGCCGCCTACGAGCATTTCGGCGTCAAGGTCCACATGTATGAGCCCGAGCCGGAACTGCCGATGCAGGTCTACGCCCGCGATTCCAGCGTGATGACGCCCTATGGCGCGATCATCACCGCGATGGCGAACTGGTGGCGGCGGGGCGAGAACTACGCCGCGATCCGCAACTACGAAAAGCTCGGCATCCCGATCTACGACATGGTGACCGCCGGCACCTTCGAGGGCGGCGACTTCGACGTGATCGAGGAAGGCTGCGTGCTGATCGGCTGCGGCGGCGCGCGGACGCAGGAGGAAGGCGCGCGGCAGGTCGCCGGCTGGTTCGAGGCCGAGGGCTGGGAGGTGCGGCTGGCCTTCATCGACGAATACTACGTGCACATCGACCTGATGGTGGTGCCGGTGGCGCCGAAGCTCACCGCCGTCTGCCTTGCCTGCACCGAGCCCGGGATCGTCGAGTGGCTGAAGGGCAAGGGGCACGAGATCATCGACGTGCCGTTCCAGGACACGATGGCGCTCGGCTGCAACTTCATGAGCCTCGGGGCCGACCGGGTGATCGCGCCGAAGTCGTCGCAGGCGCTGATCGGCCAGTTGCGGGCCCGCGGCTTCGAGGTGGTCGAGGTCGACATGTCGGAGATTTCCAAGACCGGCGGCGGCATCCACTGCATGGCGCAGGCGCTGAAACGGGTGCCGTGACCGACCCGCGCCTCGACCGCCGCTTCCCCGACGCCGCCGCGATGGAGGCGGCGGCGGTCTCCCGCATCCCCGGCTTCGTCGGCGGCTACCTCGCGGGCGGGATCGGGGAGGAGACCTGCCTGGCGCGGAACCTCGCCGCGCTTTCTGCCGTGCGGCTGGTGCCGCGCTATCTGGTGGAGGATTCCGAGCCCAATCTTTCGGTCACGGTAGCGGGCGCGCCCTGGGCCGCGCCCTTCGGCGTGGCGCCGCTCGGCCTCGGCGGGCTGATCTGGCCGGGGGCGGAGGAGGCGATCGCGCGGGCGGCCGCGGCGGCCGGGATCGGCCATGTGCTTTCGACCTATGCGACCACGGCGATGGAGCGGATCGCCCCCCTTGCCGGCCCGGGCGCGGCGTTCCAGCTCTATCCACCGTCCGACCCGGGGATGGAGGCCGATCTGATCGCCCGCGCGCGCGCCGCGGGCTACGGTGTGCTGGTGGTGACAGTCGACATCCCCGGCCCGACCCGGCGGCGGCGCGACATCCGGAGCGGGCTGGTGGTGCCGCCGCGGTTCGGGCTGCGGACGCTGGCGGAGATCATGGCCTGCCCGCGCTGGGCGCTCGGCATGGCGCGCGGCGGTGTGCCGGCGTTCGAGAACCTCGCGCCCTATTTCCCCGAGGGCGGAGTCGCGGGCGCGGCGGAGTTCCTCGGCCGGATGATGGTGGGCCATATCGGGCCCGCACGGCTCTCGCGCCTCCGCGCCGCCTGGCCGGGGCGGCTGATCGTCAAGGGCGTGCTCGGGGCGGAGGATGCCGCCGAGGCGCTGGCGCTCGGCGCCGACGGGGTTGTGGTGTCGAACCACGGCGGGCGGCAGATCGACGCCGCCCCGGCCGCGCCCGAGGTGCTGCCGGCGATCCGCGAAAGGCTCGGAGACGGCGCCCTGGTCCTCGCCGACGGCGGGGTGCGCTCGGGCCTCGACATCGCGCGGATGGTGGCGCTCGGCGCCGATGCGGTGCTGGTCGGCCGGCCCTTCCTGCACGCGGTGGCGGCGGCGGGCGCGCGGGGGCCCGCGCATCTGGCGGCGGTCTTGCGGGAGGAGCTGCGCACGACGATGATCCAGCTCGGCGTGGCGCGGCTCGCCGACCTGCGCGGGACGGTGTGGAGGGGAGATGCTTGAGGAACTGCGCCGGGCGCTCGGCCCGCAGGGCTGCCTGACCGGGGCGGAGGTGCCCGAGGCCGCGCGGTCGGATGCGAGCCGGTCGGGCCACGACCTGCCGCGCGCGCTCCTCCGCCCGGCGACGGTGGAGGAAGTGTCGGCGGCGCTGGCGATCTGCCACCGGCATGGCACGCCCGTGGTGCCGCAGGGCGGCATGACCGGCCTTGCCGGTGGCGCCAACCCGGGGGAGGGGACCGTCGCGCTGTCGCTTTCCCGCCTGAGCGGGGTGGAGGAGATCGACGCCGACGCGATGGCGATGGTGGTCCGGGCGGGGACCGTTCTGGAAGTGGCGCAGAAGGCGGCCGAGGCGGCGGGGTTCCTGCTGCCGGTCGACCTCGGCGCGCGGGGCTCCTGCCAGATCGGCGGCAACATCGCCACCAATGCCGGCGGGCTCCGGGTGATCCGCGACGGGATGACCCGCGACAACCTTCTCGGCATCGAGGCGGTGCTGGCCGACGGCACGGTGCTGAGCCGGCTCACGAAGGTGGTGAAGAACAACACCGGCTACGACCTGCGCCATCTCTTCGCCGGCTCCGAAGGCACGCTCGGCGTGATCACCCGGGCGGTGGTCCGGCTCCGCCCCCTGCCCGGCCCGCGCGGCACGGTGCTTGCGGCGCTGCCGGATTTCGCCGCCGTCCTGCGGCTTCTGGCGCTGGCGCGCGCGGCCCTTCCGGGCCTCTCGGCCTTCGAGGCGATGTGGCGCGACTACTTCGCCTTCAGCCAGGATCTCCTGCCCTTCACCCTCTTCGCCGATCCGCCGCCCTTCGCGGTCATCCTCGAGGCCGACGCCGGCGAGGCGATGGAGCGGCTTCTGGAGGCGGCGTTCGAGGCCGGCGTGATCACCGACGCGCTGGTGGCGCAGTCGCTGGCCGAGGCGCGGCGGTTCTGGACGGTGCGCGAGGGGATCGAGATGGATGCCGCGCTGCCCGGCCTCATCAACCTGGACGTGAGCCTCGCCACCGGCCGGCTGGACGATTTCGCCCGTTCCTGCCGCGCGGCGCTGCTGGCACGGTTCCCTGCCGCGCATGTCTCGTTCTACGGCCATGTCGCCGACAGCAACCTGCATGTCGCGGTCAGCGTCCCCGGCGGCGGCGAGGAGGCGGCCCACGAGGTGGACCGGATCGCCTACGGCGTGGTGCAGGACTTCGGCGGCTCGATCTCGGCCGAGCACGGCATCGGCACGCTGAAGCGCGACTGGCTCCATTGCAGCCGGAGCGAGGCGGAGCTTGCCGCGATGCGGGCGATCAAGGCGGCACTCGACCCCAAGGGCATCCTCAACCCCGGCAAGCTGCTGCCGCCGGGGTGAGGACGCGCGCCCCTCAGGCGTCGCGCTTGAGGATCCACGCCACCTCCGGCGCGGGGACGAAGCGCCATTTCCGCAAGGGCCCCGCCATGACGTTGAGGTAATACATCTCGAACCCGTAGGGCGCGCCGCAGGGATGGTGGCCGCGCGGCACCAGCACCACGTCGCCGTCCCTGACCGCCATCGTCTCGTCGAGCGAGCCGTCGTCGGTATAGACGCGCTGGACGGCCCAGCCGTCGGCCGGGTTCAGGCGGTGGTAGTAGGTCTCCTCCAGATAGGTGATGCGGGGGAAGTCGTCCTCGTCATGGCGGTGGCTCGGGTAGGAGGACCAGTGGCCCGCGGGCGTGAAGACCTCGGTCACCAGAAGGCTGTCGGCGTAGTCCTCGGCCTCCATCGCGATGTTGTGGACATGGCGGGTGTTGGTGCCGCGGCCGCGTTCCGCCAGCGTGATCCCGTCCGGCCCGATCCGGCGGGCGGGATGGCCGCCCCTGCCCGGCGCGGAACAGACGGCGATCGTGCAGCCGGTCTCGGCCACCGCGCGCCACTCCGCGCCGTCCGGCAGATAGAGGCAATGCGGCGCGGTCCTCTCGAACACGCTCATCCGCTCGCCGAGCACGCCCCAGTCCTGCCCCGCGGCCGTCAGAGCGGCCTTGCCCTCGACCATGACCAGGATGGCCTCGTTCGGCCCGGTGGCCTCGGCGGCGGTATCGCCCGGCCGGAGCCGGTAGAGCGAGAAGCCGACGTGGCGCCAGCCGGCCGAGGCCGGCGTGATCTCGTGCACCTTGCCGCGGGTGCCGAAGGGCTTGCGCAGAAGCGGGCTCATTCATCCCCCCTCGGGTTGAAGGTCACGAACAGGCGCCAGGCGGCATAGGCCCCGAGCGCGAGGAAAAGCACGGCGAAGCCGGGGCTGCCCGAGGCCAGCTCGAACACCCCCCAGCCGAGCGCGACCCCGGTCACCAGAAGCCGCCGCCAGAGCGGCCGGAACCACGGATGGTCGAGGTCGAAGACGCCCCGGCCCATCGCCTCAGGCGGCCTCCGCCCGGTCGAGCCCCGCCTCGCGCGCCATCCGGCGGAGCGCCCTGAGCCCCATGTCCTGGTAGTGGAACGGTTCGCGCACGGCGCTGTCCTGCTCGGCCTCGATCACCAGCCAGCCCCGGTAGCCGTGCTCGGCCGCGATCTTCAGCACCGGCTCGAAGGAAACGCAGCCCTCCGGGTCGCCCGGCACGGTGAAGGCGCCGCGGCGCACGCCCTCGAGGAAGCTCAGGCCCTTGTCGCGGACCTCGCGGGCGATGCCGGGACGGACGTTCTTGGCGTGGATATGGGTGACGCGGTCCATGTATTTCCTCGCCACCTCCGCCGGGTCGGCGCCGCCGAAGGTGCAGTGTCCGGTGTCGAGCAGGAGCCGCGTGTGCGGCCCGGCCATCGCCATGAAGCGGTCGATGTCGGCCGCGCTTTCGATGATCGTGCCCATGTGGTGATGGTAGCCCATCCGCACGCCCTGATCATCGGCGAACCTCGACAGTTCCTCGTAGCCCCGCGAGAAGCGGTCCCATTCGGCGTCCGTCATCACCGGGCGGTCGTTCACCGCCACGCGGTCGTTGCCGTGGACGGTGTTGGAACATTCGCAGGCGTTGATGTGGTCGCCGCCCGCCGCCCTGGTGAAGTCGATCCAGGACTTGAGCCGTGCCTTCTCCGTTTCGATGTCGTTGACGAGGAGGTTGGTGGAGAACCAGCCCGCGGCGAAGCGCAGGCCGTAGGCGCCGAGCGCGGCCTTCAGCGCGGCGCCGTCGTCGGGCATCTTGTGGCCCTTCTCGATGCCGTCGAAGCCGATCGTCCGGCAGTCCGACAGGCAGTCGTCGAGCGTGAACTGGTCGCCGATCGACCAGTCGTCGTCGTTGGACCAGGCGATGGGGTTGGTGCCGTAAAGGATCATCTTGCTCTCTCTCCCGGGCCTTCCGCCGGCCCTGATATCCAAGGGGTCCGGGGCCCCGGGCCCCGGCACCGTTCAGTTGACCACGTTCTGCCGGGCGGCATGGGCGGCGTATCTCGCGCGCGCCGCCTCCAGCCGCTCCGGCCCGCCGACCTCGGGCACCGCCACGTCCCACCAGTGGCCGCCGGCGCCGGTGCCGGGAACCGGGTCGGTGTCGATGACGATCACGCTGGGGATGTCGCGCGCCCGGGCGGCGACGACCTTCGCCTCGAGGTCCGCGATGGTCGCGGCCTTCTCCGCATGGGCGCCCATCGCCCTTGCATGGGCCACAAAGTCGATTTCGGGCTCAGCCGCGACGTCGGAGTCGCGGTAGAGGTTGTTGAACTCGGCGCCGCCGCATTCGATCTGCAACCGGTTGATGCAGCCGTAGCCGCGGTTGTCGGTCAGCACCACGGTGAAGGGCACGCGGCGCATCACCGCGGTCGCCAGTTCGGAATTGGCCATCATGTAGCTGCCGTCGCCGACGAAGCAGACCACGTCCTTCGAGGGATCGGCGAGCTTGATGCCCATCGCCCCGGCCACCTCGTAGCCCATGCAGGAATAGCCGTATTCCATGTGATAGCCCCCCGCCGCGGCCTGCCAGAGCACCTGGAGCGCGCCGGGCATGGTGCCGGCCGCGCACATCGCCACCGTGTCCTTCGTCGCCACCCGCTGCACCGCGCCGATCACCTGCGCGTCGGTGGGCAGCGCGTTGGTCGCGGCCGGCGCGGCGGTGACGCGGGCGACGGTTTCGTGCCAGCCGCGGCGCGAGGCTTCGTCGAAGGCCGGCGCCCGGTGCGGCCCGAGCGCGGCCGAGAGCCGCGCGAGCGTCACCTTCGCGTCGCCGACGCAGGGCACCGCGCCGTGCTTGGTGGCATCGTAGCCCGCGAGGTTGATCGAGACGAGCCGCCGGTCGGGGTTCTGGAACACCGTCCAGCTTCCGGTGGTGAAGTCCTGGAACCGTGTGCCGATGCCGACCACCAGATCGGCCCGCGCGGCAAGCGCGTTGCCGCAGGCCGAGCCGGTGACGCCCGGAGAGCCGAAGTTCATCGGATCGTCCCAGGGGTTCGCGCCCTTGCCGGCCTGGGTTTCCACGAAGGGGATGTTATGGGCCTTCGCAAAGGCCGCGAGGTCGGCCTCCGCCCCGGAATGGATCACGCCGCCGCCCGAGACGATCACCGGCGCCTTCGCCTTGCGGATCATCGCGGCCACCTCCGCCACCTCGCGCGGGTCGGGCTCGGGCCGGCGGATGCGCCAGACCCTCGGCGCGAAGAAGCTCTCGGGGTAGTCGTAGGCCTCGGCCTGCACGTCCTGGCAGAAGGCGAGGCAGACCGGCCCGCAGTTGGCCGGGTCGGTCATCACGGCAAGCGCCCGCGGCAGGCAGGTCAGAAGGTGTTCGGGCCGGCTGATGCGATCGAAGTAGCGCACCACCGGGCGGAAGCAGTCGTTGGCGCTGACCGTGCCATCGTCGAAATCCTCGATCTGCTGAAGCACCGGGTCGGGCCGGCGGCTGGCGAAGACATCGCCGGGGATGAAGAGCACCGGCAGCCGGTTGACATGGGCGAGCGCCGCCGCCGTCACCATGTTCGTGGCCCCCGGCCCGATCGACGAGGTCACCGCCTGGGCCCGCCGCCGCCTCAGCGTCTTGGCATAGGCGATCGCGGCATGGGCCATCGTCTGCTCGTTCTGGCCGCGCCAGGTGGGAAGCGCCGCGCCGATCCCGTGCAGCGCCTCGCCGATCCCCGCCACGTTGCCATGCCCGAAGATCGCCCAGACGCCCTCGATGAAGCGCGTCCCATCTTCCGTCATCTGCACCGAAAGCCAGCGCACCATCGCCTGCGCCGCCGTCAATCTCACCGTTCCCGTCATTCCGCCTTCTCCCGCCCGTCCCGGCCGCGGAACCGGTTGCCGCTTCTGCCGGACATGCTCATGCCGCCTTCTCCCGCGCGGCCGCCCGCGCCCGGTCCCAGATCTCGCACAGCCGCGCATAGCGCCGCGCCATCTCGGCCACCGCCTCGGCATCGGCCAGATCGCCCGCCATCCAGCCGCGCGCCGCGTCGCCGAAGATCGTCCGCCCGACCGCGAAGCCCTTGACGAGGCCGAACCCCGCCGCGACCTCGAAGGAGGCCGCAAGCTGCGCCTCGGGCGCGTCGAGCCCCAGCACCACGATCCCGCGGGTGTGGGGGTCGTTCTCCTCGATCGCGGCGATGGCATTCGCCCAGGCTGCCCGCGTCCGCATCGGCTCGAGCTTCCACCAGTCGGGAAAGACGCCCGCGGCGTAGAACCGGCGGATCAGCGTCGCCGTGGTCGCGTCGTCGACCGGCCCGACCTTCGAGGGGATGACCTCCAGCAGAAATTCCAGCCCGTTGCGCCGCGCCGCGGTGAAGAGCTGCCTGACGGTCGCTTCCTGATCCGCGCGCGTCGCCGCGGTGTCGTCGGGATGGCAAAAGCAGAGCACCTTCACCACGTTCTCGCGCGCCCAGCCCTCGAGCCCACCGCAGTCGGGGCCAAGCTCGGGCTCGAGCGTGAGCGGCCGCGAGCCGGGCCATTCGCAGGGCCGCCCGATCCAGAGACCCGTTCCGCTCGCCGCATGGAGCGCCCGCCGGCCGATGCGGCTGTCGCACAGGATGCCGTAGCCGGGCCGCCCCGCCTGCACCCGAAGCGCCGCCTTCAGGCAAAGCTCCTTGAACGCCGCCCCCTTCGCCGGCGTATAGCCCGCCATCTCCTCGAACTGCATCCGGTGGTCGAAGGCGAAGATTCGCGCCTCGGGCCAGTCGCCCTTGCGGGTCGTCGACCAGTGGAGTTGCTCCAGCTCGGCGTCGTTCCTCAGGTCGGGGCGGATGACCCCGCGCCTCAGGAAGAACTCCAGTTCCGCCAGCGACGGATAGGCCGGGGTGCAGCCGTGGCGGGACACCGCGAAGGCGCCGCAGGCATTGGCGTATTCCAGCGCCCGTGGCCAGCTTTCGCCGTCGAGCCAACCCTTGAGCAGCCCCGAGAAGAAGCCGTCGCCCGCGCCGAGCACGTTGAAGACCTCGATCGGGAAGCCGGGGCCGGACTGGCCCTCGTCAAGGCTTGCGGGAATGGCGCCGGTAAAGGCCACGGCCCCCGCCGCGCCGCGCTTGCAGACCAGCACCGCCGGGGTCACGCCGCGCACCGCCCTGAGTGCCGCGACCGTGTCGGTCGAGCCGCCGGCGATGTGGAATTCCTCCTCGGTCCCGACGATCAGGTCGAAGAGGTGAAGCGTCGATTGCAGCTTGGCGGTGACCTTGGCGCTTTCGACAAAGCGGCTTTCTCCCGCCCCGTGGCCCGCCACGCCCCAGAGGTTCGGCCGGTAGTCGATGTCGAGCGCGGTCCTCGCCCCGTGCTGCCGCGCCAGTCGGAGCGCCTTCAGCACCGCCGCCTCCGTCCGCGGGTGGGAAAGATGCGTCCCCGTCGCCAGCACCGACCGCGCCTCGGCGATGAAGCCTTCGTCGATGTCGTCTTCCGACAGCGCCATGTCGGCGCAGTTCTCCCGGTAGAAGATCAGCGGAAAGCTCTCCTCGTCGCGGATGCCGAGGATCACCAGCGCCGTCAGCCGCTCGGGGTCGGTCTTCACGCCGCGCACGTCGACGCCCTCGCGCCCCAGTTCCTCGCGGATGAAGCGCCCCATGTGCTCGTCCCCCACCCGGGTGACCAGCGCGCTCCTCAGCCCCAGGCGCGCCGTGCCGCAGGCGATGTTGGTCGGGCTGCCGCCGAGATACTTGCGGAACGACCCCATGTCCTCGAGCCGCCCGCCCACCTGCGCCCCGTAAAGGTCGACGCCGGCGCGGCCGATGGTGATGACGTCAAGCGTCTTCATGCCCGTCTCCTTCCTCTGGCCCGAATGCTCCGCCGGGGGGCGGCACCGCCCGGGGCCGGGGTCCGGGCGGCCGGGGAACCCCCGGGGCGCCCGGACCGTTCAGGCATGTGCCGCGACGTAGTCCATGCTGGCCCTCAGCGCCGCCTCGGGATCGGGCAGGTGATGGACCTCGGCCGCGAAGGGCTCGAAGCTGAAGGGCCCGTCATAGCCCGCGGCCAGAAGCGCCCTGATCTGGGCGATGTTCCCGAGACGGTCCTTCGCATCGACCAGGACCCGGTGCGCGTCGAGCATGTCGGCCACCGCCAGGGCCGGGTCGGTCACGCCCGAGATGTGCACGAGCGCGGTGCGGCGCGGGTAGAATTCCGTCTCGCCCGACAGATGGTGATGGAACGTGTCATGGAGGAGCCGGTAGACATCCCAGCCCGCCGCCTCCTCGATCGCGGCGATCGCCTCGCGCTTGGTCCGCATCGACGAGACCGGAAAGCCGAGCGGTTCGACCAGGCCCAGAAGGCCCCTCGCCCGCAGCATCGGCGCCATCGATTCGAGCGCCGCCACGACTTCGGAATGCCCCACGGCCCGGCCTTCGTTCAGCGGGCACATCACCAGCGCCCGCGCGCCCGCCTCGGCGGCATAGTCGGCCATCCGCGCGGCCCTTGCCGGCAGATCGCCCTTCCAGACGTTGAAGGGATAAAGCGCGTTGATCGACAGGATGGCGACGCCCGCGTCGGCGGCCGCCGCCCTCACGTCGGCCGCCTTCCACGCGGCCATCACGTCGGGCAGGTCGTTGCGGATTTCCACCTCGGTCGCGCCGAGCCGCCGCGCCAGTGCGAAGAAGTCCGGCAGCGCGACCTTCGGCGCGGCGATATGGTTCATGGCGAAGCGCATGGTGGTTCCTCAGGCATAAAGGGCGGGGCGGGCGGGATGGGGAATGGCGACGGCCTCGCCCGCCGTCTCCTGCGCCGCGACGCAGGCGTCGGAGGCGACGGCGGCCATGTAGCCGTCCCACGAGGTCGGGCCCGCCGCGGTGCCGCGCGCCGCGGCCTTGAGGAAATCCTGCAACTCCACGTCGTAGGCGGCGACGAAGCGGTCCTTCCAGTCGGTCAGGATGGCGTTTTGCAGCTTCGCGCCAAGCCGCATCCGGATCGCCATCGGCTCGGGCAGGCGCGCCACGCCGTCCTCGCCCACCACCTCGCACTGGATGTCGTAGCCGTAGTGGCAATTGACGAAGATCTCGACGTCGATCACCACGCCCTTCGCCGTCTCCAGCACCACGATCTGCGGGTCGCGGAGCTTTCCGTGCGACCGCGCGGCCTTCCTCGGGAAGATCACCCGGGCCGAGACGTAGTCGTCATCCAGAAGCCAGCGGAACACGTCGATCTCGTGGATCAGCGTGTCGTGGATCGCCATCGGCGTGATATAGGCCTGCGGCACCGTGGGGTTGCGGTGGGCGGCGTGGACCATGATCGGCGCGCCGGTATGGGCCTGCACCGCCTGTTTCAGCGCGACATAGCCCGCATCGTAGCGGCGCATGAACCCCACCTGCACCAGCCGCCTGCCCGCCTTCACCTCGGCATCGACGATGCGTTTCGCCCCCTCTGCCGTGGTGGCCAGCGGCTTTTCGCAGAAACAGGGCTTGCCGGCGGCGATGGCGGCCAGCACGTATTGCTCGTGCGTCGTGCCCCAGGAGGTGACGAGCACGGCATCCACTCTGGGCGAGGCGATGAGTTCCTCGCCGGTGGCGAAGACCTCGGCCGTGGGCGCGATGTCGGCACGCACCGCCTCGGCCGAGGCGCGGTTCACGTCCGAAAGCGCGACGATCTCGCCGCCCGCGAGCACGGACTGGATGCGCCGGGCGTGATCCCGCCCTATGGCGCCGGTGCCGATAACCCCGATCCTCACAGTCATTTTCCGACCCTTATTTCCAGAACTTGTCGATGTAGCGTTGCATCTCGGCGCGCATGAAGCGCCCCGAGGCGTCGGCGCGGTCTTCCCAGGCGAAGACGCAGGCGGTCATGATCCCGTCGAAGCCGACCTCGCGGAGCGTGCCGAAGAAATCGTCCCACGGCACCTCGCCCTGGCCGATGTCAAGGTGCTGATGCACCCGCGCCTGGGTGCCCGGCGGGTTGAGGATGTAGCGCAGGCCCGAGCTTGCGCGGTGATTGAAGGTGTCGCCGACATGGACATGGGCGAGGACGTCGGCGGCCTCGCGCAGCATCGCCTTCGTGTCGTCGCCGAAATAGAAGGTGTGCGGCGCGCAGTAGAGGAAGCGCACCCGCGGGCTGTTCACCGTGCGGATGATGTCGAGCGCGGGCTGGATCGTCTCGCACCAGTCCTCGGGATGGGGCTCGACATGCAGGTTGATCCCCTCGCGCTCCAGCACCGGCACCAGTTCCTCGATCGACCGCCACCAGGCGTCCTCGCAGGCCTCGATCATGCTGCCGGTATGGCAGCAGTAGCACGACCCCCTGTCGGGATGGGGGCCGCGGCCGAATTCGCTGTTCATCGTGTCCACGCCCAGCTCCACCGCGATCTCGATGGCGCGCTTCCAGTGCTTCACCGCCGCCTGCCGCTCGGTCTCGTCGTTGCTGGCCCAGCGATACATCGGCAGAAGCGAGGCGATGCCCACACCCGCGTCCTTGAGCGCCTTCCTGAACGCGGCGACCCGGTCGGGAAAGACCCGCGGCGCCTTGAACCATTCGAGGAAATCGCCGCGCGGGCTGAGTTCGATCCAGTCGTAGCCGAGTTCCTTCACCTTGAAGGGAAGCTCCTCGAGGCTCAGGTGGCGGTGCATGAAGGGATCAAGCGCGATCTTCATGGGGTCGGTCCTTTCGGGGCGGCCGGTCAGGCCACGTCTGCATATTCGGCGCCGGTCTTGGCGCCGGTGATGTAGGCCACGACGTCCTCGGGGTTGGTTCCGCGGACGTCGAGGTTGGCGCAGATCCGGCCGCGCCGGAACACCACGATCCGGTCCATCAGGTCGAAGACCTGCCGCATGTTGTGGCTGATGAGGATCAGCGGCTCCCCCTGCCCCTTCAGGGTGCGGATGATGTTCTCCACCTGCGCGGTCTCCTGCACGCCGAGGGCGGCGGTGGGTTCGTCCATGATCGTGAGCTTGGAATGGAAGGCCGCGGTGCGTGCGATCGCCACGCATTGCCGCTGCCCGCCCGACATGTTGCGGATCGTGTTGAGGATGTTGGGGATCTTCACCCCGGTCTTTTCCAGGCCCCGCATCGTCGCCTCGCGCATCCCCTTGCGGTCGAGGATCGAGAAGGGCCCGAGGTTGACGAGCACCTTCTCGCGCCCGAGGAAGAGGTTCGACGGCACATCGAGATCGTCGGCCAGCGCGAGGTTCTGGAACACCGTCTCGATCCCGGCCTCGCGCGCCTCGAGCGGGCCCGCGAAGTTCACCGCGCGGCCGTCGAAGATGACCTCGCCCCGCGTGCGCTGTTCGACCGCGGTGATCTGGCGCACGAAGGTGGACTTGCCCGCCCCGTTGTCGCCCATGATCGCCACGTGCTCGCCCTTGCGCAGGATGAAGTTGGCGCCTTCGAGCGCATGGACCCCGCCGTAGTGCTTGGTCAGGTCGCGCGTCTCCAGCACGATGTCGCCCATGTCGTGAAGCTTCAGCTCGCTCATCTCCCGCCTCCCTAGTTCCGCCCCGCGGACCGGCGTTGCCGCCACTGGTCGAGCACCACGGCGCCGACGATGATCATGCCCTTCACCATCTCCTGGTAGTAGGCGTCGAGCTTGACGAAGGTGAAGCCGGAGATGATCACCCCGAAGATCAGCGCGCCGAGCACGGTGCCGAGGATCGAGCCGCGCCCGCCCTTCAGCGAGATGCCCCCGATCACCGCCATCGCGATGGCGTCAAGCTCATACATGATGCCCATGCCGGCCTGGGCCGTCAGGTTCTTGGAACTCAGCACGATCGCGGCCACGGCGGCGAGGATGCCGGCAATCGAATAGACCAGCACCTTGTGGCGGTCGACCTTGATCCCCGACATCCGCGCCGCATCCTCGTTCGAGCCGATCGCGTAGGTGTGCTTGCCATAGACCGTGTAGGTCAGGACCAGGTGGAAGAGGATCGCCAGCAGGACGAAGATGAGGACCGGCATCATCCCCTTGCCGATGGCGGCATAGCCTTCGGTGGGAAACGAGATCGGGTTGCCGTTCGACCACCAGCGGCTGAGGCCGCGGGCGAAGACCATCATGCCGAGCGTGGCGATGAAGGAAGGGATCCGCGTGTAGGCGATGAGCACGCCGTTGACGAGGCCGGCGGCGAGCCCGCAGCCGATGCCGACGGCAATCGGCACGATCACCGGCAGGTCCATCGCCCAGTCGCCGAAGATCGCCTTCGGGTTGGGATTGCCGTTGACCATCGCGGTCTGGGCGAAGCTCATGGTGATCATCGCGGTGGCGCCGACGACCGAGCCCGAGGAAAGGTCGATGCCGCCGGTCAGGATCACCTGGGTCACCCCGACGGCGATGATGCCGACGATGGAGACCTGAAGGATGATGATGTTGAGCCGCGCCCAGTTGAAGATCGCGTCGACGTTGGGCCGGGTGTTGAACAGGAAACTGTCACCGAGGAAGAGCCGCCCGATGGCTTCGAAGGCCACGACGATCAGGATCAGGGCGATGAAGACGTTAAGCTCGGGCGGACGCGCCTTCCGGGCCGGATCGTAGCTCAGACCCCCGATGCCGTGCGTCGTCTGTGCCATGAGATGTCACCTTTCGTTTCGGCCTTCGGTGGACGGGCGCCCGCGTGGCGGACACCCGCCGTCGCGCCCGGGCCGGCGGGGCGGCGCGGGTGCCGCCCCGACGTGATCCCCCGGGGGATCAGTTCTTCTGGAGGTAGTTGTCGATGTTGGCGGGCGTCACGAGTTCGAAGGGCACCCAGACCTTCTGGTCCACCGCCTCGCCCTTGGCGAGCTTGACCGCGGCATCGAGCGAGCCGGATCCCTGGGCGGCGGCGTTCTGGAACACCGTCACGTCGAGATCGCCCGCCTGCATCGCGGCCAGCGCATCCTGCGTCGCGTCGACGCCGCCGACGATGACCGAGACCATGTCGATTCCCGCCGCCTTCATCGCCTGGATCGCGCCGATGGCGCTTTCGTCGTTGTTGGCGATCACCGCGTCGAAGGCCGTGCCGGTGGACAGCCAGTTGGTCATCAGGTTCTGCGCCTCGTCACGCCGCCAGTTCGACGTCTGCTTGTCGAGGATGTTGATCTTCACGCCGCAGTCCGGGCCTTCGATCACGTCGTGGATGTCCTGCGTGCGCTGCACCGCCGCCTGGTTCGAAAGCTCGCCCATGATGATGTAGGCGTTGGCCTCGGCCTTGCCCGCGTCCTTCAGGAGGCGGCAGATCTCCTTGGTTTCGAGCGTGCCGGAATCGACCTCGTTCGAGGCGACGAAGGCCTGGTTGTCGGGCAGCGTGTCGAGGTTCACGGGCTGGCGGTTGACGTAGACGAGCGGCACCCCGGCCGCCGCGGCGGCATCGGTCATCGCCTGGGTGGCCGAGGTGTCGACCGGGTTGACGATGATCGCGTCGACGCCCGACGCGATGAAGTTGTTGATCTGGTCGAGCTGCTTGGCCACGTCGTTCTGCGCGTCCTCGATCTGGACGCCGATGCCGTTGTCGTCGGCATATTTCTGGATGCCGTTCCTGAGCACGGTCAGGAAGTTGTCATCGAACAGCGCCATCGACACGCCGACATTCTCGGCCGCCGCCGCGCCTGCCACCGAGACGGCGAGCGCGGTCGAGATCAGGAATTTCTTCATCATGCTTCCTCCACTGTCGGCCCCCTCGGAGCCTTGTCACCGGACGGGAGGTGCGGGACCGTTCGCGCAGCAGGACGCGATCCGCATGTCGCGGCTTTCGCACTGCACCGTCCGGAACCTCCCCTGGCCGCTCCATTCCCCACGGCCACGGCGGAGAGGATTCCCGATGACGCCGCGTCAGGTCAACGGCGATCTGGCGGCGATCCCATCATTCCTGATGTAAAATGACATCGCAAATGATGTCTTCACATCATCAGAGCGACTCCGGCGTCCAGATCTGGAACGGCAGGAACCGCTGGCCGGGGGTTTCGGCCATGCCGTGCTCCACCGTCCGGATGATCAGCGAGGCGAGTTCCTCGCAGATCGCCGGCAGGGGCGTGCTGATGACGATCGAGACCGTCCGGTCCTGAAGCGCGAGCCGCGTCTCGTCGGTCAGTTCGTTCACGATCAGCACCACCTCGGGGGCGCGCCCCGATTCGCGCAGCGCCGCGACGGCACCCTCCATGCCGCCGCCGGCGCAATAGATGCCGATCAGGTCACGGTGCTGCTCCAGCATCTCCAGCGTCGCCTCGTAGGTGATCTGGCGCGCCTCGAGATTGATCATCGGGTTCAGAAGCTCGAAGTCGGGGGCGTATTCGCGCAGCGAGCTGCGCACGCCGGTTTCGCGCAGTTCATGGCCGTGAAAGCGATGGCCGCCGATGAAGATGCCGATCTTGCCGGGCCGCCGCGCCAGTTTCGCCATCAGCCATCCGACCGAGCGCCCGACCTTCAGGTTGTTGATCCCGATGTAGCTCTCCCGTACCCCTTGGGCAAAATCGGACAGCAGCGAGAATGTCGGGATGCCGCGCGCCCTGAGGTCGGCCACGGCCGCGGTGACCTCGTGGTGATCGAGCCCGGTCGCCGCCACCGCCTGCACCTTGCCCGCCATCGCGCGCAGAAGCTCCGCCAGTTCCCCCGGCAGCGTGGTTTCCGCGAAGCGGATCGTCGCGCGCATCCGGTGCGAGGTGACGCGCTGCACCGTGTCCTCGACCTGGCGGGCGAAGTCGCGATAGAAGGCGTGGCGTTCCTTCTGGAGGATGACGCCGACATGCAGCTCCGGCAGGTCGGCGAAGATCCGGCTGCGGATCGCGTTGGCGCCGTGATAGCCGATCCGCTGCGCCGCCTCGTGGACCTTGCGGGCGGTTTCCTCGCGCACCTTCAGGCGGCCGTTCAGCACCCGGTCGACGGTCGCGACGCCGACGCCCGCCTCGCGGGCAAGATCCGAGATGGTGACACGGGCCATGAGGTCAATTCCATCATTCCTGATGGAACATATCACCGCTACCGGCACCCGGATGCAATCCCCTCACCGGCGCCCCGATCACGAATTCTCGATCGTGTGAATCTGGATCATCGGCTGCGCCGGGCGCAGGGCGGCCTCGCCCCGGCCGAAAGCCCGGGCCAGAAGGTCGATCGCGCCGCGGACCTCGGCTTCGGGGTTCTGGTCGATCACGGCGGCGACCACGCCCCGCTTCAGCAGGTCGCGCCGGTGTTCCGTCAGCTCGTGCGCGATCAGGACAACGTCGCCGCGGCCTGCGGCCTTCAGCGCCGCCGCGACCTCGCGGGTGCCGGCGGTGCAGTGATAGACGCCCCTGAGGCCGCGACGTTGCCTCAGCGCCTCCTTCACGAGCAGGCCGGCGCGGTCGCCGTCCTCGAAGGTCTCGACGACTCCGGCAAGGATGCAGGCGGGGTAGCGTTCGGCAAAGACCGCGCGCAGGCCTTCGGCGCGTTCCATCTGGCCGCGCATCGCCAGAATCCCCGCGATCATCAGCACCTCGCCGCCCGCCGGACCGAGGAATCGGCCCATCAGGTCTCCGGCCACCCGCCCCGCCCTGCGGTTGTCCGGCCCGACGTAGCCCATCCTGCCGGAGCCCGCGATGTCGGTCGCCAGCGTCACCACCGGCCCCTTGGCGGCGAAGGCCCGGCAGGCCGCGGCGATCCCGGGGTTCTCCTCGGTGCTCAGGATCAGCGCGTCATGCGTGCCGATCGCGTTCAGGATCTTTTCTGCCGTCTCGCCGGGCGGTCTCGGGGCGATGTGGATGATCCGGACCTGCATGTTGAGCGCGTCGAGCAGCGGCTGTGCCCGGGCGAATTCCTCCTTCAGCCTGGCGTGGAACGGGTTGGCGGGCGGCTGGATCAGCACCGCCACGCGCAGCGTCCGCGCCGCCCGGATCATCAGCGCCCGGTCGAGCCCGAGCCTGCGCGCCCAGTCGAGCACGCGCTTCTCCTTGTCCGGCGAGACCCCGCCCCGGCCGTTCAGCACCCGGTCCACCGTCGCCGGGGACACGCCCGCCGCCTCGGCCACATCCCGCGCCGTCGTCTTCCGCGCCATTCCCGCCCCTTGAGGAAATCTCGTCAACGCCGCAATGGTGGCGGGATACACCAGCGCCTAGCCTTGCGGAAGCCGCCAGCAGGGAGGAGGCCGTGACGGAACTGCGTTTCGGGGTGATCGGCGCGGGCTACATGGGCAAGGCCTATGCCATCGCGCTGTCCGAGGTGGCCACGGTCTATGAACTGGGCATCCGCATCGGCAAGGAGATGATCGCCTCCGCCTCCGCGGCGGGCGCGGCCGAGGCCGCGGCGCGCCTCGGGTTCGCGCGCTCCACCGGCGACTGGCGCGCGCTGGTGGCGGACCCGGCCGTCGACGTCGTCGCCATCGCCGCGCCCACGCCCTTCCACCGGGACATGGCGCTGGCGGCGCTGGCGGCGGGCAAGCATATGATCTGCGAAAAGCCGCTCGCCGCCACCGCGCCGGAGGCGGCCGGGATGGCGCGCGCCGCGGCAGGGGCTGCGGCAGGGGCGGGCGTTCGCACGATGGTCGGCTTCAACTACATCCAGACCCCGGCGACGCAGCTCGCGCGCGAGATGATCGCGGGGGGCGAACTGGGAGAGATCATCCGCTTTTCCGGCACCCACAACGAAGACTTCCTGATGGACCCGGAGGCCCCGCACGGCTGGCGGCTCGAGGCGGCGCAGGTCGGACGGGCGGGCGCGATGGGCGATGTCGCCTCGCATCTCGTCAACCTCGCCCGGTTCCTCTGCGGCCCGATCGAGACGGTCGTGGCCGACACGCAGGTCGTCCATCCCGCGCGCCCCGGCCCGGGCGGGCCGCGGCCAGTCGAGAACGACGACCAGGGCAACATCCTCTGCCGCTTCGCCTCCGGCGTGATGGGCAACCTCCAGGGCTCGCGCATCCAGGCCGGGCGCAAGATGGGGCTGGCCTACGAGATCACCGGCACGAAGGGCGCCGTCTTCTTCGATCAGGAACGGCCCGGAGAGCTTCACTACTACGACGCGCGCGACCGGGCCGGGCGGCGCGGCTTCCGCCGGCTCCTGACCGAGCCGGGGCATGGCGAATACGGCCGCTTCTGCACCGGCGCGGGCCACGGCTACGGCTACAACGACATGATCGTGAGCGAGATGGCGGCGCTCGTCCGCGCGATCGACACGGGCGGGCCGCTCTGGCCGGATTTTGCCGCCGGATACGAGGCCGCCTGTGTCATCGACGCGATGCTGAAATCGGTGGACGAACGGCGCTGGGTCGCGGTCGCGGAAATCAGCGAGGGCCTCGGATGACCATCAGGATCGCCGTCTTCGGCGCGGGGCGCATCGGCGCCGTGCACGCCCGCAACGCCGCCGCCCTGCCGGGGGTGGAGGTCGCCCGTCTCGTCGACCCGGGGACGGACGCGACGGCGCTCGCGCGAGAGATCGGCGCACAGGTCGGCACCGCGGCCGGGACGCTGGCGGATGCGGAGCTTGACGGCATCATCATCGCGTCCCCGACCGACAGCCATGCCGAGCTTCTGCTGGCCGCGGCCGAACGCGGCCTCGCCGTCTTCTGCGAAAAGCCGGTCAGCCTCGATTTCCCGACCGTCGTCCGGGTCACGCAAGCGGTGGAGGCCGCGGGCATCCCCTGCATGATCGGTTTCCAGCGCCGCTATGACCCGAATTTCCGCGCGGTGCGCGAGCGCATCGCCTCGGGCGTCTCGGGCCCGCTCGAGCAATTGCTGATGCAGACGCGCGACCCCGCGCCCCCGCCCCGCGCCTATGTCGCGCGGTCGGGCGGGATGCTGCGCGACCAGGCGATCCACGACTTCGACCAGGCGCGCTACATGCTGGGCGAGGAGATCGCCTCGGTCCATGCCGTCGGCGGCGCGCTCTTCGACGAGGGGATCGCCGCCGAGGACGACATCGACAGCCTGATGGTCGTCATGGTTTCCGCCTCGGGACGGATGGTGCAGATGGCCAACAACCGGCGCAGTCCGCTCGGCTACGACCAGCGGCTGGAGGCCCATTGCGCGCGCGAGGTGCTCTTCGTCGAAAACCGCCCCGCGACCGACATCCGCATCGCCGGGCCCGAGGGCGCGCGGACGGCGCCGCCGATGGACTATTTCATCAGCCGCTTCGCCGAAGCCTACCGGGCCGAGATGGCGGCTTTCGCCGCGCTGATCCGCGAGGGCACGCCGCCCCTGGCCACGATCCGCGACGGGCTGGAGGCGCAGCGCCTTGCCGAGGCCGCGCGGGTCTCGATCCGCACCGGCCGGCCCGTCGCGCTCACGCCCGGCTGGATGCCCTGATCCGGTCAGGCATAGTCGACCCAGACGCCGCCCGCGTCGGCCGACCGCACGCAGTTCTCCACCCAGCGCACCCCGGACACGCCCGCCGCCGCATCGGGATAGCGCAGGCCGGGGTCCGGCGCGCGGCCCTCGTTCGCGGCTTCGATGGCGCAGGCGAAGCGTTCATACATCGTCGCCCAGCTTTCAAAGAGCCCTTCCGGATGGCCGCCGCCGATCCGGTCGTCGGCAAGCGCGGCCGGGCTGAGATAGCCCATGCCGCGGTCGAGGATGCGCGGCGGCTCGCCCTGCACCTCGAGGCGGATCTGGTTCGGGAATTCGTCCCACCACTCGATCGACGCCTTCTCGCCGACGATCCGCACCTTCTGGCTGTGCATCGCGCCCGCGTTCACCGCCGAGGTCCAGACCGTGCCGAAGGCGCCGCCCTCGTATTCCATCAGCGTCACGGCATTGTCCTCGAGCGGCGCGCGCGAGGCGACGAAGCTTTGGCGCGCGCACATCAGCCGCCGGATTTTCAGCTCCGGGCAGATCACCTCGGAGAGGTAGAGCGGATGGGTGGCGAGATCGCCGAGCACATAGGAGGGGCCGGCGAACCTCGGGTCCACCCGCCAGCGGATCGCCGGGTTCTCCTCCTCCACCGGGGCGGAATGGAAGCCGTGGGCGAACTGGAGGTTCACCAGCCGCACCCTGCCCAGCGCCCCGGAGGCGACCAGCGCGCGCGCCTCCTCGATCGTCTGGTAGCAGGAATAGCCGTAGGTCACGCCGATCACCCGGCCCCCGGCGGCCGCCAGCGCCTGCAACTCCTCCGCCTCGGCGGTGGTGAAGCAGAGCGGCTTCTCGCAGATGACGTGCATCCCGGCCCGAAGCGCGGCCCGGGCGATTTCGTGATGGGTGTTGTTGGGGGTGGCGATCGTCACCACCTCGATCCCGTCCGGCCGCGCCGCCTCGGCCGCGATCATCGCCCGCCAGTCGGGATAGGCGCGGGCCGGGTCGACGCCGAGGTCGGCCGCGAAGGCCGCGCCGCGTCCGGCATCAAGGTCGAGCGCCCCCGCCTTGAGGTCGAAATACCGGTCCCTGAGCGCCGCCGAGCGGTGGATGTAGCCGATCTGGCTGCCGCGCCCGCCGCCGGCCATGCCCCAGCGGAGCGCCCGTTTCGTCTTCCTCGTGCCGTCGATCACTATCCCGCCTCCTCAGAATCCGACGCTTTTCAGATAGTCCCGGCTCGCCTTCACGTCGGCGAGCGATCCGGCCGCGTTGCGGGGATCGCGCTCCTGCTCCACGGTGATGAAGCCTGCGTATCCGCGCTCCGTCAGGAAGGTGCGGATCGCCGGATAGTCGATCACGCCGCGGCCGATGGGGCACATCACGCCCTGCGCGCAGGCCTCGAAGAAGCGGATGCGTTCGCCCATCACCCGGTCGAAGACCGCGCGGTCGATGTCCTTGAAATGGATGTAGTCGATCTGGTCCCAGTAGCGCCGCATCGCAGAGAGCGGGTCCATGCCGGCATAGTAGCTGTGGCCGGTGTCGAGGCAGAACCCCGCCACCTCGGCGGGAATGTCGGCGGCAAGGCGGTCGATCTCGTCCCGGAACTCGATATAGCCGCCGGCGTGGGGGTGGACGACCGCGCGCACCCCGAATTCGTCGCGCGCAACCGTCGCGATGGCGCGGATCGTCGCCATCATCCCGACCCAGGCCCCGGGCCCGAGGCGCGGCGCGCGATCCGCGTGGCCTGCGGCGAAGTCGCGTTCGTCGTGGCCCCAGTCCATCACCGTGAGATAGGGCGCGGGATGGCGCTGCCCCGGTGCGCGCGGCGGCGCGGGAAGCCGGGTGATCAGCGCGCAGATCTCGCGGGTCTGGCGGATCAGGTCGTCCCGGCGCGCGGGCGCCACCAGATCGTCGAAGATCGTGCCGGCGACGATGTAGAGGCCGCGCGCGGTCAGCGCCTCGCCGACCAGCGGCAGGTCGAGCGGCATGTAGCCGTAGGGCCCAAGCTCCAGCCCGCCGTAGCCCGCCGCCGCCGCCTCGTCGAGGACGCGGGACCAGGCGGGCAGGTTCGGATTCTTCACGTCGTCGACACCCCAGCAGCAGGGCGCGGTGGTCACCGTGATGCTCATTCCGCCTCCCTTCCGGCCTGTGGTCTCCCCGATCCGGTGATTGCGCCTTTCGGGCGGCCGCGAAAAGTGGCGCGCTGAGGAAATCTCATCAGAACCGGACCTCCCCCGCAAAGGAAAACGGGCGCCCCGGAGGGGGCGCCCGCCTGGCCTGCCCGGATGGCCTGACGGGGAAAGGGTCAGGCCGGCTGTTCGGGACGCGAGGCAAGCGTCACGGTGGCATCGACCGGCTTGCCCGCGCGCAGCAGTCCGAGCTTGACCGTGGCCCCCGGCGCATCGGTGGCGATCATCCGCGTGAGGTCGCGGGGCGCGTTGACCTCGGTCCCGTCGACGGAGACCACGATGTCGCCCCGGGTGATCCCGGCCTTCGCCGCCGGCGTGTCAGCAGTCACGTCGGAGACGAGCACGCCCCTGGCCTTGTCGAACCCGAGCGCCGCGGCGATGTCGTCGGTCACCGGCTGGATCTGCACGCCGAGGAAGCCGCGTTCCACCTTGCCGCCCGAAGCCAGCTCCGCGACGACCTTCGCCGCGGTCTCGGAGGGCACCGCAAAGCCGATGCCGACCGAGCCGCCGGTGGGCGAGAAGATCGCGGTGTTGATCCCCACGACTTCGCCGTCGGTGTCGAAGAGCGGACCGCCCGAGTTGCCCTTGTTGATCGCAGCGTCGGTCTGGATGTAGTTGTCGAAGGGGCCCGAGTTGATGTCGCGGCCGAGCGCCGAGACGATGCCCGAGGTCACCGAGTTGCCGAGCCCGAAGGGGTTGCCGATGGCGACCACGTCCTGCCCGACCTTGAGCTTGGTGGAATCGCCGAAGGCGACCGTGGGCAGGGTGCCGCCCGCGTCGATCTTGACCACGGCGATGTCGGTCGCCGTATCGGCGCCCAGCACCTTGCCGTCAAGGCTGCGGCCGTCGGCCAGCGTGACCTTCACCGAATCCGCCCCGTCGACGACATGGGCGTTGGTGACGATCTGGCCATCGGTCGAGATGATGAAGCCGGTGCCGACGCCGTGGACCTGGCCGTCGCCGCCCTGCGGCGCGCCCGGCATGGGCATCGGCGCGGGCATGCCGAAGCGGCGCATGAATTCGTCGAAGGGGAAGCCCTGGGGCATGGTCTCGGGCGTCATCGCCGGCTGGTCGATGGTCTTGGTCACCTCGATGTAGACCACGGCGGGCGCGACCTTCTCGACCAGGCCGACATAGCCGCCGGGCTGGACCGCGGCGGCATGGGCCGGCAGGGCCACGAAGGCCGGCGTCACGGCGGTCAGCGCCGTGGCACCGAGGAACGCGCCAAGGGCCAGCGCCGGAAGACGGCGCACGCGGGATTTCACGG
>JBDHSQ010000033.1:0-30723 GCA_039808285.1 Paracoccaceae bacterium
GCTGCGCCTCGGCCGCCTCGCGCCCGGGGCCGAGGCAGAGAAGGGGCGCGCGGGGATGCAGCGTCAGCCGGTTCGACTCGCCGGTCGGGCCGGGCAGGTCGCGCGTCTCCGCCGCGCTGCGCGGCGGGGCGGCGTCGAGCGCGGCCTGCACCCTTGCCGGGTCGGCCGCACCCTCGGCATCACCGGCAGGAGTGCCGGGCAGGGGCGCGGTGAAGCGCGGCAGGTAGTCCGGCCCGCCCGCCTTCGGCCCGGTGCCGGAGAGCCCCTCGCCGCCGAAGGGCTGGGAGCCGACGACCGCGCCGATCTGGTTGCGGTTGACGTAGATGTTTCCGGCATGGAGCGCCTGGGTGACCTCCTGCACGCGGTTGTCGATCCTCGTGTGGAGCCCGAAGGTCAGGCCGTAGCCGGTTGCGTTGATGTCGGAAATCACCTTCGGCAGATCCTCGGCCTCGAAGCTGGCGAGGTGCAGGACGGGGCCGAAGACCTCGCGTTCCAGATCGCCGATCCCCTTCACCCGGATCACCGAGGGGGCGATGAAATGGCCGCTGCGGGGGGCGGAGAGCTGGCGCAGGAGCCGTCCGTCCTTGCGGGCCTTCTCGACATGGGCGCGGATGCCCGTCTCGGCCTCGGCGTCGATCACCGGGCCGATGTCGGTGGAGAGCGCCCAGGGATCGCCGAGCGACAGTTCCTCCATCGCGCCGAAGAGCATGTCGGTGAAATGCGGCGCGACGTCCTCCTGAACGTAGAGGCAGCGCAGCGCCGAGCAGCGCTGGCCGGCCGACTGGAAGGCCGAGGCGACGATGTCGCGCACCGCCTGTTCCGGCAGCGCGGTGGAATCGACGATCATCGCATTGAGCCCGCCGGTCTCGGCGATCAGCGGCGCGCCGGGGGCGAGGTGTTCGGCCATCGCCTTGCGGATGATCCGCGCCGTCTCGGTCGAGCCGGTGAAGCAGACGCCGCCGACGCGCGGGTCGGAGGTGAGCCGCGCCCCGACCGTCGCGCCGTCGCCGGGCAGGAGCTGGAGCGCGGTCTGCGGCACGCCCGCCCTGTGGAGGAGCCGCACCGCATGGGCCGCGATCAGCGGTGTCTGCTCGGCCGGCTTGGCGAGGACTGCGTTGCCGGCGGCAAGTGCGGCCGCGATCTGGCCGGTGAAGATGGCGAGCGGGAAGTTCCAGGGGGAGATGCAGGCGAAGACCCCGAGCGCCGGGCGGTCGAGATGGGCCGACTGCGCCGCGTAGTAGCGCAGGAAGTCCACCGCCTCGCGCAGTTCGGAGACCGCGTCGGCCAGGGTCTTGCCGGCCTCGCGGGCGAGAAGGGCGAAGATCGGTCCGAAGTCTTCCTCGTAGAGGTCGGCGGCGCGGTTGAGAATCGCCGCGCGTTCCGCCTGCGACGCCGCCCAGGGCAGGGCGGCGGCAAGCGCGGCCTCGACGTCGCCCCCGGTGGCCTCGGTCACCTCGCCCGAGGGCGCGCCGGTGGCGGGATTGAGGACCGGGCGGGCCTTGCCGGGGACGCCCTTTGCGGCAAGGATCGGGCCGGCGCTGAAGGGAGCGGTGGCATGGGCCGCGCGGGCCGCCTCGATCCGTTCGAGCGTCGGCGCGTCGGTCAGGTCGAACCCCTTCGAGTTGGCGCGTTCGGGGGCGAAGAGGTCGGGCGCCTTTGCCACCCGGGTGTTGGCGAGGCCGGGCAGCATCGCCTCCACCGCGTCCAGCGGGCAGGCGGCGACGGTTTCTGGCGCCACCTCCTCGTTGACGATCTGGTTGACGAAGGAGGAGTTGGCGCCGTTCTCGAGAAGCCGGCGGACGAGGTAGGCGAGAAGGTCGCGGTGCGCGCCGACCGGGGCGTAGATGCGGCAGCGTGTGCCTTCCCGCTTCAGCACGATGTCGTGGAGCCTCTCGCCCATGCCGTGAAGGCGCTGGAACTCGAAGGGCTTGCCCTTGCCCATGTCGAGCACCGCGGCGACGGTGTGGGCGTTGTGGGTGGCGAACTGCGGATAGATCCGGTCGGTCATGCCGAGGAGCTTCTTCGCATTGGCGATGTAGCTGACGTCGGTCGCCTCCTTGCGGGTGAAGACCGGGAAGTCCTCGAGCCCCAGCACCTGCGCGCGCTTGATCTCGGCGTCCCAGTAGGCGCCCTTGACGAGGCGGACCATGATCCGGCGGTCGAGCCGCCGGCTCAGCGCGTAGAGCCAGTCGATCACCGCCCCGGCGCGGCGGCCGTAGGCCTGCACGACGATGCCGAACCCGTCCCAGCCCTTCAGCTCCGGGTCGGCCAGCACCGCCTCGATCACCTTGAGCGACAGGCCGAGCCGCTCCGCCTCCTCGGCGTCGATGTTGAAGCCCATCCGGGCCTTCGCCGCGGCGCGGGCGAGGTTGCGCACCACCGGCACGAGTTCCGCCATGACGCGGGCCTCCTGTGCCACCTCGTAGCGGGGATGGAGCGCGGAGAGCTTGACCGAGATGCCGGGGTTGGCGCGGATATCGTCGCTGCGGGCCGCCGCCGCGATGGCGGCGATGGCGCGGGCATAGGCATGGGCGTAGCGCTCGGCGTCCTCGGCGGTCTTCGCCGCCTCGCCCAGCATGTCGTAGGAATAGCTGTAGCCCTGCGCCTCCATCTTCGCGGCGCGTTCCATCGCGGCGTTGATCGTCTCGCCGAGGACGAACTGGCGGCCCATCTCCTTCATCGCCTGGCGGACAGCGCGGCGGATCACCGGCTCGCCGAGCCGCTTCACCGCGCCGCGCAGGTGGCCGACGATGCCCGGCTCCTTCTCTTCGAGCACCTTGCCGGTCAGCATCAGGGCCCAGGTCGAGGCGTTGACGAGGCTGGAGGCGGAACGTCCGAGGTGGCGGCCCCAGTCGGAAGGCGCGATCTTGTCCTCGATCAGCGCGTCCATCGTCTCGGCGTCGGGCACGCGCAGCAGCGCCTCGGCCAGGCACATCAGCGCGATGCCCTCCTCGGTCGAGAGGCCGTATTCGGCGAGGAAGACCTCCATCAGGCCGGGGCGCACGTCGGCGCGGATCTGGCGGACGAGGGCCGCGCCCCCGGCGGCGATGCGGGCGCGGTCGGCCGCGGAAAGGGCGGCGGCGCCGATCAGGCGGGAGAGCAGCGGCGCCTCGGGCCGGAGCGAGCCGGTTTCGATTTCGTGCCAGTGGTCGGTCCGGTGCTCGGTCATGGGCGGTCTCCTGATGCCGGCGCCCATGATAGCGCTTGATTGCAAGTCATTCTGGCTGAAATATGCGTATGTGCAGGCGGAATGACCATATTGGAGCGATCTGACATGCCGGACGACCTTCCGGGGCTTGACCGCTACGATGCCGCGATTCTCCGCGCCCTGTCGGAGGACGGGCGGATGCCGGTCACCGAACTGGCTCGCCGGGTCGGGCTGACCAAGACGCCGGTGCAGGCGCGGGTGAAGCGGCTCGAGGATGCCGGCGTGATCGCCGGCTACCGCGCCGTGCTCAATCCGATCCGCATGGGGCTGGCGCATGTCGCCTTCGTCGAGGTGCGGCTTTCCGACACGCGCGAGGCGGCGCTCCAGTCCTTCAACCGGGCGGTGCGCGCGATGCCGGAGATCGAGGAATGCCACATGATGGCGGCCGGC
Organism: Paracoccaceae bacterium; assembly: GCA_039808285.1. GTDB lineage: Bacteria > Pseudomonadota > Alphaproteobacteria > Rhodobacterales > Rhodobacteraceae > Albidovulum. The sequence goes on from JBDHSQ010000033.1 coordinate 3,599, forward strand.
TTCGACTATCTTCTGAAGGTCCGCACCGGCGACATCGCCGACTATCGCCGGGTGCTGGGCGAACGCATCTCGGCCCTGCCGCATGTCGCCTCAACCTCGACCTACGTGGCGATGGAGGCGGTGAAGGAAGCCGGGCTCTGAGGCTCAGAACCGGGCGCGGAGAAGCATCGCGTCGCCGCCGAGAAGGAGAAGGTCGCCGCCCGCGTCGACATCGAACCTGTCCACCCGGCCGAGCGCGTCGAGGATGGCGCGTTCCGCCGCCATCAGCGGCTCCGGGCAGGCCATCATCGTCATCCCGCCGGTTTCCAGCCGGAGACCCTCGCCCGACAGCGCATGGCGCCCCATGAAGCGGTTGCAGGCCGCTTTTCCGAAGAGCCCGCCGCCGGGGGAAAACCGCAAGGTTGCCTCGGCATCCTCGGGCAGGGCGACGCCCGCCACCTCGGCGATGCGCCAGTCGGGCCCGGCGAGGAGCGTGGCGGGATCGCCGCCGCATCCGGCGAGGATGTGCCCGCCCTCGGCGAGCGTCACCCGGTCGGGATGGGGCATCCCGGTCATGCTGTCGCGGCAAGGTTCGGGATCGACCGTCAGCACCGGGCCGTCGGTGCCGAGCCGGTAGAGCGTGCCGGTGCCGGCAGCCTCGGGCGCGGGCAGCGACCAGTTCACGGCCGCGGTGCCGGGTCGGGTCAGGCCGACCGTTCCGCCGCGGACCTCGACCGCCCAGTCGGGCTCGTGCCCGCCTGCGCGCCAGGTGTCGGTCGCGGGCAGGGCGGGAACGCAATCGGGCAGGGGGGTGCCGCCGAGGCTGATGCGGAGGGCATCCCCCTTTGACCAGAGCCAGGTGCCCGGGTCCGCCGGATCGGCGAACTTCGCACCCGAGGCGGCCTCGACAGGGGCAAGCGCGATTGTCCGGGCGGCCACGCGCAGGATCGCGCCCTCGGCGCGCAGACCCGCCTCGGCCACGAGGTCGCCGCAACGCAGGCGCGATGCCAGGCCCACCGCCCTGTAGGGCACAAGCGGGATCGTCCCGAGATCGGCCGGCTCCGCCCCCGCCGCCGCGCGGACCGGCTCGCTCAGCCAGCGGATTTCGGCGCCGACGGCGATGCCGCCGCGCAGCAGCACGTCCTGTCCTTCGGGAACGTCGAGGCTGAATTCCAGCGGAACCTGCGCGCCCGCGGCGGGCTCGCCGGGCGAGGCCAGCGGCCGGCCGGCGCCGTCGGAGGCCTCCACCACCAGCACCGCCTCCGGTGGAAGCGCGATCCGCTCGCGGTAGGCGAAGGTTCCGGTGAGGTCGCGCGCGCGGGCATCCCCGACGCCCGCGACGCCTGCCAAGAGGCCCATCAGGCCGGCGAGGGCTGCGGTCGGAACATGGCGCATCGGACGTCTCCGTCTGTCGTGGTGGCACCGTCTCAGGAGCGGCGTCCGAGGGCAAGCCTTGCCAGCAGCGCCCCGGCCGCTATTGTCGCCACCTCGGGCCCGCGTGGTGGAATGGCAGACACAGGGGACTTAAACTCCTCAGGCTTCGGCCGTGCCGGTTCAAGTCCGGCCGCGGGCACCAGCGGGGCGGCGGGCCCGCCCGGCACCTTGACCTCGCCGCCGGGCTGGCTTAGGTCACATGGACCCCGGGCGGGTATGGTGAAATGGTATCATGAGAGCCTTCCAAGCTCCAGGTGCGGGTTCGATTCCCGCTACCCGCTCCAGCAGATCCCGGCTCAGAACCTGATCGAGTAGTCCGGTTCGCGGTTCTTCGGCCCGCCGAGGCCGCGCTGGAGCGTGAAGTTTTCCGCCTCGTTGTCGGCCAGGACCATGTTGCCCCAGCAGTGGTCGATCCAGATCCGCGGGAGCTTGCCGCGCTGGCCGTCGGCGTTGCGCACCAGATTGCCCGTGACCTCGAAATTCTCCACCTGGTTCAGATGGATGCCGTTCGGGCTCGTGGTTGCCACCCTGTTGTCGCGCACGATGATGTTGGCATAGGGCCCGCCGTGGAAGCTGATGCCCTGCATCTTCGCGCGCAGCGGGTTGTCGGGCCGCACCGTCCATTCGACGAGAACGTTGTCCTTGACGATGATCCCGTTGAGAAGCTTGTCGATCTTGAAGGCCTGGAAAGCGTCGGAATGGTTCTTGTCGATCTGCATCGCGTCGGTCGCGCGGTTGCCGATCACCACGCAGTTGTCCTCGGTGGCGCGGAAGGCATCGCCGGAGAAGCCGAAGATCAGGTTGCCGAAAATCTCCGAACTTTTGCCGCTGACGCCGAAGCCGAAGTTCACCCCGATGGCCGCGTTGTTGCGGATGACGCTGCGCGGGCCGCGCAGCAGCGCCGCGCCGATCTTGGCGGCGTTCCAGTCGGCGAGCGCCCATTTCGGGTGGTCGTCGCTGTCGGCCCGGCCGCGGAACAGCGTGTCGGAAACCTCGATTCCCGCGCAGTCGGGATAGGCGTGGATGAGGTAGAGCTTGCGGTCGTTCGGCGGCACCGGCGACAGCGGCCACATCGTCAGGCCCGCGAAGGCGAGATTGGCGCAGTCGCCGAGCACGAGCTTCTCGAGATGCGCCGCCCCCGGCCGGGCGGCCCGCAGCGTGACCCGGGCTTCGGGGCGGATTCCCGACAGCGTGACCTCGCCGAAGCTGCCGTTCAGCTCGACCGTGTCGCCGGGCGCGGCCTTGCGGAGCGCCGCCTGAAGATCGCGCGCGTTTTCCGCCGAATGGGTTGCCACCTGGTTTCTCCCTTTGACGTCCGGCCGGGGCGGCAGGGAAAGCCGTCCGGTCAAGACTACCCTCAAGCCGCGGCTGGTCGCAACCTCGGGCGGCCTTTCGGGGCGGGGGGAAGGCGCAACCGGCCGATCCCCGCCGCCCGCCCGGGCGGCTGCGACGATACTGCCCTTGCCCCGCCGCGCCCGTGCCCCTAAACCCGCGGGCGACCGGAGGAACGGCATGGCGCGACAGGACATGAAGGCCGCGGACAGGGCAGCCTCGAAAGAGGTGGGTGCGCTCGGGGGGCTCCGGCCCTTCCTCGCGCCCTATCGCGGACTGGTGGCGATGGCGGGCATGGCGCTCGTCCTCACCGCCTCGATCTCGCTTCTCCTGCCCGTCGCGGTGCGGCGGGTGATCGACGGGTTCAACTCGGGCGCGGCGCTTCTGGACAGCTATTTCGCCGGCGCGATGGTGATCGCGGGCCTGCTCGCGCTCGGCACCGGGGCACGCTACTACCTCGTCACCCGGCTGGGCGAGCGGGTCGTGGCCGACATCCGCAAGGCGGTCTTCGACCGGGTGATCGGGATGAGCCCGGCGTTCTACGAGAAGATCATGACCGGCGAGGTCGTGAGCCGCATCACCACCGACACCACGCTGATCCTGTCCGTGATCGGCTCCTCGGTCTCGGTCGCGCTGCGCAACGTGCTGATCCTCCTCGGCGGCATGGTGATGATGTTTCTCACCTCCGCCAAGCTGACCGGGCTGGTGTTCCTGATCGTGCCGGCGGTGATCGTGCCGATCATCACCCAGGGCAGGCGCCTGCGCCGGCTTTCGCGCGAGAACCAGGACTGGATCGCACTGTCCTCGGGCTCGGCGTCCGAGGCATTGGGCGCGGTGCAGACGGTGCAGGCCTTCACCCAGGAGGGCGGCGCACGGGCCGAGTTCGCCCGCGTGACGGAGGAAAGCTTCACCTCGGCCAGGGCGCGCATCCGCACCCGGGCGGCGATGACCGTGATCGTGATCTTCCTCGTCTTCGCCGGCGTCGTAGGCGTGCTCTGGATCGGCGCGCGCGACGTGCGCGCGGGCACGATGAGCCCGGGCGAGCTGGTGCAGTTCGTGATCTATGCGGTGATGGCGGCCGGATCGGTGGCGGCGCTGTCGGAAATCTGGGGCGAGTTGCAGCGCGCGGCGGGGGCGACCGAGCGGCTGGTGGAACTGCTCAATGCCGCCGATTCGGTGCGCGACCCGGCCGCGCCGGTGCCGCTGCCGCGACCGGCGAAGGGCGAGATCGTCTTCGAGGGTGTCACCTTCCACTATCCCACGCGGCCCGGCCAGTCGGCGCTGGAAGGCGTCGATCTGCATGTGCGGCCGGGCGAGACGGTGGCGCTGGTCGGCCCTTCCGGAGCGGGCAAGACCACGGTGATCCAGCTTCTGCTGCGCTTCTACGACCCCGACCGCGGCCGCGTCACCATCGACGGCGTGGCGCTGCCCGACATGGCGCGCAACGACTTCCGCCGCGCCATCGCGCTGGTGCCGCAGGATCCGGTGATCTTCGCCGCCTCGGCGCGCGACAACATCCGCTACGGTCGCCCCGACGCCAGCGATGCCGAGGTCGAGGCCGCCGCCCGCGCCGCCGCCGCCCATGACTTCATCGTGGCTTTGCCGGAAGGCTATGCGAGCTTCCTCGGCGAGCGCGGCGTGATGCTGTCGGGCGGCCAGAAGCAGCGCGTCGCCATCGCCCGGGCGATCCTGCGCGACGCGCCGATCCTGCTCCTGGACGAGGCGACCTCGGCGCTCGACGCCGAAAGCGAGCGCCTCGTGCAGCGGGCGGTGGACGATCTGGCCAGGGGCCGCACCACGCTGATCGTCGCGCACCGGCTCGCCACGGTGAAGAAGGCCGACCGGATCGTCGTCTTCGACCAGGGCCGCATCGTCGCCTCGGGCACCCATGACGATCTCGTGGCAGGGGGCGGGCTCTATGCGCGCCTCGCCCGGCTCCAGTTCACCGAGGGCGCGGCGGCCGCCGCGGCGGAGTGACCATCCGGCGGGGTTCCGCCGCACGCGGTTGCGCCCCGGGCGGCAAGCACGGATAGTGGTTGCGGGCGCGGGGATGGCCCGCGCATCCGGTGCAATGGTGAAAGTGGAGATCGAGATGGGTGTCTGGAGTTTCGTCAAGGACGCGGGCAAGAAGCTTTTCGGCGGCGAGGCCGAGGCGGCCGAGGTGCCGGAGGGCGTGCTGAAGAAGGAGATCGAGACCCTCGGGCTCGATGCCTCGGGGCTCGACATCAAGGTCGAGGGCGACAAGGTCAGGCTCGCCGGCAAGGCGGTGAGCCCGGAGATGAAGGAGAAGGTCATCCTCGCGGTCGGCAATGTCGAGGGCGTGGCCAAGGTCGAGACCGCCGACGACGACGACACGAAGGATGCGGTGTTCCACACCGTCGTGAAGGGCGACACGCTGTCGGCCATCGCCAAGAAGACGCTCGGCAACGCCAACCGCTACACGGAGATCTTCGAGGCCAACAAGCCGATGCTGAAGCATCCCGACAAGATCTATCCCGGCCAGGTGTTGCGCATCCCGAAGAAATGAGCAGGACCGCCCGGGGCAAGGAGTGACGCCGCGTCCCGGAGGGGCCGCGCGACAGCATCGGTCTTGCCCCGTGGCGGGTTTCCGCCCATCCTTCCCGTAACGGAACGCCCGGGGGAGCGGGCGGAAGGGGAGGAAGGCATGGCGAGATTTTCCGGCGTGGCCGACCGCGATGCGGTCGAGCGGGAAATGCCGTATCGGGACCGCGACCTGCCGGTGACGCTCTACCAGTTCCTCGCCCGCACCCGTGACGCGCACGGGTCGCGCCCGGCGGTCAGCTTCCAGCTCCTGTCCGATCCGAAGTCGAAGGCGGAGACCTGGACCTGGGATGCCTTCCTCGGCCGGATCACACTGGCCGCCAACCTCTTCCGCGCGCTCGGCGTGGGCGAGGGCGACACCGTCGCCTATCTCCTGCCCAACTGCCTGGAGACGGCGGCGGTGCTGATGGGTGGCGCGGTCGCCGGCATCGTCAACCCGATCAACCCGCTTCTGGAGCCCGAGCAGATCGCCGCCATCCTGCGCGAGACGAAGGCGAAGGTGCTGGTGACGCTGAAGCCCTTCCCGAAGGCCGACGTGGCGCAGAAGGCCGCCGCCGCCCTGGCGCTCGCGCCGGGGGTGCAGACCTTGCTCGAGGTCGACCTCAACCGCTACCTCGCACCGCCGAAATCCTGGATCGTCCCCTTCGTCCGGCCGAAGAATCCCGCCACGCACAAGGCGCGGGTGCTGGACTTCGCCGCCGCCTGCGCGGCCCAGCCCGCCGACCGGCTGGCCTTCGCCGACAGCGCCGGCGACCGGGTCGCGGCCTATTTCCACACCGGCGGCACCACAGGCATGCCCAAGGTCGCGCAGCACAAGTATTCCGGGATGATCTACAACGGCTGGCTCGGCGCCGAACTGCTGTTCGACGAGACCGACGTGCTGATCTGCCCCCTGCCGCTCTTTCACGTCTTCGCCGCCTATCCGGTGCTGATGTCGGTGATCGCCTCGGGCGCGCACATGGTGATGCCGACGCCCGCGGGCTATCGCGGCGAGGGGGTGTTCGACAACTTCTGGAAGCTGATCGAGTGCTGGGGCGTGACCTTCCTCATCACCGTGCCGACCGCGATCGCCGCGCTGATGCAGCGCCCCGTCGATGCCGATGTCTCCTCGCTCAAGACCGCGATCTCGGGCTCCGCGCCCCTGCCGCTCGAGCTTTACACGCGGTTCGAGACGGCGACGGGCGTGCAGATCGCCGAGGGCTACGGCCTGACCGAGGCGACCTGCCTCGTCTCCTGCAACCCGATCGACGGGCAAAAGAAGGTGGGATCCGTCGGCGTGCCCTTGCCCTATTGCCGCGTCCGCATCCTGCACACCAACGGCGACGGCATGGTCCTGAAGGAATGCGCGGTGGACGAGGTGGGCGAGATCTGCGTCTCCAACCCCGGCGTGTTCGAGGGCTCGACCTATACCGAGGTCGACAAGAACCGCACGCTCTTCGCCGAGGGGCGGTATCTGAGGACCGGCGACCTCGGCCGGATCGACGCCGACGGCTATCTCTGGATCACCGGGCGGGCGAAGGATCTGATCATCCGCGGCGGCCACAACATCGACCCGGCCGAGATCGAGGAGGCGATGATGCGCCATCCGGCGGTCGCCTTCGTCGGCGCGGTCGGCCAGCCCGACGCCTTCGCGGGCGAACTGCCCTGCGCCTATGTCGAACTGGTCAAGGGCGCCTCGGTCACGGTCGAAGAGCTGATGGAGCACGCGCGCGCGCAGATTCAGGAACGCGCGGCGGTGCCCAAGCACATCGAGATCCTGACCGAACTGCCCAAGACCGCGGTCGGCAAGACCTTCAAGCCCGACCTGCGCAAGATGGCGATCCGGCGCGTCTACGATGCCGCGCTGGCGGAGGCGGGGCTGGCCGCGCGGGTGCGAGAGGTGGTCGAGGACAAGAAGCGCGGACTTGTCGCGCGGCTCGAACGCACGGGAGCGGTGGACGAGGAGGCGCTGAAGCACAGGCTGGGCGAGTTCACCCGGCCGTGGGAATGGGCCGCCTGAGGGGGCGGAGCATCCGGTTTTTTCCGCCGCCGGCTTCCCAGCGACACATCCTGTCGCGGAATGGCGCGGCAATCCGGCGCGGGCGTTGAAATCTGGCCGGGGTCCGGCGTCGCGGCCGGGCGGGACACGGAGGGGCGATGCGCTATTCGGCGCTCAGGGTGATCCGCGAGGGGCTTTCGGGCAATCGCGGCTGGAAGCCGGTCTGGCGCGATCCCGCGCCCAAGGACGAATACGAGGTCGTCATCATCGGCGGCGGCGGGCACGGGCTGTCGACCGCCTATTACCTGGCGAAGAACCACGGCATCACCGATGTCGCGGTGCTGGAGAAGGGCTACCTCGGCGGCGGCAACGTCGGGCGCAACACCACGATCGTGCGGGCCAACTACTTCCTGCCGGGCAACCAGGAGTTCTATTCGCATTCGCTGAAGCTCTGGGAGGGGCTGGAGGCGGAGCTGAACTACAACGTGATGCACAGCCAGCGCGGGCTGATCAACCTCTTCCATTCCGACGGCCAGCGCGACGCCTTCGCGCGGCGCGGCAACGCGATGATCAACCAGGGCGACGACGCGATCCTGCTCGACCGCGAGGGGGTGCGCCGGCACCTGCCCTGGCTCGATTTCGAGCAGACGCGGTTCCCGATCCACGGCGGGCTTCTCCACCCCCGCGGCGGCACGGCGCGGCACGACGCGGTGGCCTGGGGCTATGCGCGGGCGGCCTCCCGGCGCGGCGTCGACCTGATCCAGAACTGCGAGGTGACGGGGATCGACATCGTCGACGGGCGCGTGCGCGGGGTGCAGACCACCCGCGGGGCGATCCGGGCGCGGAAGGTCGGCATCGTCGTCGCCGGCCGGTCGGGCCAGGTGGCGGCGATGGCCGGCATGAGGCTGCCGATCGAATCCCACATCCTCCAGGCCTTCGTCACCGAGGGGCTGAAGCCGGTGATCGACCATGTGATCAGCTTCGGCATGGGGCATTTCTACATCTCGCAGTCCGACAAGGGCGGGCTCGTCTTCGGCGGCGACCTCGACTTCTACGCCTCCTACGCCGCGCGGGGGAACCTGCCGATGGTCGAGCACGTGATGGAGGCGGGGATGACGCTGATGCCGATGATCGGCAAGGCGAAGGTGCTGCGCTCCTGGGGCGGCATCATGGACATGACGCCCGACGGCTCGCCGATCATCGACCGGACCGATGTCGGCGGGCTCTACATCGACTGCGGCTGGAACTACGGCGGCTTCAAGGCGGTGCCGGCCTCGGGCTGGTGCATGGCGCATCTGATGGCGACCGGAGAGCCGCATCCCGTCGCCCGCCGCTTCCGGCTCGACCGTTTCCTGACCGGCCACCTCATCGACGAGGAAGGCACCGGTTCCCAGCACAACCTGCATTGAGAGGCCCGATGACCGCCGCCCCTCCGCCACCCTCGATCCCGGCCCCCGCCTCCGGCGGAAGGGCGCGCCGCTGCCCTGTCTTCTTCGTTGCCGAAATACTCCGGGGTGAGGCCCCGGACCCGGTCCGCGGCCGAGGGGCGGCGCCCCTTCGCCACCGCGCCGGGGGAGAGGGACCATGCGCCTGACCTGCCCCCTCTGCGGCCCCCGCGACCGGCGCGAGTTCTACTACTACGGCGCCGCGGTCTATGCCGACCGGCCGGCCGCGGATGCCGGGCCGGCGGCATGGGACGACCACCTCCACCTGCGCGACAACCCGGCGGGCGAGACGCGCGACCTGTGGTATCACGAGCTTGGCTGTTCGGCCTGGATCGAGGCCACGCGCAACACCGTCACCCACGAGATCACGGGCACGCGGCTTGTGGCCGAGCGCGACCGTCCGGCGGCCGCGAAGGACAGGGGCAGGCGGCCATGAGGATCGCCGGCAAGGGCCTCATCGACCGGTCCGAGACGGTGGGATTTCGCTTCGACGGGCGCGACTACACCGGCTTTCGCGGTGACACGCTGGCCTCGGCGCTCCTCGCCTCGGGGGTGCGCATCTTCGGCCGGTCGTTCAAGTATCACCGGCCGCGCGGGGTGATGACCGCCGGGTCGGAGGAGCCGAACGCGCTGGTCACGGTGGGCCGCGGCGCGCGGCAGGTGCCGAACGTGCGCGCCACCGTGCAGGAGATCCACACCGGGCTTGACGCGCGGGGGCAGAACTGCTGGCCCCGGCTCGGCTTCGACCTGATGGAGGTCAACGACCTCTTCGCGCCCTTCTTCGGCGCGGGCTTCTACTACAAGACCTTCATGTGGCCGCGGGCCTTCTGGGAAAGCCTCTACGAGCCGCTGATCCGCCGCGCCGCGGGGCTCGGCGCGCTGTCGGGCAGGTCGAACGACGAGCCCTACGAGAAGGCCTGGGCCTTCTGCGACCTCCTCGTGATCGGCGCGGGGCCGGCGGGGCTGATGGCCGCGCTGGCGGCGGCGCGGGCGGGCGCCGACGTGATCCTTGCCGACGAGGATCACCGGATGGGCGGCCGGCTCCTCATGGAGACGCACCAGGTCGGCGGCCGGCCCGGCGCGGACTGGGCGGCGGGCGTGATCGAGGAACTGGCGAGCCTTCCCAACGTCCGGCTGATGGCGCGCACCACCGTGACCGGCGCCTATGACGGCGGCACCTACGGCGCGCTCGAACGGGTGGCGCTGCATCTGGCCAACCCCTCCGACGCGCTGCCGCGCGAATGCTTCTGGCGGATCGTGGCGAAGCGGGCGATCCTCGCCGCGGGGGCGCAGGAACGCCCGATCGCCTTCGCCAACAACGACCGGCCGGGGATCATGACGGCGGGCGCGGTCAGGGGGTATCTCAATCGCTGGGGCGTGGCGGCGGGTCAGTCGGTCACGATCTTCTGCAACAACGACAACGCCCACCGGACGGCGCGCGACCTCGCCGCCGCCGGCGTGCGGATCGCGGCCCTGATCGATGTGCGCGAGGATGTCGCGGTGCCGGGCGGCTTTCCCGTCCATGCCGGCTGCCGCGTCATCGACACCGCCGGCCGGCGCGGCCTCAGCGAGGTCGTCATCGCCGACCGCGAGGGCAGGGTTTCGCGCATCGCCAGCGACTGCCTCGCCGTCTCCGGCGGCTGGAACCCGGCGCTGCACCTTGCCTGCCACATGACCGGCCGGCCGGTCTGGCGCGAGGAGATCGCTGCCTTCGTGCCGAAGCCCGGCATGGTGCCGGGCCTTGCCGTCGCCGGGGCGGCCAATGGCGCATACTCGACCCGGGCCTGCCTGGCCGAGGGCGCGGCGGCCGGCGAAGCGGCGCTGGAGGCGCTCGGATACACGACGCCGAGGACCGAGGTGCCGCAGGCCGAGGACGGCGCCATCCGCATCCGCGCCTACTGGGAGGTGCCGGCGCCGAAGCACCGCGCCTGGCTCGACTTCGCCAACGACGTGACGACGAAGGACGTGCGCCTTGCCGCGCAGGAGAACTTCGCCAGCGTGGAGCACATGAAGCGCTACACGACGCTCGGCATGGCGCCCGACCAGGGCAAGACCTCCAACGTCGCCGCGCTCGCGATCCTCGCCGATGCCACCGGCCGGACCGTGCCGGAGACCGGCACCACGACCTTCCGTCCGCCCTACACGCCGGTCTCGATCGCGGCGATGGGTGCGGGCGGGCAGGGGGCGGGCTTCGCGCCGCAGCGCCGCACCACCTCGGACCGGGCGGCGCGCGACCGGGGCGCGCCGATGGTCGAGGCGGGGCTCTGGTATCGCGCCGCCTGGTTCCCGCGGCCGGGCGAGACGACCTGGCGGGAGGCTTGCGACCGCGAGGTGGCGATGGTCCGCGAGCGGGTGGGCGTCTGCGATGTCTCAACCCTGGGCAAGATCGACATCCAGGGCAGGGATGCGGCCCGTTTCCTCGACCTCGTCTATACCAACACCTTCTCCACCCTGAAGCCCGGCCGGGTGCGCTACGGCCTGATGCTGCGCGAGGACGGGATGGTGATGGACGACGGCACCACCGCCTGCCTCGGCGAGGGGCACTACCTGATGACCACGACCACCGCCGCGGCAGGGCAGGTGATGCGGCACCTCGACTTCGTCCGGCAGGCCCATTGCCCCGGCTGGGACGTGCAGGCGATCTCGGTCACCGAGAACTGGGCGCAGTTCGCCGTGGCGGGGCCCCTGGCGCGCGAGCTTCTCAACTCGCTTCTGGAAATCCCGATCGACGGCGCGGTCTTGCCCTTCCTTGCCTGCGGCAGGGTGGGGATCGCCGGGGTGGAGGCGCGGCTCTTCCGCATCTCCTTCTCGGGCGAGCTGGGCTACGAGATCGCGGTGCCCGCGCGCTACGGCGCCTCGCTCTGGCGCGACCTCGTGGCGCGGGCCGAGAGCCTCGGCGGCGGCGCCTACGGGATGGAGGCGCTGAACGTGCTCAGGATCGAGAAGGGCTTCATCACCCATGCCGAGATCCACGGCCGGGTGACCGCCTTCGACATCGGCATGGAGGGCATGGTCAGCCCGGGGAAGGACTGCATCGGCAAGGGCGCGAGCCTCCGGCCCGGGCTTTCCGGGCCGGAGCGCGAGCAGCTCGTCGGGCTGAGGCCGATCCCCGCCGCCCGCGCCATCGCCGCCGGCGCGCACCTTTTCGACGAGGGCGCCGAGGCGGTTTCGGCCAACGATCTGGGCTATGTCACCTCGGTCTGCTGGTCGCCCACGCTGCGGTCGCATCTGGCGCTCGGCTTCCTCAAGGACGGCCGGGCGCGGATCGGCGGGCGGGTGCGGCTGGTCGATCACCTGCGCAAGGCGGAGGTGCTGTGCGAGGTGACGCATCCGGTCTTCCTCGACCCGGAGGGAGGACGCGCCCGTGCCTAGCCTGATCGAGACCACGCCCTGCGAGGGGCTCCTGCCGGTTTCCGCCGGCGGCGTGACGCTGACCGAGGCGGGGCCGGCACGGATCACCTCGGTCGCGCCCTTGCGCGGCAAGGCGCGTGCGGTCGCCACCGCCCTGAGGAAGCTCGGCCTCGGCTGGCCCGAACCCGGCCGGTCGGTGCGGTCGGACGGGGCGGCCTGCCTCTGGACCGGCCGCGACCAGGCCTTCCTGATCGGCGCTTCCCCCGACGGGCTCGACGGGATCGTCGCGCTCACCGATCAGTCGGACGGCTGGGCGCGGATGCGGCTGGAAGGCGCCGGGGCGGAAGCCGTGCTCGCCCGTCTCGTGCCGCTCGACCTGCGCGCGGCCGTCTTCCCCGAGGGCGCGGTGGCGCGCAGCGGGCTCAACCACATGATGGCGGTGCTGACGCGCGAGGGGCCTGACGCCTTCGGGATCATGGTCTTCCGCTCGATGGCGGGATCGGCGGTGCACGAGATCGCGGTGGCGATGAAGGCGGTGGCGGCGCGCCCGGCCTTCGGCTGACGGCGGCTTCGGGCTCTTGCACCCCCGCGGCGGCGCGGGGATAGTGGCACGATGAGTCTGCCCCCCGGTTTCCTCGACGAACTGCGCAGCCGCACCACGCTGAGCCAGGTGGTCGGGCGCAAGGTCGTGTGGGACCGCCGCAAGTCGAACCCGGCCAAGGGTGACCTCTGGGCACCATGCCCGTTCCATCAGGAAAAGACCGCCTCTTTCCATGTCGACGACAGGAAGGGCTACTACTACTGCTTCGGCTGCCACGCGAAGGGCGACGCGATTTCCTTCCTGAAGGAGGCCGAGAACCTGCCCTTCATGGAGGCGGTCGAGCTTCTGGCGCGCGCGGCCGGGATGGCGATGCCCGCGGCCGACCCCCGGGCGACGGAGCGGGCCGACCGCCGCAGCGAACTGGCGGGTGTGATGGACGAAGCCGTCCGCCACTACCGGCTGCAACTGAAGACCTCGGCCGGCGCGCCGGCGCGCGACTATCTCGCCCGGCGGAAGCTGTCCGAGGCGATGCAGGACCGTTTCGAGATCGGCTTCGCCCCGGACGGCTGGCAGGGCCTCTGGGAGGCGCTGCGCGGCCGCGGCATCGCCGAGGAGCTGATCCTCGGCGCCGGACTCGCAAAGCCCAGCAGCAAGGGCGGCGCCCCCTACGACACCTTCCGCAACCGGATCATGTTCCCGATCCGCGATGCGCGCGGCCGCTGCATCGCCTTCGGCGGCCGGGCGATGGACCCCTCCGACAGCGCGAAATACCTCAACTCGCCCGAGACCGAACTGTTCGACAAGGGGCGCACCCTCTACAACCACGGACCCGCACGCGAGGCGGCCGGAAAGGGCCAGCCGCTGGTCGTGGCCGAGGGCTACATGGACGTGATCGCGCTGGTCGAGGCAGGGTTCGAGGGGGCGGTGGCGCCGCTCGGCACGGCGATCACCGAAGACCAGCTCCGCCTTCTCTGGCGCCTTCACCCCGAGCCGCTGATCATGCTCGACGGCGATGCCGCCGGCCTGCGCGCCGCCACCCGCCTCGTCGATCTGGCGCTGCCCTTGCTCTCGGCGGGGCAGGCGCTCCGGTTCGTGATCCTGCCCGAGGGGATGGACCCCGACGACCTGATCCGGGCGCGCGGGCGCGAGGCGATCGCGGCGGCGCTGGCCGGGGCCGAGCCGATGGTCAACCTCCTCTGGCGGCGGGAAACCGAGGGGCGCGTCTTCGACAGCCCCGAACGGCGCGCCGCGCTCGACAAGTCGCTGCGCGAGACGATCCGGCGCATCGCCGATGCTTCGATCCGCGCCCATTACGGCGAGGAGATCAAGCGCCTGCGCCGCGAGCTTTTCAGCCCGGCGAGATCCCCGGGCGGACCCGGGCGGCCGCGGGGCGGGCGGGAAGCGGGGCGGTTCCGCCCCGGCCCTGCCACGGAACCCCTGCCGGGCACCCGCGCCTCGCTTCTGGCCGCGGCGCCGGGGGCGGAGGTCGAGGATTACCTCCGCGAGGCGATGATCCTTGCCATCGTGCTGACCCATCCGGCCTGCGCCACCCGCTTCGAAAGCCAGCTCGAGACGGTCGAGTTCCGCGACCCCGGCCACGAGCGGCTGCGCCACGCCCTGCTCGCCTCCGCCCATGACGGCGATGCCGCGCCGCTCGGCGAAAAGGTCGCGCGGACCGCGGGCGCGGAGCTTGAAAAGCTCTTCGCGCTCGCCCATGTCCGCATCGCCCCCCCGGTGCGCACCACCGCCGGGAGCGATTTCGCCGCAATGTGTCTTGCCGAGGAACTGGCAAAGCTCGAAGCCCGCCGCGGGGTCGAGGCCGAGGTCGCCGAGGCGATGGACGATCTGTCCGGCCTTGCCGACGAGGGTCTTACCTGGCGGCTCGGTCAGGCGGCCGAGGCGCGCCACCGCGCCGAACGCTCCAAGCTCGACGACGACAGCGACATGGGCGAGGACCGGGGCGCGCTGTCGGCCGAGCTTCAGCGGCTGATCGACGCGGCCGTGTGGGAGAAGAAGAAATCCTGAAGGGGGCGCACCCCCGGCTCCGCCCCCTGTGATTGGGGGCGATGATTCGATAAACAACCCGAGCCGATTCGTCCCCCCGAATCGCCCGCCAAGGAAGGAGCCCCGATGGCCGCCAAGGACACCGACGAGCAGAAGCCCGAATCCGACGACAGCGAGCACACGCTCGACATGTCGCAGGCTGCGGTCAAGAAGATGATCGCCGACGCCCGCGAGCGCGGCTACATCACGTACGACCAGCTCAATCAGGCGCTTCCGCCCGAACAGGTGTCCTCCGAGCAGATCGAGGACGTGATGTCGATGCTCTCGGAGATGGGCATCAACGTCATCGAGGAGGAGGAGGAGGCCGAGGAGGGCGAGGCCGCGGGCGGCGCGGTGGTGGAGACCTCGACCTCGCGCGAGGTGGCGATCGCCACCTCGGCGGGCGAGACGCTCGACCGCACCGACGACCCGGTGCGGATGTACCTGCGCGAGATGGGCACGGTGGAGCTTCTGTCGCGCGAGGGCGAGATCGCCATCGCCAAGCGCATCGAGGCCGGCCGCAACACCATGATCGCCGGGCTCTGCGAAAGCCCGCTGACCTTCCAGGCGATCACCATCTGGCGCGACGAGCTTCTGAACGAGGACATCCTTCTGCGCGACGTCATCGACCTCGAGGCGACCTTCGGGCGTTCTCTCGACGGCGACGACGAGTTGGAGGCGCCGGTGGTCGACGGTGTCGAGCCGGCGCCGCGCAAGGCCGAGGCCGAGGCGGAACTCGACGCCGACGGCAACCCGATCGTGAAGGCCGAGGACGAGGACGAGGACGACGAGGCCTCGAACATGTCGCTGGCCGCGATGGAGGCGGCGCTGAAGCCGCGGGTTCTCGAAATTCTCGAGATCATCGCCCGCGACTACGCCCGGCTGGCCGAGATGCAGGATCTGCGCATGTCGGCCACGCTGAACGAGGACGGCACCTTTTCGGTCGCCGACGAGACCGCCTATCAGAAGCTGCGCTCGGAAATCGTGGTGCTGGTGAACGAGCTTCACCTGCACAACAACCGGATCGAGGCGCTGATCGACCAGCTCTACGGCATCAACCGCAAGATCATGCAGATCGATTCGGCGATGGTGAAGCTTGCCGATGCCGCCCGCATCAACCGGCGCGAGTTCATCGACGAATATCGCGGCTACGAGCTTGACCCGACCTGGCTCGACCGGATGGCGGCCAAGTCGGGCCGCGGCTGGCAGGCGCTGATCGAGAAGAGCCGCGACAAGGTCGAGGATCTGCGCGCCGACATGGCGCAGGTCGGCCAGTATGTCGGCGTCGACATCCAGGAATTCCGCCGCATCGTGAATCAGGTCCAGAAGGGCGAGAAGGAGGCGCGGCAGGCCAAGAAGGAAATGGTCGAAGCGAACCTTCGTCTTGTCATCTCCATTGCCAAGAAATACACGAACCGCGGCCTTCAATTCCTTGATCTCATTCAGGAAGGCAACATCGGCCTGATGAAGGCGGTGGACAAGTTCGAGTATCGCCGGGGCTACAAGTTTTCCACTTACGCGACATGGTGGATCAGGCAGGCCATCACCCGGTCGATCGCCGACCAGGCCCGGACGATCCGCATCCCGGTGCACATGATCGAGACCATCAACAAGCTGGTGCGGACGGGGCGCCAGATGCTGCACGAGATCGGCCGCGAACCGACGCCCGAGGAACTGGCCGAGAAGCTCCAGATGCCGCTCGAGAAGGTCCGCAAGGTGATGAAGATCGCCAAGGAACCGATTTCGCTGGAGACCCCGATCGGCGACGAGGAAGACAGCCAGCTTGGCGATTTCATCGAGGACAAGAACGCGATCCTGCCGCTCGACAGCGCCATCCAGGAGAACCTGAAGGAGACGACGACCCGGGTGCTGGCCTCGCTCACCCCGCGCGAGGAACGGGTGCTCAGGATGCGCTTCGGCATCGGCATGAACACCGACCACACGCTGGAAGAGGTGGGCCAGCAGTTCAGCGTGACCCGCGAGCGCATCCGCCAGATCGAGGCCAAGGCGCTCAGGAAGCTGAAGCATCCGAGCCGGTCGAGAAAGCTCAGGAGCTTCCTCGATCAGTGACCGGTCGCCGCTGCGACCTGCCACCGCCGATCTCCTGTCCCGCTTCCGGGGGGGTAGGTCTTCCTTGCCCTCGACGGCGGCTGTTTCCCGCCCGCCCGTGCGGGCAGGACAGGCGGCAGGGCCCCGAAGCGAATCCCCCGTTTCACCCCCGTTCGTGCTATCCTGACCGCACCTTTGCCGAAAAGGAGACGCGCGATGACTGCGATGAACGTGGTGCACATGCGAGTGAAGCCGGGCAAGGAGGACGAGTTCGTCCGCATCCATAGGGAATTCGATACCGGCACGATGGCCGGGGGACGGAACTTCTGGGTCATGAAGTGCGGAGAGCGGAGCTTCGTGATCGTCGGCGAGTGGGACAGCATGGAGGCGCTGGCCGCGGCACGGCCGGCGATGATCGCCAATCTCGACCGGCTCAGGCCGATCCTCGAAGACCTTGGCGGCGGGCGCGGCCTCACCGAGCCCTGGTCGGGCGAGGTGGCGGTGCATCTGCGCGGCCGGTAGGCGGGCGGATCGGACGCGGGCCCGAGGGGGCTGGCGCACGGCCGAGACATGACTATATGGAAGCCGTCACGATCCGAAAGGAGCGCCCGATGCGCCACGCCCTTCTCGCCGCCCTGCTTCTGGCCACCCCGGCCGGGGCCTTCACCGCCCAGAACGGGCTCATCGTGAACGCTGAGGGGGCAGATGCCTTCACCGTTCCCTGGCGCGGCAAGTCGGGGGCAGCGGATTTCTGGTGCGCGGCGGGCGACTACGCCATCCGCAGGCTGCACCTCGCGCCCACGACGATGGTCTGGCGCGCTTCGGAGCCGCCGCGGCGGGCGGGCGAGCCGATCGCCTTCACCCTCAGGGCCGACCAGGCGGCATCGAGCACCGGTCTGGTGGTTCTCGGGGCCGAGGGTGCGGGCCTCTCGGCGGCAGGCGCACAGTCGCTTTGCGACTTCCGCCGGAAAAGCCACTGAAGCGCCACAGGGCGCGCCCGAGGAGCCGCCGCGCATCTTCCTTGTGAATCTGATGGAATTTCAGGCCGTTGCCCGGCGGCTTGCGCGTTCCGCCTGAAGACGATCGCGCTTTTCAACAGGCCCGGCTCCGATATACTGCCGGCCATGAGCCTCGTTCTCTACTCTGCGCACTACGGCTCGGCCGACCCCCTCAACCCGGAGGTGTTCGGGGGGTTCGAAAGCTGCCGTCGCGTCCTCTTCACCGACCGCGAGGGAGTTCGCCTGCCCGGGGTGGAGGTGATCCACGACCCGCTCGACGGGCTTGACCCGGCGCGCGCCTCGCGCCGGGCGAAGCTCAGGCCCCACCGGTATTTCCCCGATGCCGAATGGTCGCTCTGGCTCGACAACAAGTCCCGGCTCCGGCGCGACCCGTTGGAGGTGCTGGCCGCGGTCCGCGCGCAGGGAGAGGCGGATTTCCTGGCCTTCCGCCATTTCCGCCGCGACTGCGTCTACGACGAGTTGCAGACGGCCTGGGAAAACGGGCTCGACGACCACGCCATCCTGAAGGAGCGCGCCCGGACCTACCGGGCCGAGGGGATGCCGCGGCACGCCGGGCTCATCGAGGGGCATTTCCTGCTGCGTCGCCACAATGCCCCCGCCCTCGTCCGCTTCGGTGAGCGCTGGTTCGAACACGTCCTGCGGTTCTCGCGGCGCGACCAGATTTCGTTTCCCTACCTCGCCTGGAAGCTCGGGCTTCGCTACGAGACGATCACGGCGCTCGACTGGAAGGAAACGGTCGAGTTCACCGTCCACGACCGCAAGACCCGCAGACCCGAATTTCCGCGCCGGAACGTGCTCTATCAGGAGGTGCGGCGGGTCTATCACCGCCTGCGCGGCCGGCGGCGCTGAAGCCGGCCAAAACCCGCGCAGATCGGCCGCGCCCTCGGCGGGAAACCGCGGCAACCGGGGCGATATCCGGCCGTTGCCCGGCCGGCGCTCGGGCCGGCGGGGCTTTCCCCTTGGCGAAGATGCCCCGCTGCGGGACGCTTGAGGCGGGCGACTCGGGCAAGGGTGACAGCGTGGGTTCGGACACGACCATCGGCGCCGGGGACAGGATGTCGGCGCGGGGGCGCGCGTGGCCGTGGCTCGTCGCGGCCCTGTGCCTGGTTCCGGCCCTGACCGCGCCGGTTCTGCCCCTGATCGATTTCTACGCCCACGCCTTCCGCTATGCGATCCTTGCCGACGCCGGCCGCGATCCCTGGTTTGCCGAAAACTACCGCGTGGCCTGGAACCTCCTGCCCAACCTCGGGCTCGATGCGATCGGCACGGCGCTGTTCCGCCTGCTGCCCCCGCTTGCTGCGGCGCGGGTGGTGGCGCTCATCGCCATTGCCGCGCCCTTCGCGGGGGTTCTCGTGCTGGCGCGGTGCCTGCGCGGGCAGGCGGGCACGCTGTCGGTCGCGCTCGCCGGCATCCTGGCCCACAGCTTCATTCTCGGCTGGGGATTTGCGAACTTCCTGCTCGGCCTCGGGCTCGCGCTCGTAGCCCTCGGCCTCTGGATCGCAGGGCGCGGCGCGCCCGCGCGCCAGCTCGCCCTCGCGGTTCCGGCCGGCATCGTCGTCTTCCTCACCCACGGGTTCGTCTTCGCGCTCTGGGGGGTGCTTCTTGCCGCGGTCGAGGTGGCGCTGGCGCTCGAATCCGGGCGGCGCGGGCTTCGCACGCTGCCGCTGCGGGCGCTGAGGCTTCTCGCCGTCGCGGCGGTGCCGGCCGCGCTCTTCCTCGCCAGCGCAACCTCGGGGGGAGAGGGCGGCGTGACCGGAACCGTCAGCAACCTTGCCGCGCGTCTCCGCGACGGCAGCCTCGGCACCCGGCTTCTCGACGAGGTCTGGATACGGGCGGACGCCGGGCTTCGCGTTGCCGAAAGCGGCTGGCCCCCGGGCGACCGGCTGTTCGGTGCGGCGCTCTGGGCCCTGCTTGCCGCGGGCCTCGTGACGGGGCGGCTGCGTCTCGACCGCAGGCTCGGGCCGGCTGCCTGGGCGGCCGCGGCACTGGTGGTGCTGGTTCCGCCCGGCCTTTTCGGCGTCGGCCATCTGGCCGAACGGATGCCGCTCTTGCTTCTCGCGCTTCTCGCCGCGGGCCTTGCGCCGGCGCGCCAGACGGCGGGGGCGCCGGTGCTGGTGCGGGCGATCAGCGTCCTCCTGCCGCTCCACCTTCTCATGGTGACGCTCGTCTGGGCGCGGTCGGGCGATGCCTACCGCGATTTCCTGGCGGCGGCCGAACGGCTGCCAGCGCGGTCGCTCGCCGCGCCGGCCTTTGCCGCCGAAAGCCAGAGCCGGGACGACCAGAAGGCGTGCAAGCCCCTGTCGTTCCTTCTCGGCCTCGACCGGGGCCTCGCGGTGCCCACCTTCGCCAACCCGGCGCAGCAGCCGCTCGAGATCGTCGGCCCCCTTGCAGCGGCGATGGCAGACTACGACCGGCGCGTCGCGGCGACACCCGGACCTTCCGGGGCGGCGCAGGTGGCCGCGCTCGTCGCGTCGGGATTCGATGCGGTCATCCTCTGCCGGCCGCCGGGCGCGGCGACAGCGCGGGTGGCCGGGGCGCGCGCCGTCGGTGCCGGGCAGGGCTGGACGCTCTATCTGGCCACGCGCGGCTGAGGGTGGGGCGCCCGGCACCGACGGCCGTTTCCGGACCTGGCACCAGACGCCCCGCCGCCCGTGGTGGCACGATCCGGCCCGCGGGCGCCTGCCCTTGCGGGGCGCTCCTGCGGCGGGTCCGTGTTGGCGGCCGCCCGGCCGGAATCTTGTGCACTCTGTCCCGGGCCGGGCGCGCGGCAATCTGCTACAGCCGGCAGATGATTTGCAGGGGAGAATGTTGCGCGAATTCCCCTCCTGCGCGGTCCATGATCTGGTGGCGGCAAATGCCCCCTACCCAAATCCTGGGGGGCCGCTATAGTGCCTGTGGGTAACCGGAAATTCGGACCGAGGGGAAGGGAATGCGCTGCCCGTTTTGCGGAAATGTCGATACGCAGGTGAAGGATAGCCGGCCGGCCGAGGATCATGTCGCGATCCGGCGGCGGCGGTTCTGTCCGGCCTGCGGCGGGCGGTTCACCACCTACGAAAGGGTGCAACTGCGCGACCTCGTGGTGATCAAGTCGAGCGGCAAGCGCGAGGATTTCGATCGCGACAAGCTGGAACGCTCGATCCGCATCGCGATGCAGAAGCGCCCGATCGAACCCGAGCGGATCGACCAGATGATTTCCGGCATCGTCCGGCGGCTCGAGAGCCTGGGCGAGACCGACATCCCGTCGAAGACGATCGGCGAGATCGTGATGGAAAGCCTCGCCCGGATCGACACCGTCGCCTATGTCCGCTTCGCCAGCGTCTACAAGAACTTCCAGGCCGCCGACGATTTCGACAAGTTCGTCTCGGAGCTGCGTCCCGCCGGCGCGGCGGAAGAGTGAGCGCGGAAGACGACCGGCGCCACATGGCCCACGCCCTCGGCCTCGCCCGGCGCGGGCTGGGCCGGGTCTGGCCGAACCCGGCGGTAGGCTGCGTTCTGGTGAAGGGCAGCCGCGTCCTCGGGCGAGGGTTCACCCAACCGGGAGGTCGCCCCCATGCCGAGACGGTGGCGCTGGCAGCCGCCGGGGAGGGGGCGCGCGGGGCCACCGCCTATGTGACGCTCGAACCCTGCGCGCATCATGGCAGGACACCTCCCTGCGCCGGGGCGCTGGCGGCCGCGGGCGTCGCCCGCGTCGTCACCGCGATCGAGGATCCCGATCCGCGCGTCAGCGGGCGCGGCCATGCGATGCTGCGCGCGGCCGGGATCGCGGTGACCGAGGGCGTGCTGGCGGAAGAGGCGCGCGCGCTCCAGCGCGGCTTCCTTTCCCGCGTCGTCCGGGGCCGGCCGATGGTGACGCTCAAGCTCGCGGCAAGCCTCGACGGGCGGATCGCCACGGCGGCGGGCGAAAGCCGCTGGATCACCGGGCCCGGGGCCCGGGCGCGGGTCCATGCGATGCGGGCGATGCATGATGCGGTGATGGTGGGCGCGGGCACGGCACGGGCCGACGATCCGATGCTGACGGCCCGGGGTCTTGGCGTCGCACACCAGCCGGTGCGCGTGGTCGCGGCGCGCAGTCTTGATCTGGACGCGGGCGGCAATCTCGGGCGCAGCGCGCGCGAGGTGCCGGTATGGCTCGTCCACGGGCCATCCGCCCCGCCGCGCGCGCGGGCGGTCTGGACGGCGACCGGGGCGCGGCTGATCGAGGTGGACGAGGCGGAGGCTGCGCTTGATCCCCGCGCGATCCTGTCCGCCCTCGGGCTGGCCGGCCTCACGCGGGTCTTCTGCGAGGGAGGCGGTCAGTTCGCTGCGGCCCTTCTCGGGACCGGGTGCGTGGACGAGATCGCACTCTTCACCGCCGGCGTCGCGCTCGGCGCGGACGCGCGGCCGGCGATCGGCGCGCTCGGGCTTGCCGCGCTGGCCGATGCCGGGCGCTTCCGGCTTCGGGGCGTCGAACGGGTGGGGGCAGACACGCTCAGCCTGTGGGCCGCGCCCGGGGACTAGGACGCGCCGCCCTTCCGCCAGAGCGAGGCGTGGCTTGCGAAAAGTCCCTGAAGCCTCGAAAGCAACCGGCTGGCCGGACCCGCCGCCGGAATCTGGTGGCGGGCGATGCGGTCGACGATCACTTCCGCCGGGCAGGGCAGGCCGGTCACCGGATCGACATAGCGCGGATAGGCGATGAGTGCGGCATGGGCGAGAGCCGCGAGCGTCGGCCGGGCGCGGCGGCGCGGCGGTTCCGGGAAGAGATCACGGGTCAGGCCCCAGCCGGCATAGAACGGCATGCCGAGGCAGGTGACGGGCTTGCCCCTCAGGAGCGCCTCGAAGCCGAGCGTCGAGGTGATCGTCCAAACCTCGTCGACATGCTCGATCAGCGTCGCGGGGCTGGCGCGGCGGGCGATGACGTCGGCAAGCCGCCCGGCCGCCTCCGCCGGCACCGCGCCGGTCCGCAGCCCCGCCTCCACATCCGGGTGCGGCTTGTAGACCACCACCGCGCCTGGGTTCTCCGCCCGCACCCTCTCGAGCAGGGCGAGGTTCGTGTGTTCGCGCCCCGCGCCGAGGCGGACCGAGGCGTCGTCCTCCACCTGGCCGGGCACGAGGATGCGGTGGCCCGCCGGAAGCTCCGGCAGCGGCTCGGGATCGAGGTTGTATTTCGTCAGGCCCGCCCGCGCGATCCGGGCGATGAGCCGTTCGGCGCGCTGTTCGCCGCCCGGTGGCGGCCCCGCCGCCACCAGCCGCTCGAACGCGCTTTCCCGAGCCGGGTCGTAGTAGATCCCGACCGGATCGGCGACGAGCGAGAGCGGCGGCACAAGCTCCGCCCCGAGCCCGCGCGAGCGCAGGAATCCATCCTCGACCCGGCAGAGGGGAACCTCCCCCGCCGCCGCGGACACCCCGGCATCGGCCGCGCCCCAGACCAGGAGCCCGCGGCCCCCGGCCCGCGCCTTCGCCACCGCGCGGGCAGGATCGTTCTCGAAGATCACGGGCCGTTCCCGTCCGAAGACCTTCTGCAACTGCGGCCGCTTCCACAGCCGCATGCCGACGGCGACATGGCCGCCGCGGTCCTCGCGGAAGGCGCGCACCTCGGCCTCGAGCTGGTCCACCGCCTCCTCGAAGCTGCACAGCCGGTCGCGGCAGGGGTCATACCAGGCCGGCGCGAGGATCATCGCGGCGGCGAAAAGCTGGGCGCGGGTCAGCTTCCGTTCGCGCCGGGCGACCGGATTCTCGTCGGCGGTCAGGCCCCATCCCGCATAGAAGGGCTGGCCGAAGACGCGCGGCCGGTGGCCGGCCAGGATCGCCTCGAACCCCATCTGGGACGAGACGGTGTAGACTCCCACGGCGCCCTCCATCAGCTTCCAGGGCGAGACCGGGGCATCGAGAAGCGAGATGCGCCCGTGCGCGTGGCCTTCGCCGTAGTGCCCCGGCCGCCGTCCCGCCACCGTCTCGGGGTGGGTCTTGATGACGATGCGGGCGCCGGGATGTTCCTCCTGCGCGAAGACGAGCATCTCGCGGAAGGTGGAGGCAGAGGCGCCGCCCCATTCGATCGAGGAATCGCCCTGGGTCTGGTCGATCACCAGAACGTAGCCGGGTTCGGGCACCGCGAGCCCCGGATCGAAGGCGTTGTATTTCGACAGATGCGCGGCCTTCAGCCGCTCGATCCCGTCGCGGGCGCGGGCGAGGATCGCGCCGTCGTCGAGCGGATCGGCGGCGAGGATGCGTTCGAGCCGCGACGCCTTCGAGGAATCGAAATGCACGCCGAGATCGTCGATCAGAAGCCCGAGCGGAGGGGCGCCGCCATCGCGGCCGGGGCGGACCGAGCGCAGGAAGGCATCCTCGACGCGGACGACCGGCGCGCCGGTCCAGCCGCCAACCGCCTCGCCCCTGGGCGCGGTCGGGCTGCGGCCCCAGACGCCGATCCGGTCCTCCGGCCCCGCCGGCTTGCCGAGGTGCACGTCGTAGCCCGAAAGCGTCAGGATGCGGCGGATGCGCGGCTGGGTCAGGAAGCCGCCGGAAAAGACGAAGAGCCGCCGGGCTTCGGCTCCGGCGGCTGCGTCCTGGGACGCTCGGGCCATTATTCGGTGACGTTCGTCAGCGCGTTGGCGGAATTCGCTGTCCCGGTCACGGCCGCCAGCGTCTTGCGCCACTGAACGTAGGGCGCTTCGGTGACATAGATGGTGTCGTTGTCGCGGATCATGAAGTCGCGCGCGTTGAAGATGCCGCCCGGTTCGGTCAGGTCGATGACATAGGCCATGCGCACGGTCCCGGACAGGTCGCTGCGGCCGAGGATCTCGTTGGCGATCTCCGCCCGCTCCTCGCGCAGGATGAAGACGCCCTTGGGATCGGCGAAGTTGGTGGCAAGGCCGCCGACCTGGGCGATCGCCTCGATCGCCGAAAGCTCCTGGGTGTCGAAGGGCACGCGGTTCTGGCCGCCCGTCGCCCCGATCGCGGTGAAGGCGCGGCGGTCTTCCTCGACAAGGATTGTGTCGCCGGGGCGAAGCGCCACGTCGTTGCGCGGATCGGCGTAGAGGTCTGTCAGCCAGACCGTGCTCGTGTGCGGCCCGCGGCTGATCGTGACCTGCGCGATCTCCGGCTTGATGGCGACCCCGCCGGCCTTGGCCAGCATCGCGGCAAGCGTCCGGGTGGGCCGTTCGATCGGATAGACGCCCTGGGCGCCGACGCCCCCCATGACCGAGACGGTGGCCCCGTTGCCCGCCAGGCGGGCGACCGTCACCTGCGGATCGGGGGTCTGGGTCTCGAGCTTGCCGGTGATGATCCGGCGCAGCGCCTCGGGCGTGTTGCCCGCGGCCTTGATCCGGCCCGCGTAGGGCACGAAGATGTAGCCGTCACCGTCGACCTGCACTTCCTGCAACCGTGTGGAATTCAGCCCCTGGTCCGCCAGAAGGCCGTTGTCGACGTTTTCCCAGACCGAGAGGTTCAGCACATCGCCCGGGCGGATGTCGTCGGAGCCCACGAGGCCGGAGCCGATGAAGCCGTTGGTGAAGGTCAGGGGCGGATTCTGCGACGCCAGGCGCGCCACGTCGGCATTGACGGTGACGACGAAGGCGTCACCCTGCTGGAGCACGGAACTCTTGTAGATTTCACGCTTGCTCGGGCCCGAGCGCGGCAGGCCGCAGGCCGAGACCGTGCCGACAACCGCCAGAAGGGCCAAGCCTCGCGCCCAGCGGGTCGTTGTCATCTTCAACGCTCGGGCTCCTCTTGACGGGAAACTGCCTCAACCGCGGGCGAGCCTAAAGAAAGGGCCAGGGTTTTTCCAGAGGGTCTAGGCGCGCGTCGGCAACTGTTGCCGCGGCGCCGCTTTCCCCTGCGGCAGGGCATCGTAGGGGTCGTGCGGGGCAAGGATCATGTCGACGGCCTGCCGGAGCAGATAGCGCCGCCCCCGCGCGGAGTAGAAGCCGCCCGGAAGCTGCGAGGTTTCGAGCAGGTATTGACGGTAGTCGCGATAGGCGCGCTGGTCCGGGCGATGGGGGTCGGCGAAGAAGTCCGGCAGCGCCTGGGACGAGACGAATTCGGGCTTGGAATAGACCGCGCGGCCGAAGGTGCGCAGGGGCAGGCCGCGCCACAGCACCTGCTGGCCGGCCGTCGAATTCACCGTCACCGCTGTCCTCGCCCCTTCCAGCAGCCCGGCGAGCTTGCCGCCGCGGACGAAATGGACGCGGCTCTCAAGCCCCAGCGCCCGCGCGCCCTCGCGGATGGCGCGGTCGATTCCCGCCCGGTTGTCCTCGAGCGGATGGGCCTTGAAGACGAGGTGGTGGTGGCGCGGCGCCCCGGCTGCAAAGCCTTCCAGGCAAAGCGTGACGAAATCGGTCTGCGAGCCGAAGTCGGAATGGGCCCGGAAGCTGGCGTCGTGCTCCAGTTGCAGGAGCACCAGGTGATAGGGGAAGGCGCCGCGCCGGATGCGCCAGGTGGCAAGCCGGCGTTCCAGCCGGTGCCGCGGCATGAACAGGAGCCGCCGCAGGTAGAGCCGGAATTCCTCGGCCACGGTGACGCCGCGATGGGGGCGGAAACCGCGGTAGCGCCGGTTCATCGCCAGGACGAAGAAATGGTAGAGCGCGCCGTAGAAGACATGTTCGCGCATGTCGCCCCAGCGGGCAGGCGCCTTCGGCACCTCCATCTCAGACGGCGCGAGGGCGGCGCGCATCTCGGCCACCGACAGCGCCATGAGCCGCGAATGCCCGTTCGAGCCGCCGCGCTCGTAGGTCGCCCAGTAGGGCCGCAGGTAGCCTTCCTCGAAGACATGCACGGTGATCCCGCGCGCCTTCGCCTCGCGCACCGCCTCGGCATGGACGGGCCGCGCGTCGCCGTAGAGGACGAGATCGGTGATCGCCAGCCGGTCGAGGTGGCCGGCGCAGGCGGCGGGCCAGTCCTCCGGGCCGGCGGTGAAGGGAAGATAGCCCGCGCGGCCCCAGAATATCTCGTCGCCGCGGTTGAACCCCACGCGCCAGACCTCGGCGCCCGCGGCGTTCAGCATCGCGCCGAGCTGGCGGAAGAACGGTCCGTGCGGTCCCTGAAGCATCAGGAACCGTCGCACCGCGCGCCCGCCGTCTGCCGTGTCCATCACCGTCATGCCCTCCGTCCTTTCCTTGTGGGCGCTTTCGGCTCCCGTGTCACGGGGCTTCCGGCGGGGCGGCGGGTGCGGTGAGGCAAACGGGCGTTTCCGTCTCGTGTCGCCCCCGTGGAAGCGCCGCCACCGCCCCGCCCGGGAGCGCGCCCGGCTCCCCCCTCTCCCCCGGGCGCCCGGCCCGGGTGGCGCTGACCGCCCCCCTCAGGGCGGGCGCACTGCGACCTCGCCAGCAGAACCGGCGTCGGAGGCAGCGGCACCATCAAGCGCCCCGAACATCTGTTCCACCGCGCCCGCCCGCGCCCGCCCGCGCCCGCCCGCGCCC